>JAFZPF010000009.1 GCA_017550455.1 Prevotella sp.
GCCAACAGACAGATCTCCTTCACCGCACTCATGCGCTGCTTGTTGATGTCAACACCCGAGTGTCCGCCTAAACCGCCATGGATGGATATCTGTGCGAAGACGGCATCATCGGGGGAGGGGATAAAGGAGATGGGCAGTGAGGCCGTCTGCAGATAAGCACCGGCAGCTCCCACGGTAATCGTATCGTAATCCTCCGAGTCAAGGTCGATCATCTTACGGGCTTTCACGAAATCTTCACTGAGGTTGGCAGCGCCTGTCATGCCGTCTTCCTCGTTGGTGGTGACGAGTAATTCAAGGGGTCCGTGTGTCAACGTCTTATCTTGCATCACCGCCATGGCCATGCAGAGTCCCATGCCGTTGTCGGCACCCAGCGAGGTGCCGCGGGCTTTCATCCAGCCATTGTCGATATATGCCTCGATGGGGGAGGTGAGGGGATCAAAATCTTTCCCCTTCTCTGCCACGCACACCATATCCATGTGGGCGTGGAGCACGATGGGTTCGCACTGTTCTTTTCCCGGTGATGCTGGTTTGCGGATGACGACACAGTTGTGTGCATCACGCTGATAGTCAAGTGCGTTGCTCTTGGCAAACTGACAAAGCCAGTCGGCCACCTTCTCCTCATGCCATGAGGGGCGCGGCACGTTGTTTAACGCACGGAATAACTGATAAATTGAATCAGGTTGTGGTATTTGGTAATTACTCATATGGTTGATAATTATTTTCAATTTATTTCCGAATGTTGTTTGCGGGTAGGGATAAACCCTACCCCTACACCCCTAAACCCTAAACTCTAAACTATGAACTATGAACTAAACAAACCCTTGTTTCTTCAGGGCCCGCATCATACCTTCCGACATCGCCTCGTTGTCTTTCTTCGTATAACGGATGTCGGTGAAGATCTGCGCCAGCGTCTCCTTGTTGTTGATCTCTACGAAGTGCTGGTTCTCCGGCAGCGACTCTTTCGTTGCATATATACGGTTGATGCGCTCCGGGGTGTAGTCTTGGAAGGTCTCATGATGGATGATGGCTTCCAGGGGCAGACGGTCGCTCAACGGGGGAGTCTCCTCCGGCCACCCCAAGGTAATGGTGGCTACGGGCATTACCAGCTTCGGCAGTTGTAACGTGTCGATGATCATCTCCGGCATATAGACCGTGGTGCCCAGGTAGCAATAGCCTAACCCTTCCTCCTCAGCGAGGTTGCAGAACGTCTGACAATATAATAAGGTGTCGCTCATCGCATTGATGAACGACAGGAAATTGCCGTACCCCGGTGTCGCCTTCCTGTTCTCCGCCCACAGGGATGTCCTGCGGAAGTCGGCACAGAAGGTGAGCACCACAGGAGCACCCGTCACCATCGGTTGGTTGAAATGCGCAGGAGCCAGTTGCTCTTTCTTCTGCCGGTCACGCGTAATGACCACACTATATAGTTGCAGGTTGCCCATCGTCTGTGTACGCTCCGCCTGAAACAGCAGGTCGTTTAACAACAGATCGGAAACATCCCTGCCTGCATATTTTCTGATACTTCTTCTATTCCTTAAACTTTCCATGATATACTATTTTGGTGCGAAGATACATTAAAAAAGTGACAATCAAGAGTTTTTTCCCAATTATTTGATGATTCGTTTTAGAAAACTTTTTTCTGTCATTCTTCTTCAAAGTTGTCCAAAACGGAAAACATTTACAAATATATATTTGGCAATATGAACAAATTATACTACCTTTGCAAGGAAATTTTCTGAAAGAAATCAAAGATTTTTAGAATTCACATTATTATATATTACTGATGAATAAGACTACATACCCCTATGATGAAGCTTTTCAGGCTTCCTTGGAATATTTTAAAGGCGACGAGCTCGCAGCGCGGGTTTGGGTGAACAAATATGCGATGAAAGACAGTTTTGGGAATATCTACGAGAAGAGTCCCGAAGACATGCACTGGCGCATCGCCCGTGAGATAGCACGTATAGAGAACAAGTATAAGAATCCGGTGAGCGTGGAGGAGATCTTCTCACTCTTGGATCATTTTAGATATATCGTACCGGCAGGTAGTCCGATGACCGGTATCGGCAACAACTTCCAGGTGGCGTCGCTGAGCAACTGCTTCGTGATCGGACTCGACGGTGATGCCGACAGTTATGGAGCTATCCTCCGAATCGATGAGGAGCAGGTGCAGCTGATGAAACGCCGTGGCGGTGTGGGGCATGACCTGACGCATATCCGTCCGAAGGGATCCCCGGTGAACAACTCCGCATTGACATCCACCGGACTCGTTCCTTTCATGGAGCGTTACAGCAACAGTACCCGTGAGGTGGCGCAGGACGGCAGACGCGGTGCGCTGATGCTCTCCGTGGGTATCAAGCATCCCGACAGTGAAGCTTTCATCGACGCTAAGATGACCGAGGGTAAGGTGACGGGTGCCAACGTCAGTGTGAAGATCGACGATGAGTTCATGGAGGCAGCCGTCAATGATAAGTTGTATGTGCAACAGTTCCCAGTGGACAGTGACAATCCTGACGTGAAGAAGACCATCCGTGCCAAAGATCTGTGGGAGAAGATCGTGCATAATGCC
>JAFZPF010000071.1 GCA_017550455.1 Prevotella sp.
CGCCTCAACCTCCTTATTCAGCATCACATGTTCGAGGATAGCTTTCTTGTCTTTCTCATCTACCATATCATAGATGATGGCAAACATATTGGGGAACTTTGTGATCATGGTGTTCATCTGTCCGTCCTCGATACTGTGCATGAAAGCCTTTCGCTCATCATCCCAGAAGGTGGGTTTCAGTTTTTCATGCAATGCCTTGGCTAATTCCTCGTAACAGCTTGCATCCTGTTGATATTCCTCATGTGTGATACTTCCCTATGGAGGGTTATCCATCGGATGATCACGCAGGAGAGCCGCACAGGTGCTCATCGTCTGCAACGACTTACAGAAGAGTATCTGCTCGAAGCACAAGATACCCCGTTTGTGCATGGGGAAGTCCACCCAATCGACAAAGATCCAGTCATCGGGCTGTCCCTCTGCCATACCCTCGTCGTTGACTCTCCCGAGACAATAGCTTATCAGCGTCTGCATCTTCGGATACATCTCACGCACGAAGTCGACATCCCCGGTAAACAGGTAATAATCGAGCACCGACTTAAACCAATAGAAGGTGTAGTCCATGATGGTATTGACATGCGCCGTCACAGGATCTTTACCACGTAGCTGACGGATGGTGCGTTTCACCGCCTCGGTATCAAAACGCAGATAGTAGTTCATCAGATACGACTGGATGGCATCACCACTCCATGTCCAGCGGTCGCGCTTGATACCATCCATGAAGAACTCCCTTGTGGTAAGGTCCATCGTATAAGCACCCACCCTCCATATCTTGTTCAACTCTTCATCATCACAGACAAATGCTCCGCTATGACTACCATCAAACGGCAAGAACTCATATTCCATGCCGATCTCCCGGAGGGTGATATCGCCTTCAGGGACAACATAGACAAAGCGGAAAGCCTTGCTGTTGGGCATCACATAGTCGGGCGTGCGCGGCTTACTGACGTTATCGGCAAGAGAAAGGATGGTCTCCTCCGTAAGCACCAGCTTATCTAAAGTCTCACAATAATTCTTGTCAAGGGCTTCCTCACGACTCTCCCCGTAATACACGGACAAAAGTCCCATCCCCTCTACTCCTTTGAGTGCCAGATAACCGAAAGTCTCCTTACCGAAATCCACCAGCATTCCCTTGCCGATATATTCGGTAATCATCGCCTTCTCCGGTTTACGTGACAGATGGAAGGTGGAAGGTCCTTGTGTGGGATCATCGAAGCACCAGGAGGCGGCATGCATATAGATACCTGAGCCATGGGCCACCCCATTCTCATCAATCCAGATCTTATCCTCATAGGTTACCAACCACTGGCTGTCGGTCTTCACCGTTTCACCTTTTATATATAATGCCGGTGGTGTCTGCTGGTTGTGCACCTTGATATTCAACGCATGCTTTCCTGCAGGAATGACAAAACTGCCTGGCATGCCGAACTGCAGTTTACCGTCTAGCATGAGGTTATAACTGCCTTCGGCAACAATAGTGATCGTCTCTGGGGCAGCCAGATCGACCGCTGTGCTGAACTCTACCGTTACCCAATGGCTGTCTTGTTTCCAAAAAGGAGGAAACATAGCGCCACGCTCAGTACGACGGTTATTAAACTGGTTTCCCAGCCATATCTCAAAATCGCCGGGAAACCAGATCCACTGACTTCCCTTCTTTTCCGTTTTCGTTATATCTTTCATATAACGAAAGACGTTTGAAAAAGGGAAATGTACTAATATTCTTTAACTAAAACTTCACCAAGATACGGAACACCTTGGCAGGGGCTGCTGCCCATGCACGCATGGCATCAAAGGCCGTGTCGGGTGTGGCCACATTACTGACCAGTGCATCCTTGGGATAATCCCTGTTCTGCTGCATGTAATGAATCACTGCACGGAAGTCTGCCGGCTTGGCATTGCGGGAACCGCGGATATCCAATTCTTTCTGTACGAAGTACTTGGTGATAAACTCCGTGCCTGCCTTCGCATAACCGATGAAGACCACCCTACCGGTGAATGCCACCTCACTGATAGCCTGATTCTGGGTAAAGGGACTACCCACTGCCTCGATCACAACGTCAGGACCCAAGCCGTCAGTGATCTCCTGCAGTTTCGTGTGAAGATCCTCCTTGGCTGTGTTCACCACATAGTGGGCGCCCATCTGCTGCGCCAACTCGAGTTTCTCATCATCGAGATCCACAGCAATGACCGTAGCGCCACGCATGTGAGCACGGACGATAGCACCCATACCGATCATGCCGCAACCGATCACCAAGACGCGGTCGATATCTGTTACCTCTGCACGGTTGACAGCATGGAAGCCCACGCTCATCGGTTCGATCAATGCGATCTCCTGTTGTTCCAATCCTTCTGCAGGGATAATCTTCTGCCAAGGCATGGCCAAGTACTCCCGCATAGCACCGTCACGCTGCACGCCAAGGGTCTGGTTATGCTCACAGGCATTGGCACGTTCGCGCAGACAGGAAGCACACTTACCACAGTTGCTATACGGGTCAACAGTGACGTGCATACCTACCTTCAGGTTCTCAGGCACCTCACAACCTACAGCTTCTATGGTTGCACTTACCTCATGACCGGGGATCACGGGCATGTTTACCATCGTGTTCCTACCTAAGAAGGTGTTAAGGTCGGATCCACAAAAACCTACGTAATTGATCTTCAGCAATACCTCATCATTCTTGATTTCAGGTTTTGCTATCTCCACTACCGCCATCTGTTCCTGGGCGGTTATCTGTACTGCTTTCATTATATTTATTATTAGTTGACTAGTAGACAAGTAAACGAGTAAACAAGTTGTTACTCTAAACCCTAAACTCTAAACTCTAAACCAGCACTATTCCGACATGTTCTTGATATATGGCAACTCTACCAAGTCGTTGAAGCCATAGAACTTATGGGCATTCTCACCCAAGAAGCATTCTTTCTCATAGTCGGTGAGTTCCGTGCTCTTCAACACGAAGTCGTACGACATCTTGTAAGTGATGGCCGTGATGGTTCGCGGATAGTCGGAGCCCCACATCAGTTTCTCAATACCCGCCAGATCTGCAGCTTCCCTGATCGCTCGTATTGCTCCTTTGAAAGGATAGAACTCACTGTTGAAAAGCCAGGTGATACCACCCGACTCAATGAAGACATGCTCATGACGTGCTAACTTAATCTGTTCCTCCCAGCGGTCGGTGGTAGGCATACCGAAATGGCCGATGGCAATCTTCAGTTGTGGGCACTCGGCAATGATCTCTTTCATCTCACCTACCTGCATGTCTCCATCTGCCAGATCAACGGAGAAGATAATCCCTTTGTCTTCCATCAGATGGAACATCTGCATCATCTCCGGACTGGTCATCAGGATACGACGGTCTGACAACAGCAGTCGGTGAGCAGGTATCTTAATAGCCCTAAAACCGCAGTCAATCAAAGTCTTCGCCTCGTCCGCAAAACCTGGTTGGAAATGGTTGCACATACCACACACGAAGAACCGGTTGGGATAGGTACGCTGTACTTTCTCCAAATAGTCATTCTGGATACCGTCGATAAACTCCTGTGTCACCACGGCGGCAGACACCTGAGCATAGTCCATATTGGAGAGGAACACCTCGGCAGTGTTCTTCCCGTCAATCATGAAGGGCGGCAACATCTGGACCTCATTACCCAGGAACATCGAACGGCTGGCGTTCTGCTCCATGGTCTTTATC
>JAFZPF010000072.1 GCA_017550455.1 Prevotella sp.
CTGGGCTGTTCTAATTTAACTACTGTAACTATCGGAAATGGAATAATACTTCTTAATCAAAGAGCTTTTGTGGAATGCGAGAATCTTACAGACGTTTATTGCTATGCTGAGAAGGTTCCAGGTGCTTATAATAATGTCTTCCCTGACTTTTATAACGAATACACAACATTGCATGTTCCGGCAGCTTCCATTGATACTTATAAAGCCACAGTTCCTTGGAAAAACTTTAAACAGATTGTTGCAATAGATGGAGAAACACCTACTACGAAGAAATGCGCTACTCCAACCATAAGTTATTCAAATAAAAAACTATCATTCAGTTGTGAGACAGATGGAGCAGAGTTTGTTTATGAGATAACAGATTCAGACATTAAGAAAGGGTATGAAAACAGTGTTGATCTTTCTGCGACATATGAGATAAGCGTTTATGCCACTAAGACGGGTTATGATAATAGTGATGTTGCCACCGCAACATTAGTTTGGACGGATGCTATGTTTACACTCAATATCACTACCAGTGCAAAATCAATGAATATACGCCCCTTACTTATTCAGGCGAATAATGGTATCATCAACATCCAAGGTGTCGAAGATGGAGAACGTATCTGTGTTTACTCCACGAACGGCATTCAACAAGGATCTGGTATCAGCCATAACAGCACTGCCACTATAAACACTCATCTGCAGCCCGGTGATATAGCTATCGTAAAGGTTGGCATCAGGGCGGTGAAGATAGTGGTGAGGTAAGAACCCTCACAAACCCTGCTATTTGTATAGACAGAGAAAAACTGGGGCAGGTCTGTATACGGATCTGCCCCCAAATATTGTAACCCTTTATAAGATTATTTCCAATCCGGCACAGCCAGACGATCGCCAGCCTGCTTGGCAATCTCCTTTGCCATGTGCTCGGGATATCCAGGACGGACAATCTTCTCACCCAATCCCTCAGGAGTCTTTTTGAAGACGCCACGCTTTGACTCCGGCTTCACCACCATATCATTGTATTTCACGATCAGGTAGTAAGCCAACTGACGCCAGCATGTCATCATTTGGTCAGCCTTCTCACAACTGTAGTTTGTCAAGTACTTGACAGCTGTTTTAGGATTCTGCTCATACAGCGCTTTTGCCGTACGCTCTACATGTTCCTGAGCCAAGGTATATGAAGCTTCCAATGAGTCGCGTACCTCTTTCAGGGATGGGAACATCATCGAATATCTTGGGTAAACCATGTTTGAAACCCAGTTGCATACCCAGAAAGCATTCTTGTCAGAGAAAGTAACAGCATCAGCCCCCGGGGTGTTATAACACTCCGGCTGACGGGTAGCACAACAGTAGATAGGTGTAAATGCCACCATGTTACCATCATCATTACCAAACCAGATAATACCACCGATCTCACGAGGCAGCCAATTCCTTAACTGTACAACATAAGAGAAACCAGCCTGTTGGGTAGAGATAGGACGCTCATTGAAATACTTCTTTCCGTTTACCTCATAAGTCAAGGGTGTCGGACGATAAGGCATGCCCCACATACCCTGTCCGGGATCGTTATCCAAAGACATGGGGGTTCCCTCATAATGATCACGCATACACTCAGCCACATCCTGACGGGTAACCTTTCGGTTGGGGACAATCCACAGCGGCATCGGCTCAGCATCCTTCACTGTGCCCATGGCATACGGCAGATACTTATCCATGTCATTAGAAAAATGGTTGAAGAAACTCCACACACGAGCCTCACAGAAACGACGACCGGAGAAATCCGGATAGGCATATACCTCGTTGAAGGCAAAGTCAGCATCCTTTCCGTTATACCATCCATTACGACGTGCATAATCAATCACATCTTTGGAGTAGTAGATATCCAGAGGTTTGGCGCCCTCTACCGGATAGACACCCTTCGGATTGATCTTCTTCCCGTGGAAGAATTGACGGATACGACTTTGGTTCGCATGCGCACAGATAGCATCATCGGGGATACGCATGGCGACCCATACGACACCTTTCGATCCCGGGCCCTTGCCCATCATCTCCATGATCCATGCTTCGTTGGGGTCGCAGATGGTAAACGTCTCACCTTCAGAATTATAACCATAGGTTTCAGCCAAGGTAACCATTACACGGATGGCTTCACGGGCTGTACGGGAACGTTGCAACCCCAGATACATCAAAGAACCATAATCGATGATGCCTGTAGAATCAACCATTTCCTCTCTTCCACCAAATGTCGTCTCACCAATGCTTACCTGAAATTCATTGACATTACCTATCACATTAAAGGTTTGCAATGCCTCTGGGATACTACCGTGACACACATTCGTATCATAATCATAAATCTCCCTGCGCTCATTCTTCATGTGATAACCAGCCGGATAATGACACAATCCGGTGAACATTCCCCACGAATCGGCACTGTAGGTACAGAACACAGAACCGTCAGAGCTGGCTTTCTTTCCAACAATAAGATTCGTACATGCCATGGCATAGACGCCCATGCACGATATCATCAGTACACCTAAAAAACGTTTCATACTATTTTATCTGATTTTATTTGATTTTTATTCTCTGGCATATTATATCCTATCTCGTAATAAAGATTTAGATCACGTACCTCGGTGGTAACCCATCCGTCATGGTAGGTTCCTCCGAGATTCTTTTCCCCTGAACGGATACACAACTTACTGTTATCCGCCACCTTACGTTTCAACCGTATTGACAGTTGAGCACCGGTAAAGAGAGGGGTGGGAAAATCTGCAAGACGGTAAGCATCGGATAAGGCACCGGCCTTAAAACGGATATCAGGAACAAGGGGGGTATCCTCAGCCACCTGCCAACGCTGAACCAGCAACTGCATACCTGGCAGATGGATATTGTTAACGCGATTCCAATAAAGCATCTTAGCAGCAACTGTCGGTTTTTTCTTAAATACTTCCTTAGTGCCCTTTACCTGGAAAGAGTATGTCGACTGATTACCAAAAGCATCGGTCAACAGGTAAACAATCTGATAGACACGCTCTTCGTTGAAATTGACGATTCCCCGATGTTCATCAGCAGATAATATCGGCAAAGGATTACCGGGATCGATAAACGACTTCATATACCACACATTACTACGGAGATAATGACGGAAATCACCCCACGCATTCACCACCCTGTTATGCTGAGCAGGAATACTGTCAACATCACTGCGGAAAACACATCTGCCATCAACTAACAGTTCGGTCTTCCGAATACCGTAATGATGATAAGTACCTTCCATATAGTCGTTTGCCCATAAGCCGAAACCTACCTTTCCCCATGCAGTGAACTCCCTTTCCAAATGATTACTGCTGAAACCGAACAACTGCTTCTTATCGGAATGGCAAAAAATGCCCTCACCGGGTTGAGGATACGCCATGAAGGCATGTGCCTGCGGCGGAGTATGATCAGTGATACATTCCTTCAACTCGTCCAGGGGATCACGCATGGCCCAAGTGTCTGTATCATGAATTTCCAGATGCAGGTGGGGCGCCACGCTGCTACCTGTATTTCCACTGATAGCAATAAGTTGTCCTTTGGCTACCGGCAAATGCATCCTCCTAAAATAGATATCGGCAGGTTCACTGGGGTTATGCCACTCATCGATACGGTCTTGCTGCCCATGTTCCCTACGATATTTGGTCACTTCCAGGCGTATGGCCGGTGGAAAATCTTTCAGATGACAGTACACACTGGTCTTGCCATTAGGATGACACACATACACAGCATTACCGAAACCATAAAGGCCCACGGTAACTCTCGAGACATAACCTTCACCGATCGAAAAAATCGGTTTTCCTACGGATGTCTCCGTACATACATCTATTCCTCCATGGAAATGATTAGGACGTGGTTCTCCGAAATTCCCCGCTAAAGTGATCGGGAAATGTACCGGAGAACCAAACTGTAAGGCTACGGCCAGTATGACTGCTGAAAAGATACTCAAAACCTTACGATCGTTTTAACAGGCTTTGAAACTCATGTCCAATCCTTTCACCGAATGAGTAAGTGCTCCTACTGACACGAAGTCAACACCCTGTTCGGCATAGTCACGAATGGTATCAATGGTGATACCACCACTGCTCTCTGTCTCATATCTTCCACCGATGATATCCACGGCTTTTTTCGTATCTTCAACAGAGAAGTTATCAAGCATGATACGATCAACACCGCCACAGTCGAGCACCTGCTGTAACTCATCGAAATTCCTTACTTCAATCTCTATCTTCAGTTTCAGGCCTTTCTCATCCAGATACTCATGACAACGGTGGATGGCATTCGATATCCCGCCGGCAAAGTCAACATGATTATCTTTCAACAGGATCATGTCGAACAAGCCAATACGATGATTCACACCACCACCGATCTTGACAGCCTGCTTTTCCAGCATCCTCATGCCGGGAGTGGTCTTACGGGTATCCAACACATGGGTGTGAGTACCTTCCAGACGCTCTACATAACGATGGGTCATCGTGGCTATACCACTCATACGTTGCATGATATTAAGCATCAGGCGCTCAGTCTGTAACAACGAACGCACCTTACCACTGACAATCATGGCCACATCACCTTTCTTGACAGGGCTACCGTCAGGAATGAATACCTCCACCTGCAAGGTAGGGTCAAAACGGGCAAACACACGCTTGGCCACCTCGATACCTGCCAGAATACCATCTTCCTTGATCAACAACTTACTCTTTCCCATGGCTGTATCGGGGATACAACACAGGGTGGTATGGTCACCGTCGCCGATATCTTCTGCAAACGAAAGATCAATCAGACGGTCTTCCAATTCTTCTACCGACAACATATCCTTAGGATTAATCGTTAAGATAGATACCAAAACCAATCTTGAAGCCTACGTTCGAGAAGTCAGAATGTTTCTTGAAGCTCTGGTTATAATATAACGATGGCTCGATGGTTACCGTACGACTCAGGAAAAATGCATAACCTACCTCAACACCCGGAAGGATATCGTTGTAGTTGTGCTGATGGATATAGTTTCCTTTGACGCCCAGGAAGATACCATTCTGCTGAATATAATAACGGGCACCGACACCTGCTGAAAAATAGTCAGATCCCTTACCGTTATTATTGTAGCCGAACTCACCACTCAGCATCACATCATCAACAATGAAATAACCCAATTGAGCATTGGCGCCAATCTTCAAATCTTCCAATCCACTGTAGTTCAGGTCGAAACTACTCAGGGAGGCTCCGATATAACATTTCTCCTCGTGGAAAGGTGACTGGTTGTAACGAATAATACGTTGTGCCTGACTGGCAACAGCCACTGTCAGCACCATCAAAAGCATTGTGATTTTTTTCATAATAAAATGTATATTAATAATTTATTTTTAAATTCTTAACTCTTAACTCTTCACTTTCTTATACCATGTGCAGAACCATGCCAAAGCAATGATCAAGGCAGAGGCACCGACGACATAACCCACTGTCATATCCATGCCTAAAGCATTGGGAGAGACAATCAGGAATGTGGTACATACTACCGTCATAAACAGGGCTGGAAGCAGTGTGATGATGAAAGCTTTCTTTACACGTACCAAGTAAACGGTAATGGCCCATAAAGTGAACACACTCAGTGTCTGATTCGACCATCCGAAATACTGCCAGATGGTATTGAAACCGTCAGGATTCTCTATCTGCCATACTAACAACAGAATAGACAATAAGAACATCGGGATGCAGATATACAGACGATGGGGAATAGGATGCTGGTCAAGCTTCAGCGCCTCAGCAACAATTAAACGACCAGAACGGAAAGCAGTGTCACCGGAGGTGATCGGAGCAGCCACCACACCTAGCATGGCCAAAATAGCACCCACAACTCCTAACCAATCGTTGCATACCAGATTCACCACTGCCGGAGCAGACGTGTGGAAACCATTCTTAGCAGCCTCTATCAACTCATATCCCGGAGAAGGCTCACCATAAAAGAACCAGGCTGAAACAGTAGCCCAGATAAGTGCTACGATACCCTCTGTGATCATAGCCCCATAGAAGATCGGTCTTCCCATACGCTCACTCTTCACACAACGAGCCATCAATGGGGTCTGTGTAGCATGGAAACCTGAAATAGCGCCACAGGCAATCGTGATAAAGAGCGCCGGGAAGATAGCATCGGTCCATTTGTCAGGCTCTGTCGCCTTACCCATATTATAGAAATTCGTCCACAACTCAGGAACGGTAGGCCAATGAATGAAAAGCCATACCATCAAAGCACCGGCCATGAACAACAGGGAGAAAGCAAAGAGCGGATAAACCTTGCCGATAATCTTGTCGATGGGCATCATCGTGGCTATAATGTAATAACAGAAGATGATGATGATCCACATCAAGGTGGAGCCACCGATGGAGTGTAAGATCTCTGCAGGGGAATACACAAATACCGTACCCACCATGATCAGCAGGAAGACCGTGAAGAAAAGCATCACACTCTTCGTCGTCTTACCCAGATAATGACCAATCAGCTCCGGCAAGCCTGCACCATCATGACGCATCGACAGCATACCCGACAGATAATCGTGAGTGGCACCGGCAAAGATACAACCGAACACAATCCATAAATAAGCCACCGGACCGAACTTCGCACCCATGATAGCTCCGAAAATAGGACCCGTACCCGCAATGTTCAGAAACTGTATCATAAAAATCTTCCAATTGGGAAGAACAATGTAGTCAAGACCATCAGCCTTGGCAACAGCCGGAGTAATACGGTCATCAGGACCGAATATTCGTTCTACTACCTTGCCATACACTAAATAACCAACAACCAAAGCCAGTACACTGATAATAAATGTAATCATTTGAATCTGTTTTTTATTGCTGTCAACCGAACATATTTAATAATTCAATCTCAAAACTGCCATGACGACGGCAACGATGCCAAGGCAGAATATAATTTTTTACATTGCAAAGATAGTATTTTTCTTTGTATTACAGAAAAAAAATGTAACTTTGTAGCCCAAAAATAAAAGAAAATGAGAAAAAGACTCTTCTGTTTAACATTATTATATATATTACTCTTCCCCACATCGTATGCACAACAGGAAGTAAGGGCTGTGTGGGTAGCTACCATAGGGGGTATCGATTGGCCACGCAATTATGCCCGAGACACACAGACAATCAACAAGCAGAAAAAGGATTTTACCGATATGCTGGATAAATTACAGCAGATAAATATCAACACTATACTACTGCAGACAAGGGTTAGAGGAACCGTGATCTATCCCTCCGCCTACGAGCCATGGGATGGGTGTATGTCAGGTGTACCAGGGAGAACTCCAGGGTATGATCCCCTGCGTTTTGCTATCGAAGAATGTCATAAAAGAGGAATGGAAATTCATGCATGGGTAGTGACCCTTCCTGTGGGTAAATGGAATGCTTTGGGATGTCAGCGCATGCGACAGAAATTCCCGAAGGCAATCCTTAAGATAGGACCCGATGGATACATGAACCCAGAGATGTCTCAAACAGCTGATTATCTTAGTGATATATGTGCTGAATTAACGAAAAACTATAATATCGACGGTATTCATCTCGACTATATCCGTTACCCGGAGAACTGGAAGACAAAAACAGACAAGAATACCGGCCGAAGAAATATCACTAACATTGTAAGAAAAATTCATAATAGAGTAAAAGCCATCAACCCTCAAGTAAAGATGAGTTGTTCACCCTTAGGGAAATATCGTGATCTTCAACGCTTCAGCAGCAAGGGATGGAACGCTTATCATACTGTATGTCAGGAAGCACAGGCGTGGCTACGCGATGGACTGATGGATCAGCTCTA
>JAFZPF010000073.1 GCA_017550455.1 Prevotella sp.
AATAGTTCACCTGTGACTTATCATCCTTCAGCGTGATGGTAATGGTGAGTGTCTGTCCCGGTTCAACGATGACAGGGAAGAACTCCTTTCGCTCCTCCAGTTCCACGAGCATTTCCTTGCGTTCGGTGATTTCCGGATTCTCCAGTACAGCCACACCCTTGTCGTCAAACTGCAAGGCTTTCTGCCAGGGGATGGATGTCTGTGTCCTCAAAGCCTTGTCTGGGACGACCACTTTCAACAGTTGTGCCTGTGAGGGCAGCACCATGGCTGCCCCGACAAGCATCATACTTATTTTCTTAAATACGTTTTTCATCATAACTATGAACTATGATCTCTAAACTATGAACTATTAATAGTTCTGTGTCAGACTGGCATTAAAGCGTGTGGCATTACTTGGGAATGGGATAACCCATAATGGTGACTCTGGTGAGATGGTATATTTTCCATACTCATTCAGATTACGGGTGATGGTACGTTTGTAGTTAGCCTCTGTATTCCAACGCTTACAGTCGAAGAAATTTTCGAAGGTACCAATACACTCTATCCACTTTGCTTTCTGAAGCATGGCCATGGCCTCTTGCTCAGAAGGATTACCCTGTGCAAAAGGGACATAGTTTTCTACACGGTAGGCACGGATGCGGTCCACCATTTTCAGGCCCTCCATAATCTGTCCAGTGCGGATGAGACACTCGGCAGTTGTGTAATACATACGGTCAGAAGTCAATCCATAGACATTACCAGCTGTTGAGAAACTGAAATAAAGAGGGCAGGGGAAACTGCAGAACATAGAGCCATACATAGGACTCCAGTTCATGGTGTAAGTATTCACATAATCACCGTCCTCAAACAATGCTGCTGTCTCCAAGGAGAGTGCCTCCAATGTAGGTGACACACGCATTCCGGTTCCCATGTATATAAGATTACATTCTGAATCCTGACTTAAAACCCAGTCGAAATTTTCAATACACGAGCTGCGGTCGTCAATACGGTTGTTAAGATTGAGAGAAGCCTGAGCATAAGGAAGAGCTTCTTTATACTTCTTCATCTGCATCAGGACCTTTGCCCTGACGGCATTACCCCAAGCCTGGTCACCGCGCTCCACATTCGGATTGTTCTTAGGTAATTGGTTAATAACCTCATCGGAGCAGTCTTCCAGTATGCGCTCGTAAACCTCAGCTACAGAGAGTTTTGTTTTCTCCTCACCCACATTGGTATTGTCAACGTAGGGAACACCTCCTTCGTTAGCAGCCGTAGCCTCGTCATACTGCTTGGCATAGATATTTACCAAGAGCCAATGGAAATAGGCTCTCATCATACGGGCCTCTGCAATGTACTGACTTTTCAGCTTACTGTCACCATCTGCATCCGGCATTTTTGAAATCAATACATTCATATAGTTGATAAATCTATATATAGTATTGTACCGAGCATCACTAGTAGAGAGTGCCTCTCTGTCTATGCTCTCGTCAAATGTAAGATAAGCGTATTCAAGAGAGTTTTTCTGTTCCATTGTTCCAGGAACACTAATCATATAGCCAAGGGCCTCGTTACAAATAACAAGTAAATCAGTAACATCTGACAGGTGCCACTCCTGATTAAGCAATGCCTCCAAGTCGGAAACAGTTTCAAGTGTTGACTTTCCTTTAGGGATAATATCCAGTTCATCATCACATGATATGAACAATGGCGAAATCACCAACAACAGGAAAGGAACGACAGCTTTTGCAATATCTCTTGTCTTCATAAATATATTCTTTTTCATGACAACTATTCTATTTGTTCATTTCATTCATTAGAAGTTCACACGTAAACTCATGGTATAACTGCGTGGAGTCTTATTTCTTGCAGATCCGCTGGTTGGGTTATTTGCCTCAGGATCAATGTCAAGGTCGTTCTTTACCCATGTGCAGAGGTTATTCATCTGTAGGCGCAGGCGGATGGCATTAAGTTTCAGTTTACGACAAAGATTCTTTGAGAAATCATACCCGATAACTAAGTTTCGTAATTTCAGATAGTCGGCAGGTACAACATTTACATCCATATACTGTGTATCATAGATACCAATGATATGTTCGCTACCACTTAAATAACCATTGGCAAGGTACTTAGTGGCATCGCCAGTCCTCCAATAATCGAGTTCGCTGGCATAAATCCCCGATTTGTAGCCAAAGACACTACCACCGCTACTCCACCTGCTGGTGTTGGCACGCATATAGTGACCTCCGTAGAAACTGAACATTGCTGAAAGAGAGAATCCAGCGTAGGTAATCTCAGGTGTGAAACTTGACATTACCTTAGGATCGAGTGAACCACAGTAGATTCCATCTTCAATGGTAAATTCATCTGAATCTAATGGTGTGTTATGGATAGTACCATCATGACCTTCCCATGTGATGTACTGCATTCCTTTCTCTGCCTTTATACCGGCAAAACGGTATGCGTAGATAGAGTGTATGGGCTTGTCCTTGTGTAAGGTGTAGGTCGCCAGATTACTACGGCCGTTGGTTATCTCATGGGTTATCTTAGTCACCTTATTGTTGTTGTAAGCGATATTGAAGGCGGCATTGATACCAAGACTGTTGCGTGTCTGTGGCTTTATAATCTGAGCGTTCACTTGGAATTCTACACCATTGTTCACCATCTCACCGTTATTGATAGTCAGTGATGTCCATCCGGTAGTTGGGTCGAGGTCAGTCATTGTTAACAGGTCAGTTCCTTTCTTATGGTAGAAATCAAGAGATCCGCTCAGACGGTTGCTCCAGAAAGAGTAGTCCAAACCAAAGTTCCAAGAGGCAGTCTTTTCCCAACGCAACTGATCATTTGGAGGAGTGTCTAATGATGCGCCAAGGTTACCATAGATAAACTCATTGGAAAGAGAAGCCGTCAGATAGGATGATACTGAAGAGTCGATGTTACCGGTTAAACCATAGCTAGCACGCAGTTTCAAGGCATCGATCCAAGTGAACTGCTTCATGAAGTCTTCGTTGTGGATATTCCAGCTGGCTCCTACAGACCATAATGGACGACCGCGGAACTCAGGATCGGCGCCAAAGAGGTCGGTTTTATCAACACGGTATGAGAATGAGGCACTATAACGACGATCGTAAGTGTAGTTCCCCGTGAAATAGAGAGAATAGAAACGGTGTAACACATCAGAAGTGCTGAATGTGCTGTTATCGACAGCTCCTGACATGGCATAGTTAACGCCGAGCACAGATGGCTTCAGATCCATTTCCTTTATTAAACCGTAGTTCACCATATTACTTCGGTTGCTCTGTGTCTGCTCATCATAGCCCAGAAGGATATTGCCGTATGACTTGGTGTGTGACTCGCGGAACTCGAAACCAGCAAGAGCTTCAACAGCATGCTTGCCGGCAAACTCATGACTATATGCTGTCTGTGCGCGGAAAGTATAGTGTGCACCCTCGTTGTTGGTTGTCACCAACTTTCCTCCTTCTGGTATGTAATGGGTGATAATAGAGGTCGGAACTTGGATGGGCTCATAGGTAATGGGGTCGTAGCTGTCCACCATTTCGATATCCTCTACAGTATAGAAGTTATATAAGGTACGCATGCCATAGGAGTTGGCATTCAGGTAAGAGTTGCTCTTAGAATAAGTATCCTCATATTGGAAATAGGCGCTGGCGGTCCATCCCGGTAGGATAGTAGCTGTCGTACTTATAAATGAGCGGATATTGGTATTTCGTCTATTGGTCATACTCAGACCTACCTCATCCAACAGGTTATAACTGGCGTCTTTAAGCTCGTATAGAGGGTTCTGCAGACCGGGTTCTGAGAGTAGGACGTCTCCTTCCATTCTGGCACGTGAGTCGTCAGCGTTATACATACTTAGGTATGGCTGGAATGAGTTCATACCATTATAGTCATAGACATCTGAATAATGATTCTTCGTGCGACCACTAATAATATTTGTGCCAAATGAGAAACTCAGCCATTTTGTAGCATTTAAGTCTCCTCGATAACTGAAGGTAAGTGCATTGTTGTTCTCTTTCACCATACCGAGATTGTCGGTCTTATAGTTCACAGCAATACTGGAGTTCAGATACTTGCCGCGAGTACGCAGAGCGAGGTTATATTGCTGAAGGACGTGATTGCGTATCTTGGCATCCTGCCATTCTTTGCGGTAGTCGTTCTTGGCATAAGCATTCAACTGTGCATTCATGTCGGCATCACTCAACTCACCCAGATGATTTCTTACAAATAAACGCATAACGGGAGAAAGAGCATGTTGATTACTCTCATACCTTGAAAGAAGAGACTCCATAGAGTTGGGACTATCAGCCTTCATGCTATTGAAGTTGTATTTCTCCAACTCAATATAGTCTGCAGCGCTTGCCCAACCGTAGTTGTCATATTTCTGTTTCTCACTGATAGTGATATCAGTACTGAAATCCACCTCCAGTTTTTCCTGGTGAGCACGTTTGGTGGTTATAACGATCACACCGTTAGAGGCGCGGGCACCATAGATGGCAGCAGCAGAGGCGTCTTTCAATACAGTGATGTTCTCAATCTCATAGGGGTTCACGGTCTCAATGCTTCCCTCGATGGGCAGTCCGTCAACCACCACCAATGGGTTGGTCTTTGCCTGGAAAGAACTGATACCACGGATGGTCAAGGCATTCTCACCACCACCGTTCAGACCGTTGTTATAACTCATCAAACCAGGAATCTGTCCCTCCAGGTTTTCAACGATGGTTCCTGTGTGGCGCTCTTCAAGTTTCTTTGAAGTAATGAGTTGGTAGGAACCAGTGGCATTCTCACGCTTGATATTCTGATAACCGGTTACGAGCACTTCGTCAAGGATATTCTCATCGGGCTCTAACTGTATATAAAGGAATGGCTCTTTGGGAGACACCTTCACGGTCTTGCTCTTCATACCCACGTAAGAGATCTCCAGCACAGGTTCTTTGCCTTCTGTAATGATAGAGAACTGTCCATCGATATCCGTGGACGCACCAGAAGTGGTTCCCTTCAGCATGACGGTAACACCGGGTAATGGTTGTTCATTCTCATCAGTGATCATACCGGTGATGTTCTTCTTGAAATACGGCTGGTTGGGAGCAGCTTTCTTCAATACCACTGTACCCTTCACGATGTCAAAGTCGACAGTCGTTCCCAGGAAGATACGGTTCAGAATCTGTTCCAAAGTAGCATTTTTGTAAGTACAGGTCACGTTAGGTATTCCTTGCAATACTTCTTTCTTGTAAACAAACTGATGTCCAGTCTGTTTGCGCAGGTCTTTGATTACCTGCTCGATAGGAAGATTTTTGTAATCTACATCGTAGGTCTGTGCAGAGACTGACAGGGATGTCAGCAGCATCACAGCCACGAGCGTCAAAAGGATTTGTAATTTTTTCATATAATATATTATTGGTTATAATAATTATCTAATTAATTTACTCTAAACTCTAAACCCTAAACTATTTCGATGATATCACCACCCTGCGACCACGCTGGTGTAGCTGGATACCTCCCATTTTCTTAAAGATCTCCACTACCTCTGCGAAACTGCCGTAACGAGGAATACTACCCATGAAGACCGTTGAGGCTACCTTATTATCGGCAAACTCATATTCGAAGTCATACCAACGACTCAGTGTGCGCATGATCTGCTCTAAATTCTGGTCTTCGAAAACAAAGACACCACTGCGCCAACTGGTCACTACCTCGGTGTCCACTTTCCGTACGCTGGCAGAAGCATCGTCTTTGTTGAACAGCGCCTGCTTGCCGGGGGTCAACATCAGTTCACTCTTGTTGCCGTGGATGGGACGCAATGAGATACTTCCTTCTACCAAAGTAGTGAAGATGGTTGCCTCATCATCGTAGGCATGGACATTGAACTGCGTGCCATAGACACGCACCTCCTGTCCGCCACTTACCACATAGAAAGGTTTCTCAACATTCTTAGCTACCTTGAAGTAAGCCTCGCCGGTCACCTCCACACGGCGCTCATTACCTTCGAAGATCTCGGGATAGCGCAGTCGGCTGTCAGCATTCAGCCATACCTCCGTACCGTCTTCGAGCACTACCTTAAACTCACCGCCACGCGGGGTAGTGAGGTTCTTAAACTCAATATCCTCACCCTTGGTAACCTCAGCGATAGCTTTGGTGTTCTGATAGTCGTCGGCACCCAACTGCACCTGTTTACCATTGTCAAGAGACAAGATAGCTTGGGTGGTTCCCGGAGTGATATCTGTCTTGGCAACAATCGTCTGTTGTTCTATTTGTGGTTTTGGCTGAGCATGTCTCCAATAGTAGGCAGCACCAAAGAGTAACAATACGACGGCAGCGGCAGAAATCAGTTTATAGATCATGACACTGTGAGCGCGTGGCTCTTCTGTGACGGACTCGTCCAAACCGAGTCTTCGCTTCATGTCGTTGAGCGGACGATCGTAGTCGGTTAACTTACTGCGGCGATACTCCAAAGCCTGACGGTCAGTTTCCATCAGCCGCTGAAAAGCTGCCTCATTATGTTCGTTCTCCTTACGCCATGCGGAGAGAACCTGCTGTTCTTCTTCCGTTATCGTACCAATCATCTGCTTGCATATCAGCCAAGAGATCAGGTTTTGTTCTTCCATCTGTGCCATATCTTTCTTTTATTTTAGTCAAGGTTTTAGAGTAATCTCCGGGCGGGCACATATCAGAGCCAGTCCCCGAGAGTAATCATAACTCTACACTCTACACTTTACACTGTGAACTATGAACTGTGAACTATGAACTATTTCGTCTGTTCTTCAATGATTTTGGCAGTCTCTTCATTCGATGGTCTTGATGCATCAGCAGAGAAGATATTGCCATCCTTGTCGATCATGATGAAACGTGGAATACCCGTGATGCCCCAGTCGGC
>JAFZPF010000010.1 GCA_017550455.1 Prevotella sp.
AGCCCACCACTAACGGGTCGGTGACAGCACACCAGACACCTTGTTCATCACGACGCATATCATATTTCTTATTACAGATATCCACCTGTACCCGGCTTGCTGTAGGTGCATTCACACGGAAATAGGCACGACGTTCTTTGTCGATTTTCGGGAAGGTGTTACCGGGGATGGTGGTCTCTGCCGTTATGGCATCATCAGGAACGGTAAAGGGAGAACGTACCTGATAACCTAAGAGATGGAGCATCTTCTCACCATAGCGGCGCCCCAGCTCCCGATACCCAGCAGCATCGAAATGAAGTTTGTCGGGACCGTTGGTACAACCGGTAGAAGAGATGACATGTGAGGTGTGTAAGGTCTTGGGCAGGTCGTTGATCTGTTTGTTACATCCGATACAGACACCCTCACCGTTAGCCTGTACTACCTCTCCAACCAGCAAAGGCACTTCCTCGGGCTTCAGCTGAAGGTCGCCGAGCATATGATCGTACACCTGCTGCACCATGCCTGCCCATCTCGGATCACCGGTGTTCGTCTCACCCTGATGCATCAGCACACCTTTGATGACACCGTCTTTCTGTGCCTTTTTTGCCAACGTAATCAGTCGTTCATAGGGATTGTTGTCGTAGGCGGCGAGCATCGGTTTCATCCAGGCGGGTGCTGTCTTGACGTAGTTCTTGATACTGTCAGGCAAGAAACCTTGTATGGCAATGCCGCCGATAGCCACATGGATAACACCTACACGGATATTTTTTGGAAGCGTCTCTATCATTGAGCGTCCGAACCAGTCAGCAGGTGTAAGACCGGTATTGGGACGGCACAAGGGAGCAGATGCTTCGCACCACTCACCCATCTTACGGCCTCTCTGAGGATCATCGACAGCAGGCATGAGCAGGAACCGTGGTCCCGGGCTTTGGATATCCTCAGCCTCCGGTTGTGCGGCACCTTCCATGTTTGACTGTCCGAAACACAAGAAAATGTAAAAGTCAGGATCTACGGCTGCCTGCATGTGTAATGCTGGCAGTGCCGACATTAAAAGGGTCATTACCAAAATCTTTTTCATTCTTATCGTTTGTTTATTGTTAATTTCTATTCATTTTAGTTCCCTACTCCTGAAATCAGCATGGTATGCATTCCCGGAGTCTGACGCAAAGATACATAGTTTTATCTAAAGTAAGCATCTCCAATGTTTCATATACTTTTAAATAGATAACAAAAAGAGGGTGTGTCAAAAAAGACACATCCTCTTCACATGTATAGCTTTAAATACCTAAAGAAGTAATTGCTTATTTACTGCTCAGACCATCAGCAAATCCAGCATAGGTATGCTTGCGGTTGTAGTTCAGATCCCAAAGACCGGTAGGTGTGTCAGCACGCCAGCCGCTGCTTGCCGGAGAATCAGTGATACACCACTGGCAGATACCCCATTGCTGAGCAGCAGGGATAATGCGCAGGTACTCTGAAACGACGAACTTGTAGTGTTCAGCCATTGCCTTGTGCATCTCCTCGGTCATCTCAGATGTCTTCACGGGGTTACCGTTAGCATCGTCAAGACCCATGTCGAGCTCACTGACGCGAACCAGTTTCTTGGAATCACGCATCATTTCAAACATCTTGGTGATATGCTCCTTGCGGCTCTTCAAAGTATTCGGGTTGAGGCTGCAAGAGATATGCATCTGTGTACCGATACCATCGATCTTCGTAACACCGTCGGACTCCCAGCGCTCAATCCACTTGATGAGACTGCGCAGCTTACCGTTGTTGTCCCAGTCGCTCTCGAGGTTATAGTCATTTACGAAGAGCTTCAGGTCGTTACCGCCATATTGACGAGCAAGGCGTACGGCTGTACGTACATAATCGAGATCACCAAGGTAATCCTGCCAGAAGAAGTCGTTGGGGCTGCCGGCGGGATCGGCATGCTGCAGGGCATAGACACCCTCGGCATCAGGATTACCTCCTGAGATTGCCTCGTTGACAACATCCCAAGCCTTCACCTTGCCGTCGCAGGCTTTCATCATACCACTGATCCACTGTTCCATAGCCCATGTGAGGGTATCCTTCTTCTCCTCATCTGTCAGAGGAATAGAGTTCATTTTGACAACCTTGCAAACGGTGACAGAATAGAGGTCGAGTGTAGCATCTGCCGTCTGCGGCTTCAGGATACAGTCGTAGTTACCTCCCTCAAGACCGGGGAACTGGAGACGGTAGTTCTGGCGGCCAGCCTTTACGGTCAAGCCAACGGACACGTTCTGTGATTCGGGGCTCCAGCCGTTCTGCATGGTAAGCTGTAAGCCACCGGCATCCTTGTTGGACTGAAGGTCGAGGTAAACGACATAGTCGCCCTCTCCGAGATTATTGATACCTGGGAAGCAGAAGAACTGGCTCCAGCCGCCTGTGGGCTCGAAGTGGATGGCTTTGTTGATCACAGGAGGCTCGCAGCCCATGGCATAGAATGGGAACGGACCATCGGTATAGGTCTGAACGCCGACTTCCTGCTCTACCTCGACAGCGGGGCTCTCAGAATGAAAAGCTTTCAGGTTCTTAAAGCAAATGCGTTGATTTTGCAAGCCTGATAACTGGAAGACGACAAAGCCGCCAGAAGCACCAAGAGGTTGACCGTACTCAATCTCTGCCTCTTGCCATTCATCGGTAGCCGGGAGATTGAGATTACCTTCCATAGCACCATCACCCCAGTCCCAACGAAGGATACACTTCACTGTAGCATCAACAGGACTTTTATAGGTAACAGTAATCTTATACTTCTGACCTTCGGGCAAACCCATCTGGTCAGCAGCAAAGTACTGATACCAGCCAGCATCACTCAGGCTTATCAAACCTTCTTCGGCAGAGAAATCAGGTGCATACCCCATGTTATAGAATGGGAAACTTGAATACGTCGTGTAATCAATGAAATAGTCATCCTTCCAAATCTTGGCATCGGGGTCGATATCCAATTCCTTGTCTTTGATTAATCGCTCCAGCCACTTCTTAGGTTGCTGAGCGTGCCATGCCAAGGTATGGCCGTAAACGTTCAGGCCATTCTCAGTAGCTTTGGAAACGAAAGTTTCGACGGTACCGAAGTCCATCTCTCCCTTTTCGCCTACACAGGAAGCCATCTTCATGGCATTACCGGCAACTACTTCATCGAAGTTGGAGTTAGCCAGACGTGTCACCAGTCCGTCAGCATTGTAATCGCTTGCTGCCAAGGCACCACCCAACTTGAAGTTGGGCGATGCTGTGCGGTTGACATACGTCTTCAATGCATCATAGTCAGCGAGATACTCGTAACCGGCAATGGATGCGGGTTTCTCGAAGGCATACTGCAGCCTCTCATCGTCAACACACGAGGTAGTGACAAGCGCAGCCAACAGCATGGTACCTAATATCTTATTTGTATGTTTCATATCTTTCTTCAATTTACAAATCTGACACTTGATTATTTAGCTATGACATTGAAATAGTCAGGAGCTACACCACGGTCACGGACAACGAGTGTGTCCTTAGTGGCACAATTGATTCCATCGTACTTAAGCGTATAGTCCAGATAGAGTACGTCACGGTCAACGCCACCCCAACTGTTCTTGTCGCCCTTAGAAACGAACTTACCACTACCGGAGGCAGTCACCTCACTGGAATTAGAAGTAATGGTGCAATTGCCATCACCGCTGAAAGTGAGCTTCAGACGGCTGTCGATATTGTCACCGGCTTGATTCTTAGTAACACGATTCCATTCCAGTACATTGAGTCCGAGGGTGCTGAACTGATTCAGGAGCACTTCATCTTTCTCAACATATGCTTCATGGCGTCTTACTGTTCCGGTCTTGGCACCACTGTAAACATCCACACCGCGACGCAGATAGTTTGACTGATAAGGGTTGACGTACTTCACAGCATAGAGCACATAGTCCTTAGGCAGAACAGACCAGTCGTCAGCCTTCAGGCGCTGGGGAGCAGAAACACCGTCCTGAACCTTTCCCTCGAGAATGCTGTCGGCTCCTTCTACATGTGTCATTACAACTGGAATGACATAATGAAGCTTGGTAGAAAGGGGATCTGCAAAGAAGGCATCGGTAAGCTGTACGGTAACACCGCCGAGCACCTTTCCTTTTGATATAATAATCTGATTGCTGCTCAGTGTGTAGTGAGTGGTAGGCATAGGCACCATCTCGGTACTGTCTTTAAACATAAAGCCAGTGCAAATAGAATTGTCCACCTTAATATCAATTTTCACATCCTTGTTGTTTTCATAGACACCACCAATGGTAGCTATGATCTGACACTGATGCAGATTATCCAGGGTGTTGTCTGTGACATTGGGATTCTCCTCACCAAGGGTGATGGTACGGATGGGGGACTGCTTGGCAAAATACACAGCACTGTGATCATAGTCAGGAAACTCCCAGTCTCCGTTCTCACAGGCAGCAAAGAGTATGATTGCCATTACACTTAAGAGATATATTAATTTCTTATTCATAGTCTTTATTGAATTTTACATGATTATTATTTACCCCATCCCTTGTTTTGGATCAGTGCATCGAATTTCAACATTTCGCTGTAAGGTACGGGACCATAGTACATATAGTCGGAATAGTTGCGGGTCTCCACGTCCACCACTTTATACTGGTTGTTCTGGATCTGCATACCTTTCACAGTCTCATTGAGCTTGCTCAGATCAACCTTCCAGCGACGGAGATCCCAGAAACGGAAGCCCTCGAAGCAAAGCTCTATACGACGCTCATTACGGATGAGCTCACGCATCTTAGCCTTGTCGCCGGCACATGTTTCCAGATAGACATCGTTACCGCTTAAGCCTGCACGCTGACGGATAGCTTTGATCACATCGTATGCAGAGAAGCCGTTGGCGCCACCATTCTTCGGACCCCAAGCCTCGTTAGCTGCCTCAGCATAGTCGAGGAAGATCTCTGTATAACGGATCCAGGCATTGATATGTGTCTGACCAACCGTTGAACTGGGATTACAGTTTACATCCTCCACCAACAGTTTCTTGAGATAGTAGCCTGTACGTGTTGACTGACCGTCGAATCTGTTCATGGCGTTGTTGTCAGTACCATCAATAGCTGTTACGATGTTAGTACCCTTGAATTGAGAACCGTTATGGATGATATAGAGGTCAAGACGCGGGTCACGGTTGGCGTATGGATTCTGCGGATCATATCCACTATTAGGATCGGTGATAGGCAGACCGTTAGCCATCGGGAAGGCGTCAACAAGGTTCTGAGAGGGGTTCACACGGCCTTTGCCGAAGAGTGTCGGCGGGAACATGTCGGCCTCCATGTTGGAAGATGTTCCACGGTTGGAACGCCAGAGAATCTCGTCGGGATTAGAGCCTGCGGTGCGGCTACCCCAGCCATTGTAGTCAGTGTACCACTTGTTGCCGTTAGGATCGAGACGGGTAACAGGGTTACTACCCCAAGCCTTGATCAGCACTTCGCCCAAGAGGTTGGCAGCTTGATCCCATTTTACACCGGAACCCTCACTATAAGCGGGGCTGGCAGCCAAAAGAGCAGCCTGAGCACGTACCGCTCTGGCAATACGAGCACTCATACGACCTTTGGCATGATCACCGAATACACGGTTGAAGTCGTCTTTCTTAGCACCCATGCTACGGTACTTGGCAGGAACGTCGTTATCTGTGCCTTCCTTGGGAATTTCAAAATAATCCTCTGGAAGCATCTCAATAGCTTTCTCAACGTCGGCATTGATCAAGTCAATACACTCCTTGAAAGTATTACGAGGCTTGTTGAAGCTGTCGAAAGAGTCGTCAGATGACTCAGACTCCGTCAGGATAGGAATACCCAGCAGTTGGCCATCCTCACCCCATCCTGCATGAGACTTCAGCAAGTGGAGCATATAAAGGGCACGCATACCGTAAGCATCGCCCAGGAAACGCTTTGTATAGAGATCACAGATTAACTTTAAAGGTTCTCCAGCCTCATCCTTTGCCCATACGATTTTCGGAGCAACCTCAATGAACTGGTTGATGTACTGCCATGAACCACGTAGATAACGCCATGTCTCCACGGGATTTCTGTCTGCACGCCATGAACCGGCGGCCATGCTGCGGTAATCGTTATCCACATCGTTGGATACTGCATCATCGGTGGCTACCTCTGTCCATTTCCAGTCGGTAGCACCAGAACCGAAGGGGATACCAATATAGGCATGACCGAGCAAGCCGGTAGCCCAAGTCGGCATATCCTCCAGCTCAGCAGGTACCTTATGGTTTTCCAAAGCCGGATCAAACAAATCGTCACAGCTTGTCAATGATAGCATAAATGTTGCTACCAGCGAAACAACTGCAAATTTATATATCTTTCTCATAATAGTATTATCATTTTAGAAATTTACACTGTTTAGAACGTAGCCTTGAAACCAATGTTATAGTAACGAGTCTGAGGTGCACTACCTACATTCATCTCCAGGTGCTTGCGCTCCTTGGCAATCATCAGCAGGTTGTTGCCACCGACAAAGACATCGAGACCCTTAACAAACTTCAGGAAAGAACTCTCGAACACGTCCTCGGACATGCTGTAGGTGAACTGAACCTTGCGGAGGTTGAAACGGTCGTTCTTGTACATCCAGAAATC
This sequence comes from Prevotella sp., assembly GCA_017550455.1. Taxonomy (GTDB): domain Bacteria; phylum Bacteroidota; class Bacteroidia; order Bacteroidales; family Bacteroidaceae; genus Prevotella. Next base: position 6,603 of record JAFZPF010000010.1, read on the forward strand.
AGAGGCACGATAGTTGTTGACACCGTTGGTGGTCGTCAGACGAGGATATGCGGCACCGGTATTCTCAGGTGTCCAGCACTCACGGGCAATCTCTGAATATTTGCTTGTTCCCGGCATCCAGTAGTAAGAATTATCCTTCATGCCATAACCACCCATATAGAGGTTGCCTAAGACGAAGAAGGTAAGGTTCTTCCACTTTGCAGTGAAGTTGATACCGCTCATGAAAGGAGAATCCCAACGTCCGAGGCATACACGGTCGTTATCATCAATCTTTCCGTCATTGTTCTGATCTTTGTAGCGGATGTCACCCGGTCTCACATCACCGAATGTCTGGCGGGCAGCAGCATCGATCTCTGCCTGTGACTGGAATAATCCGTCGCTCTCAAGACCCCAGAGGCCGTTGAGTGGTTTACCCACAGCTGAAAGATAGGCAAATTCAATATTCTCGTCACGTTTGTCAGCAGTGCTCTTGTACCACATACCACTGACGCCGAGGGTCAGGTCAACCTCACCAAACTTCTTGTTGAAGTAAACGCTGAAGTCTATACCCGTGCGCTTGTCAATATTGTAGTTGACGTAAGGAATGATAGACGAAGAGGGGTATCCATACTGACGGAAGTAGTTAGGATAAAGCGACTCTGTCTGTGCCAGTCCACCGTCCATGGTATTCGTGAAGAAGTTGAAGTCGAAGGTAATGAACTTATTCAGCATTGAACCGCGAAGGCCGATAGAGAACTCCTTACGCTTGATGAAGGTCATATCGTAGTTGTAACTACGCTGGAACTCAGTAGCTGCGAGACCACCATTGTCACCCCAGCTGTACCAGCCACCTTGCTGCATCACCATCTTATAGAGGTAGTAGCCGTCGTTATCGTCATCCATGATGTCGAGGTCCTGGCTGATGCTACCGATAGATGCTGTTACCATCAGGTCGTCTAAGAACGAATCCTTCAGGATGGTTGCCGTAGGACGCCAGCC
>JAFZPF010000074.1 GCA_017550455.1 Prevotella sp.
AGCGAACCACTCTTCCCCTCATACGCCACCATCCACACGGCCAAGGATGCCATGAAGATAGTGACCAGCTATAGCGGTGCCACCATGCCTATGCGCGACGAGCAACACCAGCGCAACGTCCGTGAAACCCTCGACGGCACCTACACCTACGTAGGCTCGAAGTCGGGCATCAAGGGCGAGATTGACACCGAGGAGGACATCACCGAACATGCAGCAGGCAAGGGCTGGGAGAATTATCCCGAGGAGCACCGCGCCGCCGACTTCGACACCGACCAGGACGGTATGCCCGACTGGTATGAGCAGTGCATCGGTAGCAATCCCAATGTGGCCAACCAGAACGATGACCCCAATAACGATGGTTGGACGCTGTTAGAAGACTACTTAGAGTTCATGGCACATCCTTATATGACAATCGAGCCTAATGGTCAGGGCAGCATGGACCTGAAGCCCTACTTCGCCGGCTTCTACGGACAGAACGGCAAAAGTGTTACGCCGACTTATACGGTAGACTGGCTGGAAAATCACTTCAATGCAAGCATTGAGGGAGAAACGCTGAAAGTAAAAGCATCAGAGACAGGTTGCGTTGGCTATTGTGAGGTGACTGTCAACGATGGTGAGACCACCTTCACTCAGCGTTTCGGCGTGGCTGTCACCGCGGATGCCACCACAGCCATTCAACCCGTATGGAGTGAGGAGAATATGCAGGTGGTGAAAAGAGAGTTCTTCACCCTTGACGGGAAAAAAGCATCTTCACTCAGGTCCCATGAGGTGTATGTGATGAAGGTGACGGATGCCGAAGGGAAGACTCACAGTGTGAAGATTATCAAGAACTGAAAGTAAGTCAAATATATTTTTATCGATAATAAATCATTGATTATGAAGAGATTATTGTTGTTTTGGATAGTTGCAGTATCTGTCAACATCTATGCTCAGTACCCGCAGATTTCTGAGGAAGCGATGCGTCAGGCGGCTTCTTCGGCACGGTTCGACAGGCTTCAACGTGATTCCGTGTGGGCAGAGGCTTTTAAGATTGTGGTGAAAGAAGCTAAAGAGGGACGGCCGTACGTACCCTGGGCTTCAAAACCTTATGATCTTCGCCAGGCAAAGATTCCAGCCTTTCCGGGTGCCGAGGGTGGAGGAATGTACACTTTCGGAGGCCGTGGCGGCAAGGTATTGACAGTGACCACCCTGGATGACTCCGGTCCGGGCTCTTTCCGTTGGGCTTGTGAGCAGGGTGGTGCCCGTATTGTCGTGTTCAATGTCTCCGGCATTATCTGGCTGAAATCCCCTGTCACTGTCCGCGCTCCTTATATCACTATTGCCGGGCAGACGGCTCCTGGTGAGGGAATCACGATAGCGGGAGAGACTTTCAATATCAACACGCATGATGTCATCGTTCGTCACATGCGTTTCCGTCGGGGAAAGACATCCGCATTGAGCCGTGACGATGCCTTCGGAGGCAACCCGGTGGGAAATATCATGATCGACCACTGTTCATGTGAGTGGGGATTGGATGAGAATATCTCTTTCTATCGTCATATGTTCAACTCGAACGACGGGAAGGAAGCGAAGAAGCTGCCTACGGTGAATGTCACCATTCAGAATACCATCTCTGCCAAGGCCCTCGACAACTTCAATCATGCCTTCGGGTCAACGATCGGTGGGGAGAACACCACCTTTATGCGTAATCTGTGGGCCTCGAATACCGGACGTAATCCCAGTATCGGAATGGGCGGTGTGTTCAACTTCGTCAATAATGTCGTCTTCAACTGGCTGAACAGGACTGCCGACGGTGGTGACTATACGATGATGTGTAACTTTATCAACAACTATTATAAACCCGGGCCGGTCACGCCGAAAGACGATCCCGTGAGATACCGCATCGTATGTCCGGAGGGGCGCAGTGGTAAACTGTTCCCATGGCGACAGTTCGGAAGAGTCTATGCCACGGGTAATATCGTGGAAGGTAACGAGGCTGTTACCCGTGACAATTGGAATGGAGGAATACAGCTGATCGACAAAGACAGGTATGTGGGCACTCCGGAGGATATGGCTATGATGCGCTTTGATGAACCTTTTGAGATGGCTCCTCTCAAGATCATGGAGTCGGAAAAAGTCTTTGAATGGGTCTTACAGCATGTGGGAGCCACCATCCCCTGCCGTGATGTGGTGGATGAGCGGATTATCAATGAGGTTCGTACGGGCATACCCTATTATGTGAAAGACTATGAACAAAAGGTGAAGGATCATCCTTACGGTGACATGAGTGGACTACATCAAGACTCACAAAACGAGGAGGGGCACTTCCGTCACCGTCATCTGCCCAAAGACAGTTATAAGATGGGTATCATCACCGATCCCCGTCAGATGGGAGGATATCCTGTGTATAAATCGTGGAAGCCATGGAAGGATTCCGATGGTGACGGTATGCCTGATGAGTGGGAGAAACAGAACGGCTTAAACCCCCATGATCCTGCTGATGCCAACGGCGATCTTAATGGCGACGGTTATACGAACATTGAGAAATATATTAACGGCATCCCCACGAAAAAGAAGGTAAATTGGCAAAATCTTAACAATAATTATGATACTTTGGCCGCAAAAGGGAAACTTTTTTAAAGGATTGAAAGAAAAAACCACTATTTTATTAAATTTTCCACCCTAATTTTAAAAAAAATTATGTATCTTTGCCAATGTATTTTTTACAATTGTATAACTTGAGAACCTAATCTTTAATTTATAAAACCAAAACAATTATGAAAAAAACTTCCTTTTTAATGAAGAAGGTCTCTTTCCTATGGTTGTTAGCCAGTGCTTTCCTCATCATTGGATGTGCTGAAGGGTATGAGTCGCCCAACGGATTTGACTCCGGTGTGCATAATCAGCAGCTCGCCAACCCTGATTCCGCATCCTTCGTAGTGAGCACCGACGGTACCTCAGCCAAAATCTCTTGGCCGTTGGTATATGGCGCTTCCAACTATGAGGTGACCTTTATCAATGTAGATGATCCAGCAAACCCACAGGTTGTGGCTGACTTCGACAAGAAATTGATCGACGGTAGTAGTGTCACTGTTCCTGTGACGGAAGACTCGAAGTACACTTTCGATCTCCGCGTGATCGGCGATGCAGACAATGGCAACAAGGATGCACCCGACATCAAGACATTCGAGTTCTCCACTCTGGTGCCTTCCGTGGCTACCATCCCCAGTGGATCAGACATCGCTGAGGTGTGGAAGACGATTGAGCCACAGATTCCTGTAACTACCGAAGAAGTAGCTATCGACCTGGAGGCTAACGGCGAGTACACTATCAGCGATACGCTCGACTTTGGTGGTCATAAGCTGACGTTCCGTGGTGACAAGATCTATCGTCCTATCGTACGTATGGTCGGTAAGGGTACTATCTGCAGCTATTCCGGACTGAAGGTGAAGTATATCAACTTCGATTGTGCTGAGTCTACAGCCAATAGTGTGGTAGGTATGAGTGTGAACAACCTGCCCGATGAGATATTGAGTGAGAACCTCGGTTACTATCGTAAGGACGTAGGTACAATTAAAGGTATCTATATCGTTCAAGATCCACTCTATATCAGTCATTGCTGGTTTAAGGATATTTACAGAGGATTGCTTTATGACAATGGTGTTACCTGTGCTTACTGGTATCTGGTTATCGACGATTGTATCTGTCAGATGCGAAACACTTCCAATATCGGTTTTATCTGTATGCAGAGTAAAGGTCGTCTGATCAAGAATGTCTCATTGACCAACAGTACCATCTATAACATTGAAGATAATGGTAGTGCTTATTTCCTGCGTTACTCCAACAGTTCAAATGCGAACCCGGAGAAGGTATTCGGAAATCTGACACCGGATATGTACAGTCAGACATTCACTATCAGCAGATGTACGCTGAGTAAGTGCTTCACAAAACAGAAGTTTGTCAACAACCTCAGTGCTGTGGGACAGAGGCTCACTATCGATCACTCCATCTTCTATGATATCAATAGCGTGCGCCAGTTGCCGCGCTGGGGTGGAAACAAAACCTTCCGTTTTAACTTCTGGTGGGGTATCACTTCGATAGACACTCAGGATATGCAGCAGAAAGATGACTCTGGAACGCCGTTTGCCATGGACTACGATCCGCAGTTCCAGGGTGATGTGCTGCAGAGCCTTGACCTGACGAAGCCCAATGGTGGTGTTAATTTCAAACCTGGTGAATATCAGATTATTGCCAATGAAGGCGGTGACCCGCGCTGGTTACAGTAAATCAACTACTAACTAATTGAATAACAGAAGATGAAAAGAATAACGATTATAAGTTTGTTACTGTGTATGTTAGTAGGTTTTACACCCATCTATGCACAGCAAACACAGACCGTAACAGGTACCGTGGTAGACGATCAGGGAGAGCCGATCATCGGTGCTACTGTCGCTGCTGCCAATAACCCCAAGAACGGTACTATCTCAGATATGGATGGAAACTTCTCCATCAAAGTGCCTGCGGGAACAAAGATTAAGATCAGTTTTATCGGATATGTCACCCAGACTGTCTCTGCAGCCAATGCCAAGCGCGTTGTATTGAAAGAGGATGAGAACAGCCTCGACGACGTGGTGGTAGTAGGTTACGGTGCCTTGAAGCAGAAGAACGTGACGGGATCTATCGAGGTGATCGACCCGGAGGAGATCAAAGACTTGGCGGTAAGTAGCCTGTCTGAGGCCCTCATCGGTTTGTCACCCTCTGTACATGTGAGCATGCCATCTACCGGTCGTCCGGGTGAGAACGCTACCATCACTATCCGTCAGGCTCGTGATGCCGTGGCTTTGGTGCCTACAGGATCAGATGCCGGTGGTAATGCTATCGGTGGTAACAACAGTCCGACACCGCTTTTCGTGATCGATGACTTTATCTATCAGGATTATGAGAAGGGTGAAGAGGAGTTCAACAACCTCGATGTGGATGAGGTGGAGAGCATCACCGTATTGAAAGATGCTGCTGCTGCCGTTTACGGTGCCTATGGTGCTTACGGTGTAATCCTCGTGAAGACCAAGCGCGGACGCTTAGGTACCCCACGTATCTCTTACCAGACACAGCTCGGTTATACCGATGCTATCAAGCATGCCAAGATGCTGGGAGGTTATGATTACGGCCGTATCTATAATGCTGCCCGCTATGCCAACTCCCTGCAAAACAATAAGACCGACGACTTGCTGAAGGATTACTTCCAGGCTGATGAGCTCGAGGCCATGAAGAATACCAATTATAATCTGCTGGATCAGTACTGGAGTTCTTCACTCACACAGCGTCATAGCATCAACCTGAATGGTGGTACTGAGAAAGCGGCTTATTTTGCCGGATTGAGCTTCTATACACAGGATGGTAACTTAGGAAAGCTCGACTACGACCGTTGGAACTATCGTGCCGGTCTGACCGCTAACGTATCTAAGTTCGTGAAGGCGACCATCTCTGTATCAGGAGACTATTCTACCCGTAACTCGCATGAGGGTACTGGTGAGCAGGATTATTCTACGTTGCTGAGGAATCCTCCATACGTGCCGGATAATATCAATGGTTATCCCATCTACAACTCTGGTATGGAGAACAACCCCTCTAACACCAACTACTACAACTACAAGAGTTTGTTGATGACCCGTAATAACCGTGAGCAGACAGCCAACAACATGTCTATCCAAGGTACGTTGGAGTTCGACTTAGGATTCTGGGAGCCGTTGAAAGGTCTGCATGCCAAACTGACCTACTCTAAGAATATCAGCAACTCGAAAGACAACCGCGTACGTATGGAGAATACGGTATATCGTGTGATCAACCGTGGTGGATCGGGAAAACACCTGTATATCACAGATCCTAACATGATTATTGACAACGATCCGGAGGTGGATTACGATGAGGTAACCCTCGAAGGTTTCCGCTACACAGCTTTCGAGAATCTCGAGAAACGTGTGCTCAACAGCGGACAGGATTCTTACATCAGCCGTGATATGAGTCGTGCCGACAGCTATCAGCTCAGTTTCATGTTGATGTACGGTCGTAAGTTCGGTAAGCATGATGTCAGCGGTACTTTCTCTATCGAGCGTGGAGAGAGCTGGAGCGAGAACAGTTATGTCAAGGGTACACACCCATTGGCCTTCACCGACGGACAGTCGAACTCTCTTGCCGACGATGCGGAGATCACAGCTGAATGGGGACGTTCAGAGGGCGCTAACATGTCATACATCGGTCGTTTCAACTACGCTTATGCCGACAAATACCTCTTTGAGGCACTGGTTCGTTCACAGGCATCTGCCGCTAAGTTCTCGCCTGAGAACTACTGGGGAATGTTCCCGAGCTTCTCTGCAGGATGGGTTCTCTCAGAGGAGAGTTGGTTCCCGAAGGAGAAGTGGAAGATCGACTTCCTGAAGATCCGTGCATCCTTCGGTTTCATGGGTCGTGACAATGTGGATGCTTGGCGATGGCTCCAGCTCTACGATTATGTACAGTATGGCGGTGCTATCTTCGGAACGAACCCGAACATCGTGACTGCCCGTTCGTTCAAGTTGCCGGAGAAGTCGGGTACCAACCCTGACCTGCACTGGGATAAGACCTACAAGACCAATGTCGGTATCGACCTGCGCATGCTCGACGGTCGTCTGTCTATAGGTGTTGACGGTTACTATGATATGGGTCGCGAGATGTTTGCCTACCCAGGTGGTATCAACCTGCCGGGTACTGTAGGTATCTACGCTGCTCCTGAGAACTATAGTGAGATGGATATGTTCGGATTTGAGGCCATCATCGGTTGGCGCCAGCGTTTCAACAAAGATACCTATCTGTCGCTGCGCTATGGTTTCGGCTACGACGACAACCGTGTACGTAAGTACTATTTCGACGATCCCGCACGTACTACTTGGACCTCTGTTGTGAAAGACGAGCGTACAGACCGTGGTTTGTGGGGACTCTCCTGCATGGGTATGTTCCGCAGTTATCAGGAGATTGAGGAGTACTTCCAGAAATATCATATCACCAACTATTTAGGTTTGACGCAAGGTCAGGTGCATCCGGGTATGCTGATCTATGAGGATGTACGCGGACCGAAGGATGAGAATGGTGAGTATACTGCTCCCGACGGTGTCATCAACGGCACTGAGGATGCTGTATGTATCTCTAAGCGCGCCAGCAATCCTTATAAGAGCAACCTGAACATCAACTTCGTATACAAGTCACTCTCTCTGAATGCGACAATCACTGCCGACTGGGGTGCTTATACGACAGTACCAGGTAGTCTCCGCGGAGAGAACTTCGGTGATCTGGAGAAGCAGAATGTCTCTACCATGTGGAATGACATGTTCATCTACAGCGATCTCTACGATGCCGGTGGCAACCTGATCGTCAAGGCTAACAGGGACGGTCGCTGGCCGAACTTCGGTTTCAACAAGAACAGTATCAACACGCAGACATCTACCTTCTGGCGTATGTCTGCTGCACAGATTATGCTGCGTAACATCACTCTGGCCTTCACCGTTCCGAAGAATCTCGTACAGAAAATTGGCCTTGCCAATATCCGTGTCAATGCCACCGTACAGAACGCATTCAGCTTCTACAATGCCATCCCTGGTAAATACTGGGACAATTTCGCTGGTTCATACGGAAGCTATCCTGTTGTGCGCAAGATTACCATGGGTATCAACGTAACGTTCTAAAAACAGTAAGAAATGAGTATAAAGAAATTATTCAGCATTATGAAAGTAAGAGAATATATATATAAGATAGGTGCAGCCTTCCTGCTGGTTGTGGGAATGGCAAGCACTATAGGTTGCAGCGATGATTTCTTAGCTGATAAGCGCCCCTATGGTAGTTTCGGACCTGATGAGGTGTACAACGACTGGACCTCTACGAAGTTGCGTCTGAACTATATCTACCAGATGTC
>JAFZPF010000075.1 GCA_017550455.1 Prevotella sp.
CCTATTTTAAGATTGAAATTATTGTACAACTAATTATCATATACAAATGAAAAAGACAGTATTAGTGACAGGAGCCAACAAAGGAATTGGATTTGGTATTGCCAAACACCTCGGACTCTCCGGATGGAGCGTTATCATCGGTGCACGTCATCAAGAACGTGCAGAGAAAGCTATTGGAGAACTGAAATCGTTAGGTATTGATGTAAGGGGATGGGTGAATATCGAACTGGCAGATAGCGACACTATAGAAAAAGCAGCTAAAGAGATAAGTATGAAATATCCTGACCTTTTCCTTTTGGTAAACAACGCAGGAATCCCTGGTGATATGAGCGTAGATGGTGAGCATACCAAGCTTGAAGACATCCGGAAGACTATTGACATTAATTTCACCGGAACCTTTATGCTCACTCAATCCTTAATGCCTCTGCTGGAGAAAAACGGCGGAAGGATCGTCAACATTACGGTGCCTTCTGAGATCAGTCCTTACTGGCATCCCTTGGCTTACGTTACGAGCAAGGCCGCACAGAATGCCATGATGGGTGTGATGGCGATGGAATTCCAACAGCAAGGAAGAGCGCTGGAGATATTCTCCGTTCATCCGGGACCTACCACCACCGATCTGAACGGTAATATGCGGCTGCCCGGCTTCCACGACATAGATACTGTTGGAGAGAAGTTTGCAGCACTCATCAACGACGCTAAGTGTCATCAGGGCGAGTTTCTGGAGTTGTATCCGATCGTGAAAGAGGAGTGAGTGTTGCTTCGCAACAAATTGAAAATGGATAATTGATAATTGATAATTATCCATTTTCAATTTTCAATTTCCCGAAGGGATTAAAGATCCTTCTTGAAGAAGTCCTCCAGTTTACCCCACGGAATGAGGTTCTTGGAAACACCCTTTCCTTCCGGTTCTGTAAAGCCACCGTCATAGAGGTCGGTATGGGAAGCCCCAGGGATGATGAGCAGTTGTTTGTTCTCCGGATGCGCATTCGGTTTGATGCCGGCAGCCGGATTACCGTTCACCATGTACTTATAGGCATCCTCACCGAAATAACGGGAGTGAGCCTTCTCACCATGCATCACCATCACGGCAGAGCGGATCTCGTTGGTATATCGGAGGAAACGGGCATTGGCAAAAGCCTGGGTGCCGATGACACGCCAACCGTCGTTGGAGTTACCGCTGCGTGCATGATAACCCCGCCGGGTGATATAGTAATCATAATAGTCTTTCACAAACCACGGGGCATCCTCCGGTAAGGGATTCACCACGCCGCCGGCCATGGCAGCAGGATCTTTCAGTCGTTGTTCACTCATTGCCTTACGGGCGTTGTAACGGGCCTCCTCACGATCATCGGCATCGAAATAGCCATTGCCGCTGACACGTGTCATATCGTACATCGTGGAAGCCACCGTGGCTTTGATACGGGTATCGGCGGCAGCGGCATTCAGGGCGATACCACCCCATCCGCAAATACCGATGATACCGATACGCTCAGGGTCCACATTCGGTTGCTGTGAAAGGAAATCCACGGCAGCCATAAAATCCTCCGTATTGATATCGGGTGATGCCGTACGACGCGGTTCTCCACTGCTCTCGCCGGTAAACGACGGGTCAAAGGCGATGGTGACGAATCCACGCTCTGCCATGCGCATGGCATACAACCCGCTTGACTGCTCCTTCGTGGCACCGAAAGGTCCGCTAACGGCTATCGCAGCCAGCTTGGCATGCTCATCAGCAACATCCTTCGGTGTGTACATATCAGCGGCCAGCGTCAGTCCATATTGTGTCGTAAACGTCACCTTTCGGTGGTTCACCTTCTCACTCTTCGGGAAAACCTTATCCCATTCCTGTGTCATCTCTAACTGTTTCATTGTATTATCGTTTTGATTATTTTTCTTCTGCGTACAACCGGCAAGGATACCACCTGCCAATGCCATGACAAAAATAAGTTTCTTCATATCGTTTACTTTAAATATTTCTTTCCGTTCTTGATATAGATCCCTTTACGGGGATTCTTCGTATGGAGACCGTTCAGCGAGATATAGTCGTCGGTATCATGTCTGTCAGAAGCCATGGACCGTACACCCGTGGTATTCTCTGCCGATAACTTGACGGTAATATCACCTTCTCCTGCATGGAGAAAATCCTTCAGCTCCTGCAGCGAACTGTACTGGATGCGTCCCAAACGGGTGTAGCTCCAGGAGTTACTGCCATAGAACAGTACGATATGATTACCACTGTAAAGGATCACATCGCCAGCCTCTGTCGTGATCTGTGTGTTACTCGTAGGCAACGAGAACCCCAGGGCACCGACCTTCTCAAAACCACCATAATCCTCTGCCTCATAGGTGATAGGACCTTCCTTCAGCAATTCCACCAGTCGCTTCGTGGCACTGTTGTCAACCAATACGACCGGCATAGTCTTTCCATTGATAGTGATGTTTATCTTCATGTCTCCTGCGTTTGACGGTGTTTCGGCTACAGCCTGTCCATCATCAGAACAGCTACAGCAGAATAGGGTTAGAAGTAAAAGAAATAATCTCATGATCTTCGC
>JAFZPF010000076.1 GCA_017550455.1 Prevotella sp.
AACTGAAGTTGAATGATCCGAAGACCGGGATGCTCAACGATAGTATTGACATCAAAAGCATCAGGCAAGACAGTGTGAGGTGCGAGCGTTACCGGGAGGCATGCAGCGTCATCAGTTATGTTCGGAAAGACATGGGAAACAAAAAGTTCGAGAAACAATATGGCATCTGGAGGTTGTCGGAATATAACTTTAATTACGAAAAAGACGCGGAGCCCACGGTGGAAGATCACTGGATAGAGTGGGATAAGCCTTTCGATGTAGGTGAGTACCGTTGGGCGTTACCGACAGACCATTATCGTTGTGAATTTGATGGGCAGGTGGTTACGATCAGCACGGATGACATTACCGTGATGAAATATCCTATCGGTTATTTGGTCAAAAAAGACACGTTGTTGTTACAGCAACCGGAGCGTCTGATGACCTACCGTAATGACTCTCTCCTGCTGATCCTCAAAGGGGTCAGTATTGTGGACAACGATGTGAAAGGTGTCAAGCAGTACGATTTCCTGTTGTTTAAGAAGAAGTGAGGTTCCCTCACAACCTTTTATTACTTCTCTCTGTACCGCCATGTTCTTTTTCTCTCTGCCGAGAGAGAAAAAGCAACCAAAAAGAGAGCTCGTTGCACGCTCCGATGCAGAAGAAATCCAACTCTTCGTGCTGTGCTGCGGGACTCGCTGCGCTCAAACAGGTCCTCGCACCGCCTTCGGCGCCGCACTCAGTCCTTGCATTTCTTTGCTGCCTCTCTCGCTATTGCAACCAACGGTCATGGCTCGCTCGTTGCTACGTCGCCGAAGGCGGTGGCAACAATATAGAGCGAGACGTAACTTTCTTATTATACGAGTTGACGAGTAAACGAGTAGATAGCCTGTACACTTGTAGGGGTAGGGTTTATCCCTACCCGCATACAACGGGCAGACATGAAGTCTGCCCCTACTAGTTGACAGCGAATTGTCGAGAAAGATGCGTTACGCTACGGACGCCTCGCCCCATGCCTATGGGGAGAGGATGGGAGAGGGGGTAACTCTAAACTCTAAACCCTAGACTCTAAACTCTAAACTCTTAGCTCTAAACTATTTAATCGGTACGAAGCGGATGTGGAGGGTGTGGGGCTCCTGCGGGATGGCATACTTCGTGAGGACACCCGGACCGCAACTGCTGTTGCCTAATCCCAATACCGCACAGTCGATCGACAGGAAGACATTCGGTTCTTCCTTCAACTCCATATCATGCGCCGCGGCATAGAGTTGTTCGGTACTGTAAGGTACTGCCGTGAAGGAGAACGGTTTCTCCACACACTGGATGCGCCAACCCTGACGCTTGTTGTTTTTCAACTCCACGTAGGCTGTCTCCTCATGGTTGCCACTGTACTGCGGACGGGGATAGTGGAAATACTGCTCAGACACCTTGCTGACATACTTCCCCACAGGGCACGACACCTTCCGGTCGGGGTAGTTATCCCATGGTCCACGACCGTAATATTCCAACTGCTGGTATTCCTTCGGTAAGACAAAGGTGTTACCCATGCACGGCAGTGGCGGGAGCTGTCCCTCAGGGGTATAGGAAGCCTCAAAATCGACGGTTCCATCGGGCAATAGCACCATCTGATACTCCGTACGGATCTTCCCGTTCAGTGCTTTATAATCCATCACACAATGACCTTTGAAGGAGCCGTCAGACTGTCGGATGATCGTCAGCGGTGTCACCACACTGTCACACATCTGATCCAGTCCTTGGTTCTTCCAGTCCTTCGCAATCCAGTTGCCGAAGCCCTTGTCATTGTCGGTCGGTGCACGGAAGAAATGCGGACGTACCATCGCGAAGAACTGCTTCAGTTGTTCCTCACCAAGGGTTGTACGTTTCTGTGTCTTGGTTTTCAGACTTCCCAACACGTTCTTATACCAGTTGTCGTTGGTGACAAACTGCCGGGTAGCCACCACATAACCGGCATCAGCCCATAGTGTCTTGTTCTTCAGACGGGCCGTCACCGTTGTAAAACCGTCTTTCTGCACGGTCTCGATGGCATAATCGTCTAAGGATATATGAAGGTCACGCGGCACAGCCTTGATCTTACCTCCCTCCTGGATAAAGGCGATAGGAGCATACACCGCCTTCACCTCCTCATACTTCGGAGTGGTCTCACGCGTAGAGCTCACCACACCCTTGATACAGAAAGCCTTCAGGTTGGGTGCATCCTTAAAATCACCGCCATAGGCCGTCAAACCCACGGGTAGGAAGGGGAAGCGTTTGTTCAGCTTATCCGTGATGATGATACCCTCATCGGCCCACTCCCAGATGAAACCGCCCAGCATACGCGGATGACTGTATATCTCATCCCAGTATTCCTGGAAGTTGCCCAAGGCATTACCCATCACATGCGCATACTCACTGGTAAGGACCGGACGGTTATCCGTTGTCTCTTTCGCTATCGACAGCAGTCGTTCCCACCGTGCATTCTCCGGACGCTCCATGTTATTATCCTTCACGCCGGGATTCAGATACTCATCCTGGGTACGGGGATAGAAACGGGAGATGACATCCACATACGAAGGATCATTGTGATCAGGACCCTGTGCCCCTTCGTAATGAACAAAACGGGTAGGGTCATACTCATGGATCCATGCGGCCGTCATGGCGAAGTTCGACCCCCACCCTGCCTCATTGCCGAGGCTCCAGAAGATCACACACGGATGGTTACGGTCACGGATCACTGCCCGCTGGGTGCGGTCCATCCAGGCGGCAGCCCAGGAAGGGTCACTGGCCAGCAAGCCGCGCAGACCGTGCTCCTCCAAATCCACCTCATCCATCACATACATACCGAGGGAGTCACACAACTCATACCAACGCTCGGCATTCGGATAATGACAGGTGCGCACCGCATTGACATTCGCCCGTTTCATCAACAACAGGTCCTGGATCATCCGTTCTTCACTGATGACATGACCAGTATAAGGATCCATCTCATGACGGTTGACACCCCGCAGACGGGTGGGAATACCGTTCACCAGCAGCACACCATCCTTGATGGCCAACTGACGGAAGCCCACCTTCGTACGGATGGTTTGGATAATCTTTCCCTGTGGATCACGGAGCATCAGCGTGAGCTGATAGAGATAGGGCTTCTCGGCACTCCACAGATGTGGGTTACGCACGGTCGCTGACAGCCATCCCCATTTGGGATATCCTCGTTGCGGGTTACGGTCGTTCATGATCGCCGCCTTATGGTCAAGGTTAAGGATCGTGGCTGCATCAGCCGTGAGCACATCGTTCAGCACCGGTTGTCCCTGTGCGTCGTAGAGCATCGCCTCCACTTGATAATCCTCTCCCCGCTGATCACCGATGACAGTCAGCTTCGGATCGATCACCAACTGCGCCTCATCAAAGCGGTCGTCCAACAAGGTACGTACGCCGAAGTCGGAGATATGGATCTTCGGGAGGGCATATAACATCACATCACGATGGATGCCTGCTATTCGCCACATATCCTGGTCCTCGAGATAAGAACCGTCGGAATATTTGAACACCTGTAAGGCGATATGGTTGGTGCCCGCCTGCAGAAAAGGTGTCAGACGGAAGGTGGAAGGCTCCATGCTACCCTGACTGTATCCTACCTGCTTACCGTTGACCCACACATAGAAAGCACTGCTGACAGCACCGAAGCGGATATATACCTCCTGGCCTTTCCAACTGTCAGACACCGTGAACGTACGGCGGTAACAACCTGTGGGGTTACGCTCGATGTAGGCGGTATAGGTTTTCTTCGGCTCACCCATCACGTAAGGGGGATTGATCTTAAACGTATAACCGCTGCTGCTGTAGATGGGCGTGCCATAGCCGTTCATCTCCCAGTCACCCGGCACCTGGAAATCATCCCACGAACGGTCGTCGTAGTCGGGAAGGTAAAAGTCACCGGTCTGCTCTGCCGGTGTCTGTGTCCAGTGGAATTTCCACATGCCGTTCAGCGACAGGCTGTTTTCCGGCTTGAAATAAGCACTTGCCGGTTCACGATTGATCTGCAGCACATGCTGGTTCTCCCAGTCATGTGGTCGGTTGTCTGCCATTGCTGACAAGGTTGTCAGCAGGCTTCCTAGTAACAGGATGTTCTTTATCATTATTGTTATATTATTATTTTCAAAATCTTTATGTTCTTCTCTCTGTTTCGGCAGAGAGAAGAAACCAAGAGAGACCATGTTGCACGCTCCGGTCAGAACAAATCCGACTCTTCAAAAACTGTGCTGCGGGACTCGCTTCGCTCAAACAGGTCCTCGCACTGCCTGCGGCAACGTTTTTCAGTCCTCGCATTTGTTACCTTCCCTCTCGCTATCGCAACATTTAAAGCCCCTCTCCCAACCTCTCCCCATAGGCATGGGGCGAGGCGTTCGATTCGTAACGCTACTACATCTCACTATCGCAACACTTTGAGCCCCACCCGACCTCCCCGAAGGGGAGGAGAAGCAATCACCGCGACCAAATCAGGGAGCGGTACCTTAGTGAAAGAGCGACGAGAAGGAGCGGTTGCATCCTCCCCATATAGGGGGAGGCCTTGGAGGGGGTGGATGCTTCTTTGCTTCTTTCTTCGCGCCGAAGAAAGGAAGAAAATCTCCTCCTTAGACAAGGAAAGTCGCGATTAAGCGAGAGCAGAGTCATGCTTGCATGAACTATGCCGAGCGTGAGCGAGTTCGACCGAAGGTCAAAGGGTTGGGGTAGTTGTGAAAATTTCTTTCGACAAAGAAAAGAAAATTCGAATCATTACTCAATCGTAAGGGCATCGAACATCATTTTGTCGAGGCCCTCCCCGCTCACCACTACATGATAACTTCCTGCATTCACCATCGTGCCCGTGGTGATGCTCGTCATCTTCCGTTTCGTGATCTTCTGATCCGTCTGCAGGAACGTGATATCATCATCCTTGAACACCACACCATTCTGGTCGGTGATCTTCACATGCAACTTCCGTACCTTCTCCGGGTTATAGTATTTCCAGCGCAGGGCATACACCTTGGCGACACCCACCTGGTAGTCCCACACCATCTGTTTCTTCACCATCTTGCCTTCCACCTCGAGGGCAGGACTGCTCTTCGGCGGCAGCATGCTGTCGGGCATCTTCACCGAGATCTGTTTCTCAAAGTCAGCCCACATCGTACTGCCGTTGGGCTTGGAGCGTGACACCACATCCTCCTTCGTGGCAACGGCGATGGCGGCAATCATCGCCTGGCCGGCTTTCACCTGTGGGAAGCTGATCCTGATAGCATCCTTGTCGTTATGCACATCCACCACGCGCTTGTAGGGTTTGCCGTAATGCACCTGTGCCCAGATATCCAGGTCGTTGATCACCACCTGGTCGTTGATAGCCACATCGAAGATACGGAATCCCTCGGCCTCCATACGATACCAAGGCTCCACGAAATACAACTCCACCCGATAGTCACCCTTGGGTGCCGGCAGCGTGTAATAAAGCTCATGACGACCGAAACGGGACGTCTTGAACAAAGGCATGGAGAGCTGGTCGTTGAACGTCTGTGATGTCTGATAACTGCTCACCCGCTCAAAACGGTCACCCCACGAATGCGACCACTGCTGGTTGTCCTGCATCCAGCAACGGCCGTAATTGTCGGTATAGTCATCACCACCACAGTTGAGGGTATAGAGATAATGATAACCCTCGGCCGGTTGGATGACAGCGGCATCGATCTCACTCTTCTCGGGTGCCACAAAACCGTGATCATAATGATCCTTATACATATAATAACCGTCGGTGGGCTGATCCCATACCGTCATCAACCCCTTGTAATTCAGCGGACCAACCTTGTCGATCAGTCGTAAAGCCTCATCCGGCTGACGACGACCGGGGTTATCATGCGTGGCAAAGACCCATTGGAACTGTCCGCACACACTGTCTCTCACCTCTTCAGCCTTGAGAATCTTCGTTTTCATCAACTGGCAGAACTTCTCTTCGGTATATCCCTCCGATGAGTGATTGCCCAGCGTACGCCAGGCGCCATACTCACCGTTCAGCAACTGATCGTCGCGTTTCAGCTCATTACCATAGTTGTTCACATTACCGCCATAGGTACCGCTCCAGTTCTGCACGACATTCCAATCAGTTCCCACACCACCGTTACAGGTGGTCACCAACCGTTGGGTACCACAACCGGGATCCATCTCACGGATGATATCGGAACACTCCTCCGCGAAGTCGGCAGGCAGGGTACTCTCATTCTGCAAGCCCCACAGGATGATGCTCGGAGAGTTACGACGCTCCTTGATCCACTGGCGCAGATGACGCTTGAAACTCTCGCGGAACTGCGGGGTGTCATACCAGATATGGGCGGAGAACTGCGGCCACCAGAGGATACCCTGCTCATCAAACAGTTGCTGATAAAGGAGATTGTGCGGCTGGTGAGCGTCGCGGAAAGCATTGAAGCCCGCATCCTTGATCATCTTCACACGTGCCGCTATCTGTTCGGGATAGAAAGCGTGACTCTGTCCGAAGATATGCTCATACTCACACGTACCGTTGATAAATACCGGTTTGCCGTTGAGGAAGAAACGCTTATCACCATCCTTACGTGTCAACGGCCATGTGGTGGTCTTGAAACCGAAGGGGATATCCGTACTCTCCACCGCCTTGCCATTCCGTTTGATGATCGTATTGACACGATAGAGATAAGGTTTCTCGATGCTCCACAGGGTAGGATTCGTTATAGCACTCTGCTGACGGATGGTCTTCATCTCGCCACCCTTCAGCGTGATGGAATTGGTGAGTCGGATCACCTGCTTACCATCCTTCGCCGACAGCTTACTGATCACATCCACCGTCATGGTCTGCTGACCATAGTTCTTCACCTCTGTATCGAAGAACACACTGTCGGTGTTGAAGTTACTCCACACATGAACGCCGAAGGGTTCGATGCGCACCTCATCGGTGACCTCCAAGACCACAGGGCGATAGATACCGAAGGGCTGACTGCCCTCGCTGAAGCCCCACTCCGAGCTGCAACCGCCGCATACCCATGGCATATCAGTGATGCCGGCAGGATGAGACACCTTCACTACCAACTCATTATCACCGCCTTTGCGTACGGCATCCGTGATATTGATCGTCTCTGTCGTCCTACCGATGTCGTAGCGTCCTAACGGTTTTCCGTTCAGGGTGATATCCGCATAGGTGCCCACCCCCTCAAAACGGATGAAATAAGCCTTTCCTTGAAGATCCGGGGCGAAGAAGGTTTTACGGAAGACAGCATCCCCATGGAGATTACCATGTTCTCCCTGCAGATAACCGTAATAGTCATCGAGGTTCACCGGAACATCCCTTTGCATCGTCTTACCGTCGAAGGTGATCTCCCAGTTGTCGTTTAAGGATTTCGTATAGCGATGACCGGTAGGATCAGGCTCGGGGAAGCTTACCTCACTTTTGCCCAGATGCTTACTGGTCGCCACGGCGATACCCCGTTGTTGGGCATTGTTCACCGCACAGTAGAAATGATAGACGGTATCCTGCCATTTCACCACACAACTCTTATGGGCGAACATCTCATCATAGGGTTTGGAGGGGATGATCAGGTCGTCACCCTCCCAGTCGGTCCAGTTGACTAAGTCGTAACTGGCTGCGAAGGTATTGTAGGCATTGTATTCTCTCGTGGGATTGAAAGCAGAGAAATAGTACATCACATAGACAGGGCGCTGGAAAGGCGGCAGGTTCATCTCCACCAGTTGGGCATCACCCGTGATCGTCCCGTCGCTGTCGTGTGCAAAGACCGGGTTGCCGGCATAGCGTTTCCATTTCTTCATATCTTTCGAGAGGGCGATGCCGATACGCTCACCCTTCGGATGGGTAGCATCTTTGCCGCCCGCATTGTAATACATCACGAAGGGATAACCGAAGATCTTCTTATCCAACCGGTAGATGGTGCTCTTATACTGTGTGAGCTGTTCCCACCACTGTGCGTCCTTATCGTTATAACTCATGATCGGCGCCTCGTAAGTCTCCCACGGATGGGCCACGGTGATATCGTTCTTCGTGGAGGCGATACCGATGCTGAGGGGGGCCTCCACCGCCTCGTAGCCCTTGCCCGGACCGCCGATATATGTCATCCAATGCCTACCCTTCCAGGTCTGCATCTGATAAGTGCCGCCCCACCGGTGGTCGATCAGTGAAGGGAATCCCCCACGCTGGTTGGCATCCCACGTGTTGGTCGTCGGGAAGGTCAGCACCCGTTCCTTGATCGTCCAGTGCAACAGGTCATCACTCTCAGCCAACCATGTCTCGTAGCCACGGCCGTCGTTACCACTCTTGCCGTCGTAGCACACGAAGGTCATATACCACTTGCTGCCCTCCCGGAACACCGTCGGACAGTCGTACTTATGTTTATTATCGGATGGCGCCACCACCATACCATATTTATAGGGCGTGCGTGACTCCTCGTAAATCTGCTGCATGACACTGGGTTCCACCTGTGCGAATACCGAAAGCGGCAGAAGCGAGAAAAGGAAAACAATGATACGGTTAATACACATTTTATCTATAAATGAATTCTATATTATCTATTTTCTATTTACACTTATTTTCTTTGTTAGAGTCTTCCCATCCTTTGTTCCTTGTACAAGATATATTCCAGGAGGCCAGCCAGAAGTTCTAACTATTGCACTACCATGGGTCACATGTTCATTACAAACAACAATACCAGTAGCTATGTTTCTTATTGTCAGATTCCAATCATCAGAAGATATCGGTCTGTTTTCAACTCCTGTGTTATCGAACAATTTGTCTTCCTCTATAAGTTTGTGGACATCAAAAGGAGGCAACGTCGTAATTTTTTTCCTATATTCCATATCTATTCTGGAAAGAGAAATGGGTGATTCCTTATCTCCAAGAAACCTTGTAGGTGTTTGAGCTTTTATCAAGATAGGTAAACACAATAAAATAAAAAACAGAACTCTCCTCATACTCCTATCTAATATCAAACTCAATATACAATTCTTTTTCCTTCATTTTCTGTCCTTCCTCTTTTGAACGAGGATTATATTTGACATTGAACTTAGAGTAATAATGCCCCTTAGATAAATAAGCATTATCTTTTGAAGCATCTTTATGTAATTCAACCCACAACAAATCACCATATTTGAAGTCTTTGATATTATACCAAGGACAACGGATATATGTAATAGATTGAGAAGGGAAAAAGTACTCCATCTGCATACTCTTGTCCCCGAACCATCCAACCCACGCTAAACCTATACTCTTTCCATCCTCCTTGGAATAAACCTTAAACAGATTCTCATCCAAGTTAATATCTCTTTCTTCCTTAAACCATCGATAATATGTCAAGGGTGATTTACTATAATTAGAAAGTTTGAGCTCAAAAATTATATTTTCACCTACCTTAAAAACACTTGTCGGTTCTTTAGCCTCGTTAAGCAAACGTAATTCAACCAGAACGCTATCTCCTTCAACTATACTATTTGCAGAGATGCCAGTCACAAAAGGATTTGTGGAATCCTCCGTTATTTCACTACTGCATGCAGCAAATAAAGAGATTATCAAAACTAATAATACAAAATAATCTTTCATGACATTCTTTTTTTGAGTTTGTTACTTAAATTCATTTAATGTGACATGGTTATAACCAAGACAATAATAAAGAGGCTTAGTTTCTTTGAAAAAACTAATTGAGAATCATCTTTACAAATATAGCCAATAAATTCCATAAACAGTTTTTTTGAAACTGTTATTTAACAATAATTTATTTATTACTTGTTCAAATATCTCTGCTACCTGATAAACAAACAATCAACCTCCTCGGAAACACCGTTCATTTGGGCATCACGGGGACACAAATTCCACACTCAAATATAGCTCAATACAGTGGTTATTCCGTTTCCGATGGAAGGGCCCAACAGCAGAAAGAGAGCACCCCTGTTCAGGATGCCCTCTCTGACAAAAACTAATCAACCATGATTCGGTTTCTCAATAATAACGCTCGGGGAACAAGGTCTTCCACCATGTACCATCACCTTTCAGATATTTCTCAAACCGTTAGCCATATTCACACTAAATGACCGATATCCATGTACTACTTTAGAAATAGTAAGGGTAGTCTCGCCTTCAACATCGTATGGCTCATAAATTAAAATAGTTGCACAATCTCCAGAAACCAGGTCTGTTAAAAAAGATCCTACTCTTGTTGTTAGACTTGATGTTACAGGTCCATAAATCATTGTATTCTCCTCATTTAAGATATATAAACAAGATCCATTAGCAAGATGAAAATTTCTGAATATAAAATTCAGAGTCAACGCTCCTTCAGATCGAAAAGTAATCTCCCATATTCTACCCTTTTCAGTTTTTGTCCATATACCATCATTAAGTGTATAAGATGTTTCAAATCCTTTTCCAAAACGATATGGAACATCACAACCCTCCAATTTTTTATCTTCTTCAATAAATTTGGTGACTTCGAAAGGCTCCATCCTATACATTTTTCTCATCGTCTTTAGTTTTTCTGGCAAAATATCATCTATTCCACCAATTCCTATCGTATCTTTATTCAAAACATTTTCTATTGCATCTCCATTTGGATAATACCGTGTTAAAACCTGAGCACACGTATATGTTGTTCAGAAAGAAATACATAAAGAAAAAAGAAACACTCTTATTTTCATAACTATTTTACTTTAAATGGAATTGAAAATGAACTTGTACGGGGAGCATTTTGGCTACACTCTATTGAGAACCTAACGAAGTAACTACCTTTTGGCAAAGGTACATTATCTGCGTCTTTACATAGAGGATATGAACATCTGTATTTATTGTCTTCATTAACTCCAAACCAAGAGCAATAGAGATGACTTTGGGTTGAAGCAGGAAGACTGATGGGTGCTAATGAATATTCACAGAACATTCCACTCCAAGGAGTACCCATCTCGCGTTTATCTTCTTCTGAGTATACCTTGAACAAATCTGAACCCAATTGAAGATCAACAGCATCTTTGTCAGAGTGAAAGAGAATTATCGGTTTGTTCTTCTTATTGTCAATTTCTAAATCAAAAATAATTGGATCACCATAAGCGAATTCATTACACGGAGTACCATTAATATCCAATAATGAGAAACTTAAAGATACAACATCCTCTTTCCTGTTATTTTCATCTCCATTCATTTCACTACTGCATGCAGCAAATAAAGAGATCATCAAAACTAATAATACAAAATAATCTTTCATGACATTCTTTTTTTGAGTTTGTTACTTAAATTCATTTAATGTCACATGGTTATAACCAAGACAATAACAAAGAGGCTTAGTCTCATGGAAAAAACTAATTGAGAATCAATCTTTACAAATATAGCCAATAAATTCCATAAACAGTTTTTTTGAAACTGTTATTTAACAATAATTTATTTATTACTTGTTCAAATATCTCTGCTACCTGATAAACAAACAATCAACCTCCTCGGAAATACCGTTCATCTGGGCATCACGGGGACACAAATTCCACACTCAAATATAGCTCAATACAGTGGTTATTCCGTTTCCGATGGAAGGGCCCAACAGCAGAAAGAGAGCACCCCTGTTCAGGATGCCCTCTCTGACAAAAACTAATTAACCATGATTCGGTTTCTCAATAATAACGCTCGGGGAACAGGGTCTTCCACCATGTACCATCACCTTTCAGATATTTCTCAAACCAAGCTAAAAGGACATTCGTCCACTGTTTACGTTTCTCGTAATCCACGATGATATGATCCTCGCCACGCACCTGGACAAAAGCCACATCGCGGTTCAACGTCTTCAGGGCGGTGAACATCTGGATACTCTCACCGATGGGCACGTTATTGTCTGACATTCCATGGGTAAGCAGCAAGGGCGTGTGGATCTTATCGGCACGGAAGAGCGGACTCTGCAAGGCATACAACTGAGGATCGCTCCAAGGATAGCGTTCCGCCATGCTTACCTCGCTATAGCTGTAACCCCAGTAGCCACAACCCCAGTAGTTCGCATGATTGGAGATACCCGCATGACTGATACCACAAGCAAAGATATCACTTACGGTAAGCAGGTATTGGGTCATAAACCCACCATAAGAGGCTCCGATACAGCCGATGTGTTTCTCATCGATAAAAGGATGCTGGCGACATACAGCCTTCACACCTTCTATGATATCTTCGGCAACACCTTTGCCGGCGGTATTCACATGGCGACCGCTATAACGCTGCCCATAGCCGATGGCTCCGCCCGGGTTGACAACATAAACGACATAGCCCAATGAGGCAAAGTACGGATGAGGATACTGTGACTCAAAATTGCGCGAGGTTGGCGTACTGCCTCCATAGTAGTTCACTATCATAGGATATTTTTTGGTGGCATCAAACCCTGGCGGCAGATACAGACGACCGTCAATGCTGTCACCACGCGAAGATACAAAGGCAAAATCGCGGCACTCACCTAAACGGATGTCTTTGAGCAATTGAGCAGAACAGTCTTTCAGCAATGTGGACTTGCCATTTTTCAGATTCACCACATAGGCTCGCACAGAATTCGTCGCGCTCACACCATAGTAGGTAAGCAACGGTTGGGTTTTCGACAAAGAGAATTCGCGCACCACCTCTTCGCAGGTGTTAACACGCCGCAATTTCTTTGTCTTCACATTTACCGCAAACAGACTGATCCTGTCGCGGTCATAAGCAGAGAAATAAATCTGTCCGTCGGCAACTGACCATTCCGCAGCATACACCGATGGACGAAAATTCCGCGAGAGGCAGTCTACATGGTGTGTGTCCAGATCAACCACATACAGTTGTTTGTCGTACATGTTGGAGTAGGTGCCTGCATCGTCATCACGTCCCAAACCATGGAATGCCTCGGCAGATCCTATGAACAGCACCTGTCGGCCGTCGGGGGAGAATCTCGGTGAATTCAAGAAAGCAGTCTCACGGAAAAGGGTATCGACAGCCAGGGTATGCACATCAACGATGAGATAATCGAAAATCGCTGACGGACGAACACCCAACTGCATGCGCAGCACACTCACCAACAGGCGGTTACCATCGTGGGAGATATCTTCTACCTCTACAGAATGATGCCCAAACGTAAGGGGCTGACTCTGACCTGTTGCCAGATCGTAACGTAACAGGCGACTACGGAACCGGTAGTTGCGCATACGGTCATCGGGAGCAATCCATTGAAAAACCTCACCGGACTCCACTGGGCCACGCTCATCTTTTGTCAGTATCAGATAATCTTCCACAGGACTCATCTTGATACGGCCGTCAGGCAGATCACGTGCGATGATGGCGTTTTCGCCCGTCTGCACGTCAACACGTCTCAGGATACGGCTGTTGCCTTCCCGGTCTTCGTAATACCAGGCTGTAGAGCGTGGCATCCACTCTATGCCATACATCTCGCGTTTCCTAATGATATTGCCTGATCGTAAGTCAACGATTTCACTGTAGTTGCTGCTGCGTCCACCGTTCTGAACATTGCGGTAACCTAAAATAACATAACGGCCATTGGCAGAGATCCGCATATTTGTTACACGCAGCCCATCAACCACATCGTTATAGGTGTAGTTGCGTATCGGAGAAGTCGTACACTCCAGCTCATGACGGGAATCGACAATCACACTCAGTGAATCGACGGCTCCGGCAGCAAGGGTATATCTGAGTATTACCTCATGATGACCGGGTTCCAGAGACAATGTTGTGGACTGCTGTCTGCCGTCGACAAGGGTCTCATAGCGGTTGACTCCCTTCACCGTGAGATGGGCAGGTGTGAACATGTTGTTGTTGATATAGAACCTCACCTCTTTGGCCGTTCCTCCCACAAACGTCTGTTTGCTGCCATTCATATCCACCGTGTCAATCGCAATAGGTTTTTGCAGGACACATGTTCCGCTTTCTATGAAATCTTTCACGGTGACAGTATGCTGACCGTAGATATTCGCAACGGTCAACACAAATAATAATATCAATGATTTTCTCATACAGTAATATCTTCCATGTGATACCACTCAACTCACACTTCCAAACAGTCAATCGGCAGCTAATGCTTGTAAGATCAACTGTTTCAGTTGTGGATACTTGGGAGCCGGGGCTGCATAAGAGAATACTCTTCCATGGCGGTCGATAATCATAAAACGGGGAACGCTGGTAACCCTATATTCTTTGGCAAAGCCATGTATCCAACTATCTACGAACACCAAATGGCCGGTAAGTCCGTTTTCTTTCACCAGTTTCAGCCAAAGATCTTTCTCGGGCAAGGCCCCCACACAAACGCTCAGGAAAGCCAGGTCGGGATCAGAAAGATCTTTCTCCAACTGACGGAAATAGGGCATCATACGCAGGCAAGGCACACACCATGTTGCCCAGACATCAATGACTACGACCTTTCCACGCAGATCGCTTAGTGAGAACCACTCATCATTGGTCTTGACAGCTTTGAAGTCTGGAGCCTCATGACCGGGTTTCGACCATTCCAGCGACTGCTCGATGGGCTTGAGAGCTTGCTGCATACGTTCGGAAAAAGACTGGTCTGCAAAGGTATCACACAACTGACGGTACATCTCGTAATAGCGCATTTGGGAGGCTACCTCATAGATATATGATTGACGTAAACACCTGTTTTCAACGAGTCCGGCACGCGCCTGATACTCACTGCTGCTGATGATGGAAGGATTCTCCACGGGAGGCAGCTGCCGGGAAGCCTTAGCTTCCACATACACCCCAATCATTTCGGGTATCAAGGGAAGTTGTGCCATCTGTGGTTGTTGAAACAACCGGTCAGCCAGTTGCCAATCAGAATCAGATATAAAATCCTCACCGGTCTCGCCCAAATGACTGCGCTGGTAGGCCATGCGCATAAACAATTGGTCAACATCCATCTTCAACCGCATGAGAGACGTAAAGTTATCCGTTGTCTGCAGATCTTTCAGTTGCTGCGACACACGGCCTGCGAGCGTCTTCAGTGAGGTCATCTCCTTTTCGAAAGTCTCGATGTCAACACTTTCGCAACCGCCTGTTGAACGGTAAAACCAAGCATGAGTGCGCACCTGAGCTGCCTCTTTCTCCCAATCACTGAGCAACCGACACTCGTTATCGGCTCCCTGTAGAACCGTAAGACCGTAGTTCGTAAACCGGATCTTGAGGTTTTCATTGCCTGTCAGGAAAAGTGGATGTCTCACCCCACCCTGACAGCCAAGCAAGTAAAAACCTGTTTCTGATGTCTCTGCCGAGAGAAGAAAAGTTCCATCGGCAGCCACTTCGGTAGTAGCCAAGAGCAGAGGTATACCGTCACGACATTCAAAGAGGCTCATCTCCTTGCTGACATATTCGCCCGTTGTTCCGGTAATAACGACCTTGGCTTGTGCCAGACAAGGCATCAGGACGATTGCAAGACAACTGATAACCAGTATGACTGTTTTTCTTTTCATCATGCTCCTTGCGTTATGTTTCTAGAAAAGAGTAGTGGTGTAGATACCATTACGTGACTGCTCCATGTAACATACTCTTTTCACGCGACCCTTCCCCTCGAAGGTTTTCTCTGCCGGCAACACGATGGCTGCAGATACGGGATGCAGATAGACTTTGTAATTGCCGTTCTTCACCGTTGCGATGGCCAGATAGTCGAACCACGAGTCATTCAGTCCATAGGGGGAATATTTCAGGAACTCCATATAAGTAACCTCCTCGCCAGCGGATAACATGATATCCTGCTCGCTCTCTGTCTGGTTGTCCAGATTACATGCATATAGCTTACTGTTCTTAAAGTAATAAATAATGTTATTATTTTGGTTGAGCGCACGGACATCTGCCTTCAGCATCTCCAGGTTGCTGTTCAGTGTTGTGGTCTGTTGAACAGGATTGCTCGAGGCGCTGGAGGCAAAGCCGTTCAGCGTGAATAGTTGATAGTCATTTGTATTCTTTTTCTTCATCACAGCTAAGGCCACATCACCCTGACTGCTGGCTGTTGTGGATTTTCCGCCCATATAAATCATGTCCATGCCGAGATTCTTTGACGAAGGTGAGCCATCGGCGAAGAAATCGAGATTAGGTGAGTTACGGCTTACTGTACAGAATGACGATGTCTTTTCATCGAAAAGCAGCGGGAGAGTAGCATGCGAACAATGGCGGTAGGGTGACAGTTGGTAGTCACCAAGAGACTTGATGATAAACTGTTTGTAAATGTTGTAACGAGAGTTGTACATCGTATAAACCGTATTATCTACACACACATGCACGTCGGACGGACCCGAAAACAGCGCCTGCACATTGCGGTTGGCCGGTAAATCGACAAACAGACTCTCATAGTCTGCAACGATCTTTCCTGTAAAATACTCAAGGGCTACTATGTCACTACTGCTGGCGGCAAAAACAGCATTGGTCTGCACATCTTTCAAAGAACTCTCGTCGAAGACCCAATAATAAAGAGTGAAATGCAGATTGAGCGGATCGCCCTGCATCTTGCGACCATTCACACTATAGATAAGGTCTCTCTTTTCTTTGCTGCTGGAAATGAAATCGATATCGGTGCCGTCGGCATCCCCTTTCAGAATCCACCAACCTGTAGCCATATCGGTGGTAACATTCAGGTTATACTCTTTATAGGCAAAAATGCCCGTCTGTTTATCTTTTGCACAGAAACGCAGTTTGTAAGAACCAATGCTACGGTCAACAGTGTAGTCCCAATTCATCTCTCTTGAAACGGTGTCAACAGCTGCTGCTGTCTGGGCACTGGCTGGGGTAATGGTCCAGAAATACTCATAGTCACGGTTAGCTGGTGTAACAACAGGTCGTAACTGAATGATATCACCTGTTGAAACGGTATATTGATTCTGAATGCCCTCTACCTGAATATCCAAAGGATCAGCGTAGTTGTAATTGCTGTCATCGTTAAAGCAAGAGGCAAAGACAAACAGCGTAAAGACCAACATGGCATATATTTTTGTATTCATAATCATCATGTTTTTATGATTGTTCGATTGTTGGAATATGATTTACATACTTGTGGGGAAGGTGACAAGAGCACTATTCGGGTCGTCTGCATTCTCACGCATAGGAGCAAGTCCTGCTGCGATATTGGCAGGGTCATTGTTGAACGCTTGCAGAGCCTCAATGAATTTCATGCGCCAGTAATAGCGGAACGATACTGAGTTGTATGCCTCGTCCACCCACTCTTCATCCACTTTCCCGTTGACAACTTGCATCATCAGCTGATGTTTGGCTTTGCTGTAATTGCCAAAATAGCTGTTCATGTAGCGTTGTGCCCAATTGGATGGTTGTTCAAGCATGTCAGATATCGTGATGGTCCTCTCAAGATACTTGCTCTCGCCTAGATCAAAATCCTCAGTAGGTTTCAGACGGATGCGCAGTCTTACTTTCTCTTTGGTCAATGATACGTCGCGCAACAAAATGACACCAATCTGAGCACGCACCTCTCCGGCTGGGATCGTAAACAGTTGAGCATATTCTTGACTGTCGAAAGGTACATAATGCTTACCTGCAACCGCTTTATCGGTGCGTTCGGTAACCACTGAATCGGTAACATATCCCCAATGGTCTTTGTTATAGGTGATGTCGTATTCGCTCACCTGCTCAATCATGACGTGCCTGTCGGTGTCGGCAGGACCTCCCATGACTCTGATGGGCAGATATACGATGTCGCGCGTGGTACTTGCCGGACTCCATATGAATGAATAGGAATAGTTGTCCAATGTACCGCTGGCATCTGGCTGTAACTGTACACGAGCCTTGTCGTTGAACAACAGTCCATCTTCCTCATGGCAACCTGTCAACCCCAGACATAAGGGGAGCAATAAATATATGATCTTCTTCATATTATCTTTTTTTATTCGTTAGCATAAACAGACTCTTGAACGGGCAGGGGAACCACATAGGTATCTTTCGAACCCTGTTCATTCGTGAAATAAATCTTCTCGGCAGCCATTCGTTTGTAAGCATAGAAGGCTTGTCCTTCACCATAGAACTCTCGGTTATATTCTTTGATGAGCAGTTCGTTGAGTTGTTCCTGGGTAGTGATGGTGAGGGCTGGAGCATTGCGGGCAACAGTCATCTCAGTATAGAGGCTGTTGGCTTCACTGACCGATGAACATTCCATGGCGATAAGATACATCTCATAGAGACGGATCAGAGGGATCACATTCTTCGCCAAACTAGGCATATTGTCGCTTTGGACATATTTTACAAAATAGTTGTAATAAGTCCACCAATAACTGTCATACACATAATTCCACATATTAACAAAGCGAATGTCGGTGGTTCCTGATTCATAAAGTTGTGAGCGCAGTTGTGACTGTGTTTTCTGATAGGTCGTTCCTGCACCGAGTGTTGATGAAATGTCAGCCACTTTCAAATTGAAGATGTGCTCGCTGGAAAGTACTTTGTCACCACTGGCACAGTCGTTGAGCGTACCCAGTCGGAACATTTTAGCTCCATCAGGCGATGTGGCGTTTATCACGATTCGTGCATATTCCAAAGCTTGGCTTTTATTGCCTGTCCATAATGCCACTCTGGCTTTTAATGCGCACACGGCATAATAGTTCATGCGCATTTGGCGGTAGCCGTAGAAATTGTCAGTAAGTTGCGACGGCGTGTTCAACGTGGCTATCGAGTTATTTAAGATAGGGTCAACCTTTTTCAGGCAGGCTTCTGCTTCATCGATATCGTTGAAGAGTTCACGGGTGAACTGCTCGTAGTTAAGAAACGTATTGGGTCTGTTGATCACCTCTTTCACGTAAGGCAAGATACGTTCATTACCGGGGTTGGTGGGCATAGGACCAAACAGACGCAGCACATCGAAATGGCAAAAGGCTCGCAAAGCCAGCGCCTCTCCCTTGATCAGGTTGTAGTCATTCTCGCCAAGAGTGCCGTTGTCGATATCGCCCAGCAGTCCGTTTACATCGGCAACAACTTTGAACAGGTTGTTATATACAGCAGCCATGGCATCCTCCACAACCGTAGCCCGATAGTTATAAGTATTCAGATAACTGCCGATCGTGTTGGAGGAATAATTCCAATGTTGCGCCAGGTTCTCTATGCTTCCGCATACCATCTCCTGTCCGTAAAGACTGTTTGATTTCATTCTGATATAAGCTCCTGTGAGCACGTTTCGGAAGCCTTCTGCTTTAGAAAACATCTCACTCTTCTTTTTCTGCTCGGAAGGTGACACATCAAGCCAGTCTTCACAGGAAGAAAGGAGCAAAGGGCTGAAGACAACGAGTATAATACTTGTGAAAAGCACAGCCGCTTTTACCTTATATATTGTATGTTGATTCATTGTTATATCTTTTTAATGTTGTAACATTATTATTAGAAATTCATGGACAGGGTGAATGAGAACCTGCGCGAATAGGGGTAGTCGAGTCCTCGTTCTTGCTTGACGGTAGAGATATAGAACAGATCACTCAGGTCGGCAGAGAAAGTAGCCGATTGCATGCCCAAGCACCGAGTAAGCCATGGCTTGTTGCGCAACTCATAGCTCAGATGAATATTCTGGCAGGTGAGGGTGCGCTCGTTTTGAACGAAACGGGTCGTGGCATAGGTGGCAGTCTCGTTGGTCAGTCCTTTAAAGAAAGTGCGGTCTCCCACCTCCTGCCATCTGTCGGTAAATACGCGTTCATCTACGTTGTATTGCTTGTCGGCGTTCTCAATGCGTGTAGCCAGTGTCTGGTTATACAGCTGTCCGCCTGTTCGATAGCCTAATGAGACATTTGCGGTGAAATCGCACCAGCGTAACATGCTACTGATATTTCCTTTGTATTTCGGCAGGCTCACACCGCAAGGGACCCTGTCAGCGGCATTCCAGGTATAGGTAGGCTCACCATTTTGCTTGAGATAAACCTCAAGACCATTGCTAGGGTCAATGCCCAAAGAAGGTACAGCATAGATGGTGTATTGTGATTCACCCTCGCGGATTACCCTGTTGGGAGTCACGCTACGGGTTAGTAACAGTTTCGCATATTCGTCTTTCATCGCTTGCGAGAGGGCTACCACCTTGTCTTTGTTGTGCATCATTGAACCTGTTAACGACCAGAAGAGGCGTTTATCTGTATTCTTAACGACAAACACCGTGGCTTTGACCTCAAATCCCTTGTTCTCTACCTTACCAATGTTCTCTACATATGAGGTAAAACCGTTAGAGAGAGGCAGGTCGAGCGATGAGAGCAGGTTGGACGTCTTCTCCAAATAGACATCAGCTACAAGATTGATACGGCCATCAAGCATACTCACTTCCAGTCCGGCATTCCACTTATTGGTTTTCTGCCATTCCAGGTTTTTGTTTTCCAATGCCATCTGGTAAGCTCCAAGCCACTGATTATAGCGATCGCTCATATAATAAGAATAGGTGGCAATGGCTTGATAGACATTGAAATTCTGTGATCCCGTCTGTCCGAAAGAAGCTCTGAGTTTCAAGAGGTTGAACAGGTTGTTGTCTTTCAAGAAATGTTCATTGTGCAGGTTCCATCCTATACCGGCTGAATAGAATGGTGCAAAGCGACGGTCACTACCAAACTGCGATGAACCATCCAAGCGATATGCCAAGTCGGTATAGTAGCGGTTGTCGTAAGAATAGTTCACACTACCCACAAGACCTACACTTCGCATTTTAGCCTCACTGCCACTGGGCTTGCCGTCTTTCATATACTGTAGTGCTGAAGGCAGGAAGTCCATGTCTTCATCGGGGAACCCTTCTGCCTGGATGTAGTAATTACGGCTATTTTTGGAAATGATGTTGGCATTAAGACCGGTATATAGTTGGTGTTTCTTGGCAAAGAGATGAGTATAGCTGAGAGTCAGCGCTGCCTCATAATTCATCATCTTGCCATTGCCATAGTTATAACTACCCTTACGGAGTGCTCCCTCGGCTGTCTGATACAGATCCTTCTCAAAATCGGTATGTTTGGCCGACTTGTAGTTGTCACTCTCTGAATCTTGCCAGGTGATACCCAGACTTCCACGTGCGATGAATCCCGTGAAGGGTCGCCACTCTATGGCAAAGTTATTGGTGATATTGGTATAGTTGGCACTGTTTTTCTGTCGTAAGGTAGCATTGTAGAGAGGATTGGTGGGAAGATTACTATAGGTTCCCCAGAAGTTCACATCATTGTCAAAAATCTTTATAATATCACCATTGTCATCATAGGGTCTCCAATATGGATTCAGTCGGGTGTATTGTGAGAAAGTACCATAAGGTGACTCTTTCGACTTAGTATGACCGATGTTGAGATCGTTGTTAAAAATGAGTTTTTGGTGACGGTATGTCAGGTTGATGCCTCCATTGAAGCTGTTACGGTTAGAGCCTTTCATCACACCTGTCACACCATTGTATTGCAGTGATGCTGAATAACGGAAACTGGTATCACCACCTTCAATACGCATGTTGTGACGCTGGCCTACACCTGTACGAAGGGGCAGTGCCATCCAGTCTGTATCTACTCCACGCTGAACGTCTTTCAATATGCTGGCATATTTATTTTTATAATTAAAGTCTCGCTGTGGGTCGACCATATCATAATAGCCTGCGCGGCGCTCCAGTTCCAGTTTATCAGCGGCATTCAACAGATGGTAGTCGGTAAGGTCGGGAGCCTCAACGTTTAAACTTCCGTTATAGGTAAGTCTTAGGCGTCCTACCTGCGGTGCTTTTCGGGTGATAACCACCACGCCGTTGGCTCCACGTGAACCATAGATAGCCGTGGCTGAACCATCTTTGAGTAAGGTGATCGACTCTACATCATCGTCATTAAGGTCCATGAGCCGCTCCAAACTTATTTCAAATCCGTCAAGCACAATAAGTGGTGTGTTGAGATCGGTTTTTGTATTGTCTTGTAAATCATCGAGAGCAGGCAAGTTGGCATTACCTCTGATTTGTATCTCGGGCAGTCGGTTAGGATTAGAACCCAGTTCATTATTGGTCAGAATATTAAATGCAGGATCAATATTTCCTATAGAAGTGATGAGATTTTTATTACCATAGTTTTTTAGTTCCTCACTGGTGATCGTGGTTACTGCACCTGTATAGGCATCCTTACGCTTAGGAAATATACCGGTCACCACCACATCCTCAAGCATATTGTCTTCCTCCATAATAACCACCAATGGCTTGTTACCTGCCTTATGACGCACAGTAGCCATGCCGACATAAGAGAATTCCAACACATCGTCGGGTGTAACATCCTTGATGTAAAACTTACCATCAATATTCGAAACACCTACGGTTTCTTTTCCGACCACACGGATAGTAACATAGGGAAGAGGCTCTTTATTACGATCTACAACCTGTCCCTGAGCTACGCCATCAGCCGAAGAGGCTTGCTGCTGATGCGCCACTTCTTCCATATCTCCCTTCCTTGGTTGTACACTGATAAAACGATTGTTAACCACCGAGGTATAAGGAATACCTCTTAGCAATACGTTTACGGCATCAGGTGCTGATTGTTTCTGAATAGAAACAGTCACCGTGTAGTTTTTTAGCTCATCGTAACTGTAGTTGATCTTGTAATAACCAGACATCCTCTCAACAGTGCGCAGAGCTTGGGTAAGAGGCTCATTCTCACAAATCAACGTCACTTTCTTTCCACCCTTTTGCGCCAAGGCCACTGTAGATAACAGACAACATAACAGCAAAAGCAGGAGTGTTTTGAGACTTCGTTTTTTCATTTGGTTGTTGTTCAATGTTTGTAAATGATTAATAATTCTTTCTATAATTACAAACATCAATCAAGCAAATCGGGTAGTCAAGTTTATTGTTTTTTTAATGATTTTTCTTTCGAGAGAACTATCATTTCTATCTACTAACGATAATTTTATTGTCTTCAAAAGTAAAATGAGCAACTTTCAACATGTTCAATGCCGTAATCACTTCTTCTATGGTTTGACTTTTCTCAGCTACAAAATGAAGGCACATGTCCATAATCTCATAATCCTCCACCACTACATTCATATTGTACCAGCGACCAATATCCGTAAGGATATCACCCAATGGCGTTTGATCGAAGTAGAAGAATCCATCACGCCATTGAATGAGCGGATAGGTATCCACCTCTTTTTTAATCCATTGCCCATTTTCTATCAGATATTGTTCTCCAGGCACAAGTTTCTGTTCCATTCCCTTGGTATTAATAACGCTGATACTTCCTTCCACCAGGGTTATCTCAGTTATAGGAGATGAATTCTTAGAAAGATCGTGTTTTCTTGACCTGATATTAAACTGTGTTCCCAACACACGGGTTTTAAATTCTTCTCCTTTAACTATGAATGGTCTTTTAGTGTCTTTCGCTACAGAGAAATAAGCCTCACCACTAATCATAACCTCACGTTTTGTTGGAGAGAAATGCTCAGGAAAATCTAAAGAACTCTCATCGTTAAGCCATATCGTGGTACCATCCTCTAACGTTATCTCACAGGTTCTTCCATGTGAGGTAGCTAAATGGAGAATCTTTTTGTAAGATATAGATGATTTATTTTGATTTCTATCAGACACGGTTCTTTGATCTGCCTGGCTAATCATCGAAATCTGTTGTTTTACAACTGTCGTTTTTCCATACACATCTGTAAGAGTAATTTGTGCGACTTCGTCTTTCGCCTCATAGAAAAGATTTTTGCTGTTGTCAAAAGAGTACCAGTTGAATAAAACCAATAGAATGATGATTGCGACAGCTCCCACTGCTATCCACCTGAAGAGTTTTGCCGTAAGGACTGATTTCGCAGACTTCTGGCGTGATTCATCTGTCAGGATATTCTCTTCCTCTGAAAGATACTTCCGACAAAACTCCTCCCATGCAACACCTTTATCAGGCGCTGTCACAAACTGTCGGTTCATCACCCTTTTTACCTCCAGTTCTTCATGTGCGGAAGGCATCCCTT
Organism: Prevotella sp.; assembly: GCA_017550455.1. Taxonomy (GTDB): domain Bacteria; phylum Bacteroidota; class Bacteroidia; order Bacteroidales; family Bacteroidaceae; genus Prevotella. The sequence continues at coordinate 23,876 of JAFZPF010000076.1, forward strand.
GCTGGATGTCCGTCGTTGTTTCTTTCTTACTCATTCTTTTTATATATAAATGTCAGAATCTCAATTTTGGGTAGTCTTTTTCAGTGTTATTTAACATTAAAAAGCATTCTCAACTTCTGAAAGGCTTTCATGATATGGTGCTTAACGCCATCACTGGTAATCCCCAACATATTAGCGACCTCTTTATAACTATGGTCCTCAAAATAGCACTGTTTAAGGATAAACTGCGTTCGTTCAGGCATTTGCTCAATCTCTTCATTCATTTTCTTAATCCTATCTTCCATCGTCTCCCAATAGTCTTCATCCTCTTCTGTAAAGGTCGTCAGACAATAGTCACGATAACGGTCCTCCCTTCGTTGCTTTTTTAAATGCGAGAAACAACGATTGCGAATACTCACAAAGAGGTATCCATCCAAACGTTCTTCTTTTAATTCATCCATTTTTTCGAGCAGAGAGACAAAGGCCTCATTCACAAAATCTTTGCTGACCTCTTCATCATTAGTAAGATCATAAGCATAATAGAACAACTGTTGATATTTATCATTAAACAGTCGTTCTATTACCTTGCGTTTATCTTTCACTCCCTCACTCATATATTTAATCTATAATCGCAAAGGTATGATAAATAATATCACATTTAGAAAAAAACTCAATTTAATTTGGTATTTTTAACAAAAAAAGGTTTTACAATAATAACAGAAAAATGGGTTGTTGAATACTTGCTTCTACTTGATAAACAGCCAGTCAACTTCCTCTGAAGCGCCATTCATCCCCGCATCGCGGAGCTTAAGATCGGTCTCGGTAAAGCCGGCCACCATGATGATACCCCGTGGCAGACGGATCTGATGATGACCTGCCGGCAGGTGGTAGGCATGGACATTCACAATCGGTGAGTTCTTCAACAGGATGGCATTGGTGATGATCGGCTCTGCCTGACCATACTCATTACCGGTAGCATCCACCTCCAACTTCGGGGGAGCGGCATATTTCCGGTCTTCGTCGATGAAGAATCCCACTAACATCTTAACAGGTTTCTCCGAAGTGAAGTCAACCATTACGCCCTGCTCACGCGCCTCATCACGGTTGATGACCAATGCATCGAGTCCTTGCAACTCCGGGGCCACTGCCTCGACGATCTCACTACGACGCGGGAAGATGACGGCTCCCTTCTCCAACTTCACCGTTCTTACCGGTGTGTTAAAGGTTACCTTCGCATTCTCCGCCTTTGTCAGGGATGACTCATCAAGGCTCTCGCCTTTCTGATTCAACAGTCGTTGGGTGTTTTCTCTTAACGCTACCAGTTCCTGCTCATAGACCGGCAGCATCTGCTCCCAGGTGATATACTTGCCGTTGTCACCACCAATAGGGATACGACGATGACTGGTGTGCATGCTCGGACCATAGAAATAGGTATCTTTCGTCAGGGCCACCAGTTCTTTCCACTTATTATTACTATCCTCCAACAGAGGAACAGCCTTTTTCAGATAACGGGCATTCTTACTCCATTTATAGTTCAGCACCTGCTGAGCGGAGAGCACCTTCAGACGGAAAGCCTCTGCAAAGGTCTTGTAACAATACATATCGTTGCACAGACGGGCAAACTCCTCTTTATTCTTCGTGACTGAGAGGCCCACCAAAGCAGCCACCGCCTTCTCACCGTGGGCCACGCACTCATCCACGATATTCAGGGGCAGTTCTCCGACATGCGACTGTTTCTTCCACTCTTTCTCCACATACTCGATGAGTTTCTCACCCTCAGGACCGCAACTCTCGTAGAATCCCGGATAGATGGTAAACTTGTAAGGATTCACCAACTGCGGCATACGCATACCTAAAAGCAAAGCCTGACGGTTACCCTCGGTGATGCCGAAACGACGGAGTAGCTTAGGGGCTATCTCCCCGCTCTCATCGTAGGCAGTGACAATACAACTGGCCGTCTCCTCATCACAACCATAGTAGTCCATCATCCGACGTACCCAGTAGTCACGGTCATTATCCCGGCGACAGTTCCAAGAATAACGTCCCCATGCCGCATACCAGATCCAGTCGCGGTCGATCTGCAACTCCCGACCGTTATTAGCCAACTTATCTGCGGTGTATGGCCAATCCCAATAAGATGCCTGCGGATAGAGATGCAGTCCGTTGGCATGATGCACCTCGTGCATAGCCTGAACGGTTTTCTGTGTGAAGGCAGGTGATCCCCAGCGCCACGGCTCCAGGTTGGCCAGCACATGCACATTACTGATATGAATAGGAGCAGCAGCAGCTAACTTACGGTGGGTCTCCGCCCATGGGCCACGTGGCTGATAGGTGGTCAGACTCTCACCGGTATATTTCGACATCGTATAGATATTCGGATAAAGAGGCAGTGCTTTCGACAATACCAGCGGTCCGTCGGTATCATGGGCACGCAGGATAATCGGGGGGATGTCTTTTCTTCCGGACGCTTTCAGTCCGTCTTTGATACCCGGTATGATCGTATTGTTCATCCACTCGATATCATCCTCTACCGTCGCCATCGCCTCACCCAAGGTGATCAGCACACCCACATTGGGGTATTTCTCAAAGAAAGCAGCGATACTCTTACGGGTATAGTCGGCAATCAACGGCGTGATCGGTCGGTTGCGCTCCTGCGTCTTCAGTCCGTAGTGGTCTGCGAAAGGTTTCGACAACAGGATGTTATAGAACATCTGTATCACCTGAATACCGCGGCGGGCAGCCTCTGTGGTGAGGAAGGTGAACATCTCCATATTCTTCTCCATCGTAGCCTCATCCACCTCAGGGGCAAAGGGATAATCCTTCAACTTAACCAGTGAGGCGAAAGGATGCCCATTCCACAGATACACCGCATTCATATTGTCGGCAGCCAACATATCCAAATACTTGATCCAAAGAGCCTTATCATAGAACCACGGAAAGTTCTCCGGAGTATAAGGATACTCATAAGTACGGTGACCGGGCAAGATGAAGGTTTTCTGCATGCCGATACAAGCACCGCGCATCTTCATCTCCGGTGCATCGGTGATCGTGGTAAGACCCTCCAGGTTGCCATTGATGAAGAAATACTCCTTCAGTCGGTTAGCTCCATAGATAGCGCCTGAGGTATCATTACCCGAGATCACCACCTTCTTTCCACTCTTCGTGATGGTAAATCCTTCTGCCGGACCCTTCTTGCTCACGGCTATCTGTATCGTATAATCACCAGAGATGTCTTTGAGAAGACCTGCCGCATAGTTTGTCTGCGGCGTGTTTTGCTTGACGGTTATCTTTACTTTGGCAGATAACGGTAAGGTAAGCAACATGCTGAGAACGACCAAAAGGATCTGCTTTTTCATATATTTAATAATTGATGGTTACGGATTGATGACTGGGAATAGGATAAGTATGGCCATTGAATTGGAGGACACCCTCACCACCGTCGCTTTCAACGGTGATATGGTGTTCGTCCATATCTACGTGGATCTTTCCGAAAGGTGTGGGCACATCACCACGCATCCAACGGAGTCCACCTAAGTTTGGCCGGACCAAAAAGGCTTGATAGCCGGGCCTGAGGGGCTCAACGCCCAGGTAAAAACGGCCCAAGAGATAAACAGGACTGGCGCCCCAGGCATGACACAGGCTCTTTCCGTAAGGACGACCGTACATACTGAGATGTTGTGTGCCATGCTCCGAAGGAACATATTTCTCCCAGAAAGTGGTGGCGCCTGCCTTCAGCATACCACCCCAGTATTCTTTCATCTCAGGAAGGACCGTATGCTGGAGTCCCATCTGGCAGAGAGCCTCCAACTCATAGAAACGCATATAAGGTGTGGTGATCGCCTCAACCTCCTTATTCAGCATCACATGTTCGAGGATAGCTTTCTTGTCTTTCTCATCTACCATATCATAGATGATGGCAAACATATTGGGGAACTTTGTGATCATGGTGTTCATCTGTCCGTCCTCTATGCTATGCATAAACGCCTTTCGCTCATCATCCCAGAAGGTGGGCTTCAGCTTTTCATGCAATGCCTTGGCTAATTCCTCGTAACGGCTTGCATCCTGTTGATATTCCTCATGTGTGATACTTCCCTGTGGAGGGTTATCCAAGGGATGATCACGCAGGAGAGCCGCACAGGTGCTCATCGTCTGCAACGACTTACAGAAGAGTATCTGCTCGAAGCACAAGATTCCTCGTTTGTGCATGGGGAAGTCCACCCAATCGACAAAGATCCAGTCATCGGGCTGTCCCTCTGCCATACCCTCGTCGTTGACTCTCCCGAGACAATAGCT
>JAFZPF010000077.1 GCA_017550455.1 Prevotella sp.
CGGAACACCTACTTCCGCAGCTTTCGATTTCCAATTCCGCTACACTGTACGCAATGCAGCCAATAACAACAACTGGAGCAGACTTGGCAACCAGAATGATGGCAACTGGCCGCTTGTAAGCAACAATTACGATAATGGCAATTATTTTCGTTATGCTGTTACCTTCGTGGAAAACCACGATACGGAAAGACGTAGTAATGCGGAACAGGATCCTATCAAGAAAGATACTCTTGCAGCCAATGCCTATCTCTTGGCTATGCCAGGCACACCTTGTGTGTTTATGACACACTGGATGGCATATAAAAATGAAATAAAGGCAATGATCGATGCACGTAAGTTGGCTGGAATCACCAATACGAGTACTTATCAGAATATGCGCAGTTCAACGGCATACTATGCCAACCTTATCAAAGTAAATAATGAGAACCGTCTCATTGTGGTTGTTGGCAACACCTCACAATATGCGCCTTCTGATGCACAGTTTACGGAAATACTGTCCGGATATCACTATAAGTACTACCTCTCCAACAGTCTTGAGACTGCATGGGCCGACATGCCTTCCGGTGAGTATAACAAAGGTACACTCAACGTTACTGTGAAAGCGGTAAGTACAGATTCTAATGCTCAACTCGTTTACACCCTCGATGGCAGTAATCCTACAGCCAGCAGCACGAAGGTAAGCAGTGGTGCATCCATCGCCATCAATGAGACCTGTACCCTGAAAGTAGGACTGCTGAAGAATGGTTCTGTATCAGGTGTTATCACTCGTGAATATACGTTCAACACCTGGGAGACAAAAACCATCACTGTTTGCGTTGACATCAGTAAGGTAAATTGGAGTTCTGTCAACTTCTGGACATGGGGTGGTGATGGTACTCACTCACCGACGAATACCAGTTGGCCTGGCGATAAGGTAACTGCAACGAAATCTGTCAACGGCAAGACATGGTACTATAAGACATTCACCATGAATAGTGCAGACGACTGTGTTAACTTTGTATTCAGCACAGGCAGTGGCAGTCCACAGACCGTTAATGTTGAAAACATCATGAGCGACAGCTACTTCGAGATATCAACAGCAAAGGATGGAAACAACCACAAGGTGAACGATGTCACCAATACTGTTACAGGCATCCGAGAGATTTCCGCTCCTACCTATAATAATAAGGTGTACACCATCGATGGTAGGGTGATCCGTGATCAGTACGACCTGAACGGTCTGCCGCACGGCATCTATATCTACAAAGGAAAGAAGGTTGTGAAATAATATCCTTCTACTTATTGATAATAATATCCGGGACCCTTCGTCTCGGATATTATTGTATTATTCTGGAAATAATATTGGTAATGATATATCAGCTAACCAGGAGCACTGAAAGTGCGATAGAACATAGGCAGGGGTGAAGCGAAGCGTGGACCCCTGCAAAAAGGGTCGCTATTTATAAATACCGAAGGTATGACAGAATCTAAAGTAAAAACGACTTGATTTACTTGTACAAACATCATTAAAATCCATCGCCGTCTTTGTTTTTCCCTCAAAAAGTATTAACTTTGCACATCAACAAATATCACAATCATGAAAAGAAAACTTATCACACTGATCATTATAACCGTATTCACCTTACAGTTGCAGGCACAGAAATACGTAGGCGGCGATATCTCTATGTTGCCGAAATATGAGGAGGCAAACGTAAACTACTACGATAAAGATGGTAGTAAGATTAATGATATGATTACCTTTCTGAAAGACAAGGCTGGATATAACATGATGCGTGTGAGACTGTTTGTAAACCCTACACGGGAAAACGGCGTTGTGCAGGATCTGGACTATGTCAAGAAACTTGGTAAGCGGATCAAAGACGCAGGCTTGGCCCTATTGCTGGATTTCCATTATAGTGACACGTGGGCAGATCCCAAGAGCCAATATACACCGGAAGCATGGTCGAGCCTCAGCGACGAACAGTTATATACCAAGATATACGACTATACCAAGGAATGTCTGCAAGCGATGAAAGCAGCAGGAGCAACACCCGACTATATCCAGACCGGTAACGAGATCAGCTATGGTATGTTGTGGGGTAAGAAAGGAGCATCAGATTCTTCTCTGAAGAAATGTTACACGAGTAGCAACGCCAACTGGGATCGCTTCCGCACACTCTTGAGTAAAGCCATCAGTGCCTGTCGCGAGGAAGTACCTGCTGCCAAGATCATTATTCATACTGAGCGCACCGCCAACTCTTCCACGACAAAAGGGATCTATACCAATCTGAGTAGTCTGGATTATGACATTATCGGACTGAGTTATTATCCAGAGTGGCATAATGACCTGAACACTCTGGCTGCAACCATCAATACCTGCACATCCAACTTCCCCACCAAGGAGGTAATGATCGTGGAGACAGGTTATTATAACAACTATTATCCGAGCAATGCGACCTATAATTTCACCTCTACCTGGCCAGCATCTGCAGAAGGACAAAAGAAATTCTTGGACGCACTCGTTGAGAAAATCAAGCCGATCGATCAAGTAAAAGCGATTCTCTATTGGTTCCCTGAGGAGAACCCTTATAATAATAATGTGTACAATCCATGGTATAACCACGGACTCTTCAATCCGAATAATGGCAGCGCTGCTGATGGGTTATTTTCTCTGAAAGCTTTCTTAGGTGATGATACCCCTGGGGGAGATACTCCTACGGATATCTCCGCTAAGTTCAGCAACTTGGACTTTGAGCAGTGTGAAACGAGCGGTGGAAGTATCAACACCTGTCCCGGTTGGACGATCAACTACGATCAGGGATGGGGCAGTATCTGGCCGGTAGTGGTTAACGAGTGGCACTCTGGCATGGTCAACGGAAATTGCTTTCAGGCATGGGTGGACAAGGACAAGACGCTTACAGCAGGAAATATTATCTATCAGAGTGTGGAGAACCTGCCTGCCGGCACCTATACGATCAAAGCCAACATCCATACCGACTACAATGGTATCTACCTCTTCGCCAACAATGACACGCAGATCGTAACAAGTACTACGCAATGGGGGACAGCCTATGAGACAACCGTTACGACGACACTGTCAGAACCGGGCACGATAACACTTGGATTGAAACTGCTCAATGCCACGTCATCAGGAAAAGAAATTAACCTATACGCTGACAATTTCAAATGTCTCAGCACAACATCAGGGATCTTGAACCACCACCTTTCCGCGCAAACAAAGAGTGACAACACATGGTACACCCTTGACGGCAAGCGTCTGATAGATGTACCCTCTAAGAAAGGGCTCTATATCCATAAAGGAAAGAAGGTTATATTCTAA
>JAFZPF010000011.1 GCA_017550455.1 Prevotella sp.
CATCACCATCTTATAGAGGTAGTAGCCGTCGTTATCGTCATCCATGATGTCGAGGTCCTGGCTGATGCTACCGATAGATGCTGTTACCATCAGGTCGTCTAAGAACGAATCCTTCAGGATGGTTGCCGTAGGACGCCAGCCCAGTGTCAGCACGGGAGAGATACCCAGGCGGTTGCCTCCCGGTAACTTGGTTGAATAAGGTAGGGCTGCACTGAAGTCCACATAATAGGTATGTGCGAAATTATAAGCGAACTGCATGCCGATGTTAGCGTTCGTCGTACGGTGATAGTGACCGTTGCGCTGTGTCTGCCAAGCGTTTGCCAACAACATGGCGAACACGTTGTGATTCTCGTTGAAGGTATTCGTATAGTCGAACTGACCCGAGACATTGTAGGTGTAACGATAAGACGAGTTAGAGATATTCTCGTTACCTGTCTTATGGTCTCTACCAAACTGTGTGATGCTGGCAATCATGTCAGGACCTGCATAGTTGGTCCATGACGGAGAGAAGGTAGCATACTCGTTGGAGTAACCCTGATTGTAGGTGGAAGCATAGTCGATACCATACTTGGCACGGAACATCAGACCCTTGGCCAGCACATCGAGCTTGACATCAAACTCGGTGTTGAACTGGAACTGACGGCTCACGAACTTGTTGTCACCGGCAGCGAAAGCATCGGCGTATGGGTTCGTGGGGTTAGCCTGTGTACCACCGAAGAAGAAGTCACCCTGCATATAGTTACTGTTCTTCACCATGTTCAGCGAGTTCACGTCAGCAGCTTCGATATAGCTGATGGGAATCAGCGGAGAAACGAGGTGTGGACGGAGTGATGATGCCTGTCCCCACCAGTCTACGCTTGCTGAATAGGAATCGTAGAATGTCACATTGGCGTCAGCCTTTGCAGAAAGGAAATCATTCAGGTTTACATCGATGTTACCACGTACGAAGAAACGGCTGGTATAGTTATCTTTCGTGTTACCCACCTTCAGCAACGAAGACTCACGATAGTAACCCGTGGTGGTGTAGTATTTCATACGGTTAGAACCACCTGTCACCTCTAAGATACCCTCAGAACGATTGTATGCCTTCTTGAGATAGTCGGAGTTATACATATCGAAATCAGGATAACGATAAGGATTCAGCCCGGAAGCGTAGTGATAGATATCCTCATCAGAGTAGTTACGTGAAAGACCGTCGTTGAGACGTGCCTGATTGTAAAGACTCATATACTCGGCAGATCCCACATACTTAGGGAATGATTTCGGCGTGTGGAATCCTGTATTCGCATGCAATTTGATTTGCAGGTCGCCTTCCTTACCACGCTTGGTAGTAATCTGCAACACACCTTTAGCGGCGCGGGGGCCGTAGAGTACCACGGCAGCAGCACCCTTCAACAGGGTAATCTGGTCAATCTCCGTGGGAAGCACATTGTTGGCATCACGTACCATGCCGTCGACAACAACGAGATAATCATTGTTACCCCAGATGTTTCCGTTGAAGCCACCGACTACATTATCTATATAGTCTAAGCTGTAACTGCTGTAGGCTTTGTCTTGCAACTCCTTCATGTCGAAAGCGGAGATTCCACCCATCAGATCCTGTTTGTCCACCGTGCGGAAAGCCACATTGACGAGTGTCGAGTCCGACTCTGCATCGTTCTGTGCAACAACAGGTGTGGTCATCGACAATGCCATCAGCGCTGACATATATATTATCTTATGTTTCATATCGTTTACTATTTTACCTTTTTACATAATCATTTTAAAGGTTTACCATCCAGGATTCTGGTAGAATTCCGGATACAGCATGACATCGTCGTTCTTGAAGGGCAGCCAATAGTGCTTAGCCTCCAGTTTACGGGTGATGATGACCTCTTCGCGGAAGTTACGTACCTCGTTTTCCTTCGGATCAGCCTTCGGGTCGAGCTCCTTGGCACGGTCGAACTTCTGCATGGTCTTTATATTATAAGGATATACCGTCAAAAGCTTCCAGCGACGAAGGTCGCAGAAACGATGTCCCTCGAAGGCAAGCTCAACGGCACGCTCGCGGCGTACTTCGTCGATGAACTTATTGAGATTGGCTGTGTAGGCAGCATTGACAGGATCAACACCTGCACGCATACGGATCTTGTTCAGTGCATCCTCAGCTGTCAGCGGACAGTTGCCGGCCTTACCGTTAGCACCGCCATAACCTACAGATGCAGCCTCGGCATACATCAGATAGACTTCTGCCAGACGCAACCATGCGAGGTGGAAATGGGTAGCCTTACCATAACCATAGTCATTGTCATCTCTGTTTGCTCCCAGAGGGATGAACTTATAGTTCAGATAACCTGTACGGCTATCGCGGGCAGGATTGTCCACACCGTTGCCGCCTTCATACAGGTTGGCAAACTCATACTCTTTCAGACCGCTGGGGCTGTTGATCTGCTTCACGCCATCATAGACAAAGTCGTTGTAGAAGCGTGGGTCACGATCCTTCCACGGATGATTCTTGTCGAAGCCGGAATTGGGATCGTTCAGCGGCAGACCGTTCTTCATACCGAAATAGTTGACATAGTTGGCAGAAGGACAGAGACAGATACCGTCACCCTCACAGATATCCTGTATCTGATAAGAGTTCATCTGACGCCAGTAAGAGTCGGCACCGTAAGTAGGGCTACGCATGATTGCCTCAGTACCACCGGGCATCAACCAACCCTTCTCCTTGGTCCAGAACAGCTCATGATAGTCTGCAAAGTCAACCAGTGAATACTGTGTCTGGTTGGACTCAACGAGTTGGAGCACCTGACCGAGGGCATCGGCAGCGCGCTTGCAATAGTCAGCACCATACTTATAAGTATCTCCTGTGGCATCCTGTCCGTTAACCATCAGCGGGCTTCCTGCATAGAGCAGACACTTGCCTAAGTAGGAGAGTGCCCAGATCTTGTTAGGACGGAAAGCATTCTTACTCTTTGTGTTAGCACCGGTAGCTGTGTTATCCCAGTCGATGGGCAGCAGCTCGGCAGCTTTCTGGAAGTCGGCAGCCATCTTCTCTGCACACTCCTGATAAGACTCACGCGGCAGGTTAAACTGTGCATTAGCCTCCAGAGGCTCGGTCATATATGGCAGACCACCCCAATATTTGGTGAGCTCGAAATAGAACCATGCGCGGAAGAAATAAAGCTCTCCCATCAGGATGTTACGCTGCTCCTGGGTAGCATCGGTGAGCAGACCGTCTTCGATAGCCTTCAGACCCATGTTTGCCTGACGGATGGCATACCAGCCACCACCCCAGAGAGCCTTGTCAAAACGTTCACCGGAACTA
>JAFZPF010000078.1 GCA_017550455.1 Prevotella sp.
CCCGTCGCAGGACGTATGCCCGGACACATGAACGTGCTGTTGGCAGAGGCTGATGTACCATACGAGCAACTCTATGAGATGGAGCAGATCAACGATGACTTCAAGAACGTTGATGTGGCTGTGGTCATCGGTGCAAGCGATGTACTCAACCCGGCAGCAAGAAATGCTGAGGGTACTCCTATCTACGGTATGCCGGTGCTCAACGTGGATGAGGCACCGCAGGTGGTCATCTGCAATTACGACCTCAAGCCCGGTTATGCAGGTGTGGAGAATCCTCTGTATTCCCGCGAGGAAGGTGTCTATCTCGAGTTAGGAGATGCCAAGGAGACGTTACAACGACTGATCTCCGGTATTCATAACGTTGGTAAGGAGGTAAGTGAAGCACCTCAAGAGGAGAAGGCTGCAACACCGACGAGAAAACCATTAGAAGAGGTTCTCAGACAAGCTAAGGAAGTGATCATCGTTCCCGGTTATGGTATGGCTCTGGCACAGGCACAGCATCAGGTGAAGCAGTTGGCTGATCTCCTTGAAGGGCGTGGTGCTCATGTGCGCTATGCTATCCACCCCGTTGCAGGACGCATGCCCGGTCATATGAACGTGCTGTTGGCGGAGGCTGACGTGCCTTACGAGCAACTCTATGAGATGGAGCAGATCAACGACGACTTCAAAAATGTCGATGTGGCTGTGGTCATCGGTGCGAGTGATGTGCTCAACCCGGCTGCAAGAAACGCTGAGGGTACTCCTATCTATGGAATGCCGGTACTCAACGTGGATGAGGCTCCACAGGTGGTAATTTGCAACTACGACCTCAAACCGGGTTATGCCGGAGTAGAGAACCCACTTTATTCCCGTCAACAGGGTGTCTATCTCGAGTTGGGCGACGCCAAGGAGACATTACAACGAATCATTGCCCTACTCCATTAAGACCAATTACAGTGTTTAGCTAATTATTTTTTACCTCCGGAGAGTTTTCTTCGGAGGTTATTTGGTTTATTGGAAATAAAGAAGTACCTTTGCAATCGACTTACAAACGGTAAGTCAAGGGGTGCCCACCGTGGGTGGGCTGAGATTAGACCCTCATACCTGATCCGGATAATGCCGGCGTAGGGATAAAAGAGCACAAAAGACTTATGATGATTCTTCCTCAAGAAGATAGGGATCCGTTAGGATTACACATTTAAGTCGCCCCTTCTGTTACATGTTTAATTTCAACAAGATGAAAAAGTATTTCATGACAGTATTGGCACTTATGTGCATCATGACTGTTTGTAATGCACAAAGTGCAGAGAACGCAGATTCTCTCCGTATGGAAGAGTTGCAGGAAGTAGTAGTAAAAGCTGTGAGAGTACAGAAGAATGCTCCCTTTGCCGTTGCCAACATCAAGAAAGATGAGTTGCAGTCATTCTCAAAGACTGGTAAAGAACTTCCCTTCCTTTTTTCACGTACACCTGGTGTGATGGGTTGGAGCGAGAACGGTCTGGGCATCGGTACCTCTCATCTCCGAATCCGCGGTGCAAGTGATTCCCGAATCAATATCACGATCGATGGCGTGCCATTAAACTCTCCTGAAGACCAATGTGTCTTCTGGGCAAACATGAACAGTTATGCCTCTTTATTAGGAAGTGTTCAGATACAGAGAGGTGTTGGCACCTCCACCAATGGTGACGGTGCCTTCGGTGGTACTGTTGCCCTCTCCACAAAAACGCCCTCTGAGAAAGCAGAGGGAGAAGTGTCACTGTCTTATGGCTCTTATAACACCATCAATGTGGGAGGATCTTTCTCCACGGGTCTGTTATGGAACCATTTGATTTTCGATGGTGCCTACCATGAGACAAGCACCGACGGGTTTATCCACGGAACAGAGGGAAGATCAGGAAGTTACTATGGTGGTCTGACTTGGTTGGGCGATAAATTCGTTATCCGGTATAAAAACATCGGCAACTTCGAGAAGACCGGACAGGCATGGAATGGTATTACTGCCGGTGATGATGACATGAGCCTGATGGATGACACATACGGCATCAAGACAGGTATCAAGACGTATGAGGATATGTACAAGGTAGGACTGGGCCGATATAACTCACTCTTCGAGCGACTTACCTACGGCGATGACGGTAACTTCGCAAAAGATGCCAACGGCAACTACATCACAGAGCGTTACAAGATGACAGACGGCTCATACTGGCCGAAGACTACCGATAACTTCTGGCAGAACCATAACATTCTCTCTGCCGCATGGAATATAAACGATCATCTTTCCACGACTGCCTCATTGCATTATACCCATGGTTACGGTTACTACAAAGAGTTCCGTTATCAGAATAAGATCAAGAAACTGGGACTGCCGAATACGACATATGGCTACGATGCCATCGGCAATATCAAACGTACCGACTGGGTGCGCGATAAAGGATATTACCAGGATACCTACGGATTGATATGGAGCATGAACTACAAGGATGACCAGTGGGATATCATCGGAGGACTGAGTCTTCAGAACTTTGTCAGCGATCACTTCGGTTATATCCCCTATGTCTCGGAGCCACAACTGAAAAGTCTTCTCCTCAACAAGGGTAAATACCAGTATTATGACTCCGATGCAGAGAAATTCGACGGAAACGCTTATATCAAGATTGCCTATGCCATCACACCGTCGTGGAATGTCTTCGCCGACATGCAGTATCGCCATGTGGGATATAACACCGACGGGTATAACGACAAGTTTGTCTATAACAAGGCCACCTACCTCTACGACAAACATTACCTCGATATTGATGAGAAATACGATTTCCTCAATCCGAAGGCCGGTTTCAGTTACATCAATAACGGACACCGTTTTTATGGTTCAGTGGCCGTAAGTCATCGGGAACCGGAGCGCAACAACTTCACTGACAACGGATATTATCCTGCACCTAAGGCGGAGTCGCTGCTCGACTATGAATTAGGATATCAATATGCTGGCAGCAAGTGGCATGCCGGAGCCAACCTCTATTACATGGACTACTCTAACCAATTCGTACAAAACGGATTAGTGAGCGAAATCGGCGAACCGCTTACCACCAATGTAAAGGATTCCTACCGCATGGGTATCGAACTGTCTGCCGGATGGAATATCACACCATGGCTGACGATTGAAGGCAATGCCGCCCTGAGCAGCAACAAGATCAAGGATTTCGACGAGTATGTGGAGGACTGGGATGACTGGGACTATGGTGATGACCAGGTGGGAAGACAGGCCGCTATGGAGAAATATCACATTGACGGTAACGGCGACGAACTGCGTCAGTTCCATTATGACAACTCTACCCTCGCCTTCTCTCCCTCTGTGCTCTTGAACGGGTTTATCAACTTCCATTGGAATAGCATACAGGCTACCTGGCACACAGGATACGTAAGTCGTCAATATCTCGACAACACAGCCAATAAGGATCGTTCTCTCGACGGGTATTCTACATCTGAGCTGAGTATAAACTGGCAGGTGATGAAGCCGACAGGTAAGAAAGTCATGGGAATAAAAGAGATTGTCTTGGGTATCAACTTCAACAACGTGTTCAACAAGCATTACGCTGCCGGTGGTTGGGTTTACTCTGCCATCGCAGAAAGTTACGGTCATGCTAACGACAACCGTTACTATCAAATCGGTTTCATGCCCATGGCTGGATTTACCTCAATGGCAAACATAACGTTAAAATTCTGATGAACGATTTTCTTGCCGCCCATTGGCTCGACATGCTTACCACTGTACTCGGACTGGCCTATATCCTATTGGAATATAGGGCCAGTATCTGGTTGTGGGCTGTAGGCTTCGCCATGCAGTCACTGGGTATCGTACTCTACTACCAGAAAGGACTCTATGCCGACTGCGGTATGGAGTTCTATTACTTAGCTATGACCGTCTACGGATTCTTCAACTGGGTAAGGAAGCCGAAAGTACAAGACAGTGATAGGAAGGATGAAAGCACAGGGACGCCCATCACCCATTTTCCACGACGGTTGGCCATTAGATGGGCTGTAGCTACGCTCATTATCTGGGCTGCTATCTACTGGTTTCTTACCACCTGCACCGACTCCCGTGTACCCATTGCCGACTCATTCACCACAGCACTCAGCGTCGTGGGAATATGGGCATTGGCACGGAAATACTTAGAGCAATGGCTTATCTGGATTGTTGTGGATATCGTTACCAGCGCCCTCTATTTCTACAAGGAAATCCCTTTCAAAGCCTCGTTATACGCTCTCTATGTGGTGATTGCCGTGTTGGGATTCTTTAAGTGGAAACGTATAATGGACGAGTATACGAGTAAACATGTAAACGAGTAGACGAGTAAACGAGTTGCAGGGCAGGGTTTATCCCTACCCGGAAGAGATATGAATATCATTGACATAATTAAAGGTTGCCGATTGGCAACCTTTATTATTTCAGTTTGAAAGCATTCTCAATACTACAGATATCTTCCGAGAATGACTTGTCGATCTTCAAACGTTTCTCCACCTGTGAACAGCTATGGATCACCGTGGAGTGGTCACGCCCTCCGATAAGTTTACCGATACGTGACGTCGGCATCTTGGTATATTTCAGTGCTAAGTACATAGATACCTGTCGGGCATTGACATATTCCTGTTTACGACTCTTACCCGATACCGCAGCGGTACTGACATTGAAATGATGGCATACCGTGGTGATGATATCATCAATCGTCAGTGGACGGTCATCGGTCTTCACAGCCCTTTTGATGACACGCTCAGCCAGACGCATGTCTATATTACTGTTATATACGACACTATAAGCCAACAGTGAATTGATCACGCCCTCCAAGTCACGTACACTGCCATTGGCAGTCTTGGCGATATACAAGATCACATCCTTCGGTATCTGCAGTCCGTCACGCTTGATCTTACTGTTGAGAATATCCACACATAACTGCTCATTGGGCTTCTCCAATTCTGCTATCAATCCA
The DNA here is from genome assembly GCA_017550455.1 of Prevotella sp. Lineage (GTDB taxonomy): Bacteria > Bacteroidota > Bacteroidia > Bacteroidales > Bacteroidaceae > Prevotella. Next base: position 4,959 of record JAFZPF010000078.1, read on the forward strand.
CAGGAGAATCTGGTGAGCAGACGGTCATTCATTCCTTTAAGGTCCACTGGAGGACGATCGGAAGCAAGAATGATACGCTTTCCGTTTCTGAAGAGATGATTAAAGATATGGAAGAATGTGTCCTGTGTCCTCGTGGCAGTCATCCATTCCTGTATGTCATCCACGATCAGGATATCTATCGTCTGATAGAAAGCAATGAAGTCGTTGATCTTATTCTGCAAGGTAGCATTGGTATATTGCACCTGGAAGAGACGAGCACTGACATAGAGTATTCTCTTCTGAGGATACAACTCC
>JAFZPF010000079.1 GCA_017550455.1 Prevotella sp.
CCACTTGTAGAGAAGACAGACAATCTGTATAGTAATCTCCTTCCTCCTTCGTCCTTCGTCCTTCCCCGAAGCATCCAGACCTACTACGAGTCGATGTGGATAGAGCGAGGACTCAACATCAAATATATGAAATTCCAGCTCCCCCGTGAAGGGAAGCTGGAAGAACCGAATATCGAGATTCCTTTGGATGAGTACCGCAGCTATAAGCGCGATAAGCGGAGCCCCAAAACCACAGGGGTTTAGTTGATAGTTAACTACGTTGACTTTTGTCACGACTCGGCCAAACGTGCAAGCACGATGGCTCTCGCTGCTCCAAAAGTTGATAGTTGACAGTTGACAGTTCTTAATTTTCAATTTTCAACTTTCAATTCTCAAAGGTGTGTATTCCTTTCCGAATACCTTGGCCACAGCCTCGTAGGTAATCTTTCCATCTACAATGTTCACACCCTTGCGTAGTGCCTCGTCATCCTGACAGGCCTTCTTCCAACCTTTGTCAGCCAGTGCCACTGCATAGCGAAGGGTGGCATTGGTAAGTGCCATGGTAGATGTGTTGGGAACAGCACCGGGGATGTTAGCCACGGCATAGTGTACGATACCATCAATGGTATAGACGGGATCACTATGCTTGGTGGGATGGGAAGTCTCGAAGCAGCCACCTTGGTCGATAGCCACATCAACCAATACGGTACCGGGTTCCATCAACTTCAGCATATCCTTGGTGATCAGATGCGGTGTGGCATCACCAGGAATGAGCACGGAGCCAATGACAATGTCAACAGTGGGCAGTTCCATGCGGATATTATGCTCTGAAGAATAGAGGGTATGCACCTGGGGCATATCGGCAGCCAGTCGTTTCAACCGTGGCAACGAGATATCCGTGATGGTTACGTCTGCTCCCATTCCGATGGCGATACGGGCTGCTGCCTCACCAACAGTACCACCGCCCAACACCAAAACTTTGGCTGGCTTCACACCAGGTACACCAGCCATCAGCTTACCTTTTCCTCCTTGTGTCTTCTGCAGGTAGTAGGCACCGTTCTGGGTAGCCATTCGTCCTGCCACCTCACTCATCGGAATCAGCAGTGGTAATGAACGGTCTTTCATCTCCACCGTCTCATAAGCAATACAGATAGCACCACTCTTCAGCATAGCCTCTGTCAGCTCTTTCTCGCAAGCAAAGTGGAAATACGTGAACAGCACCTGTCCCTTCCGTACCAGCGGATACTCTGGGGCGATAGGCTCCTTCACTTTCACAATCAAATCGGCTGTGGCATAGATCTCTTCTATGGTTCCAAGGATGGTGGCGCCAACATTCTGATACTGTTCATCACGGAATCCGCTGCCTTCACCAGCGGTGTGCTGCACAAATACCTCATGACCGTGTTTCACCAGTTCTGCTACTCCAGCAGGTGTCATACCCACGCGGTTCTCATTGTCTTTGATTTCTTTTGGAATACCTACTTTCATATTCGTATCTTTTTTGGTTGTATATTTACGCGACAAATATACTAAAAATTATGATACGTTGTTCTAACAAGTTACACTTTTTTATTGGAAAGGAAAAAGTGGAGAGCTTAGACTCTCCACTTTCTATTAAAAGGTAATGGGCAAGATGAGTTTCACCCCGATATTCCTTCCCATGTTATACACGCCCATGCGACCTGTAACCTCATTGGTGTCAGCATATTTCAACCTACTTAGATGATTCTGGTAGGCACGGTTGAACAGGTTGTTGACAAAGAAGAACACCGATGCGGCCTTACGTCCTCGATGGAGGATGTCGGTGCCCGCATAGATATTAAATAAGGTATAGGAGGGTGTTGCCGTCTCTGTATCGTAGGCAAGATGAACATGATCCTGCTTCAGATTGCAATCCATCTCGATACTGGCGTAGGTGTTGTTCAGCACCTTCCCGTCGCGAATGAAGTCGTACCGCAGGGTAGAGAGCCATCGTGGAGCCGGTGTGAAGGGCAGGTATTTGCTCTCTTCCGACTGATGAAGTTGGACACTGCGTACAAACGAGAAGGTATTCTCGAAATGCAGTGGTTCAACGGGGTGGATATGAAGGATGGCCTCACCACCGAAGATGCGGGCATCGCCAGAGAGATACTGGAACGCAGGGGTGTCATCAATGACAACACCTTCCTTTCGCTCCAGGAAGATGTAGTTGTCGATATGGTTGGCAAACACAGCCAACTGTGCAGAAACAATAGCTGAAGAGTAGTCGAGTCCTGCATCAAACTGCCAGCTGTATTCAGGATCAAGCTGATGATTACCGATCTCATACCGCAATGTCCCCTCATGTTCGCCATTGCTGCCCAGCTCACTCATATTCGGTGCACGGAATCCCCGTGAGAGATTCACACGGAAATCCAACTGGTCAGTGATGTTACAGATCGCTCCCAGACTCCCCGTCATTCCATTAAAGGTACGCGAGAAGGTCGTAAAACGCTGTCCTTCTTCCTCTGTCCAGAGGGAATGACTATGCAGGTGTCGCGTATCGTAACGCAATCCGCCACTCACATGCCAGTTGCCGAAGGAACGACAAGTGGTGGCAAACACACCGATATCGAAGAGGTTATACGACGGGATCAGGAACTCTTCGCCCAGATTCTCCGATTTCTGATACATTCCGTTTACACCTATCACGTTCTTCCATCCGTTCCATTCAGGCGACTGATAGTGGATATCGTAGTTAAGGGTGTGCAGTTTGAAGTCGAGACCGCACTCATCGTATTCCTCATACTCCTGACGACGGTTCTGCTGATAGCCCACCAGCAGTTTCAGGGAACCGTCACCCATCAGCAATGAGTTATCCCACACGGCTTTATAGTGATGGATCTGCTGGAAGGGTGACAACTTACCGTATGACTTGATGTCACCGCTTCTTTCCAACTCGCCTGTTTCCTCATCGCGCTCTCCTTCCACAATACCGGGGGTGAGGTGATAGTACGAGAGTTTCAGATGCGAGTAACCCCAGTTGCGGTTCACGCCAAGAAGACCAGACAATGCCCGCTCCTGAAAGCGTGAGTTGGTGACATATCCGTCGTAAGGGTTCTTGTAGTCGTGTGCCATCTTCTGACTCCACCGCCAGTTCCAGATCAGTCCGCCCTGATTACCCGCGAAGTCTGCGGAATAGTCAAAGAGTCCGTTGTTGGTCTGATACTCCGATTCCACTTCTCCAGCCATCGTTCCCTTGGCCATCACGGGCTCATCATGGAAGATCAATACGCCTGCCATGGCATCAGAACCGTAAACAAGACTCGCAGGACCTTTCAGTATCTCGACAGAGTGTACCCGCTGGGCATCTATCTCAATGCCATGCTCGTCACCCCATTGCTGACCTTCTTGTCTGATACCATCGTTCACTACGAGAATGCGATTGAAGCCTAATCCGCGAATCACGGGCTTGGAGATACCGCTACCCGTAGTGATCTGTGCCACTCCAGGTTGCTTGGCCACAGCATCGATGATATTGGTTGAGGCACTCATCTGCAGTTCACGGGGTGAAACGATACTTACTGGTGATGGGGAGTTTCGGAGCAACTCCGTACCCGTCAGACCAGTTACAACCACCTCATGAATCATGGCGTTAGCCTCTTTCATCACGAAATCCATCCGATGTGTGGTGCGCAAATCAACATCACGTACGATGGTCTGATGTCCCACATAACTTACTTGTATGGTGGTATGCACAGCGGGTAAATCTGTGATGCTGTAGTCGCCGTTCTCATTGGTAACTGTTCCCTCTTTCAGTTCCGGGAAATAAATACTTACGCCAACCATGGGCGATTTGTCTATATCGTCGGTTACTTTACCCGACAAATATGCTTTACCTGCTACAGTGTCTGCGAATACCGATAGGCAGATACAATGCAGTAAAGCGATGATAAAAAGTTTTCTCATTGCTTGTTTCTGTTAATGATCAATGTTCTGACCTATTGCCGAATGACAACAGGTGCTCAGTTCTTAACGATGAATCAGAAACAGATAGGAGGACCGCGAAGGGAGATGCATGATGACTGACCGCTCTCTACTGCGACGGTTGACAGGTTGCAAACCATTCTGTCAACAGGAAGTAATGCGACAAGCATCACTACGGTTGCAGGCAGGTAGGGCAGGGCATGGAACTGACAAAGCAGACAGTCGTCAACGGAGAATGATTGTGCTGTTAGATGACCACTATGGGGTACATGGTGTACGCATTCCACACAGGCATCTGCTTTCCTGGTCTCGTCATCATGATAATGGAAGGTGGCCAACAGCAGCATGGGCACAAACACTCCAAGTAGTATCCGTGCAAAACATCTTCTTCGCTGTTCAATGCCTCTCTTCTTCATTTCGGTTTGCAAAAGTAAAGAGATTAAATGGATTTGCCAAATGGTTTATAGATTATTTGCCAAAAG
>JAFZPF010000080.1 GCA_017550455.1 Prevotella sp.
CTGCCTATGTTCTATCGCACCTTCAGTGCTCTGGCCATCTGTAATATCTTTGCATTTGTCCCTTTAACTCCCCTTTAACTTCCCCATCCCACTTTTTCCCATCCTTTTCATTGCAGTATGAAAAAAATCAACTATATTTGTGGTTGTTTGGATGATCCGAGCTATTAATAATAACCATGATTTGCTTACAGAGATGGAAATAAAAGAATTTATCGACAATTACAAAGAAGCGTTTGGCGACAAGGCTCCCCTACCGCTGCTTTTTGGCTATAGTGACCATGCCGTGGCTGCTACGACGAAGATCGGCGGATGTTTTTTCAAGGGATTGCAGGCAGCCAGGGAAGGCACCCCCGTCAGTCTGAGTGCCGATGTCATCGGTTGTGGAGGAGGCAAGCTTTATACGGGTTTCTCGGACATGCCCGAGTATGTGCCCACCTTCGTCTCACTGAAGGAGAAATACAAAGAGCGCCCGGAGATGGTAGCCAACTACGTTAATGATCTGAACCTGAAACGCTCCGAAAAGCCCTATCTGAATTTCGTGAGGATCGATCAGGCAGAGACGTTCGATTATTATGAGGGTATCCTGTTCTATGCCACCCCTGATATGCTGTCAGGACTTTGCGGTTGGGCTTTCTACGACACCAACGAGCCCGATGCCGTCGTGGCACAGTTCGGTTCCGGTTGCAGTACCGTTGTCTCCATGACCGTTGCAGAGAATGCCAGTCAGGGTTACCGCTGTTTCCTCGGTTTGTTCGATCCCTCTGTCCGTCCATGGGTCAAAGCCAATGAACTGAGTCTCACCATCCCCCTCTCCCGCTTTAACGTTATGCTGGGCACCATGAGAGACTGTTTCTTGTTCGGCTCACATGCATGGGAGAAAGTAAAGGCAAGGATCATACAAGACCATAGCACAAAGTGACAGTCAGGCATCAAGCACACCATTCATCACGTTTATGCTTCAATGTCTTTTGAAGTCAATAAGGGAAATGGCGGAAAGTAACCAGAAAAGTAACCAGAAAAGTAACCAGAAAATTATTGCAGTTATGCATCGTAACCCATCTGTTACTATCAAAGAACTACAAGAATATACTGGACTCTCAGAGAGTGGTGTCAAGAAAATCATACGTCAACTACGCGCTGAAGGTATTATCACACGAGTTGGAGGGGCTAAAGGCGGACATTGGGAAATCAATAATTCGTGATCTGCGACTATTGAATATCAGCATTTAATGTCGTTATTGTAAAGTCAATGGTATTAGGTGGCATTGATGAGCTGTCTCACTAATCCAAAGAGCTTAAGTGGACTATTTCGAAATGATTGGCACTCTGACTGAGGACGCAGACTTCATTGGACGGTCTATTTAATCGGTAGGGAATGATTATGAATGAATCGTCTCCACGAATTAAATACAAATAATTTGGTTTTGTTATCGTTAATTATTATCTTTGCAATTGTTATTTAACCCTTGAAGTTGATAAGTATATTGTCAAGATTACTAACATGATAGCATTCATTGACACAGAGGTTAATCCGCAGACGAAAAAAGTAGCGGATTATGGGGCAATAAGAGAAGATGGTGCAGTTTTGCACTCCCATTCAAAAGCTGACTTTGACGCCTTTGTGTTAAAGTGTGATTTTATATGTGGCCATAACATTATTAACCATGATCTAAGATACACCTCATTGAGGGGTAATCCCACCATTATTGATACATTACATTTATCGCCGTTGTTATTCCCAAAACGCCCTTATCATCATTTGGTGAAGGATGACAAGCTGCAGGTGGACGAATTGAACAACCCTGTAAATGACTCAATGAAAGCTTGTGATCTGTTAAATGATGAAGTTGCTGCTTGGAACAATTTATCACCTACAAAAAAAGAAATTTACTATCAATTACTACATAATAAAGATCAATTCAATGGATTTTTCAAGTACGTAAAATATTCATCTTCTTCACATCAATCTATTTTAGATAGAATTCTGAGAATTCAAACAAACTGGACACAACTGATTTTAAAGGAGTTTGAGGGTAAAGTCTGTCGTAATGCGGATTTTGATACTCTAGTTAGACAATACCCAATAGAGTTGGCTTATTGTTTAGCTATAATAAGTGCAGATGACATCTTCTCTATTACACCTGCATGGGTTTTATACAACTATCCACAAGTAGTTAACGTAATAAACCTATTGTGTAACACATCATGTGGAGAATGTGACTATTGTCACCAACGATTAGATGCACATTATGGCCTTAAACAATTCTTTGGCTATGACGAGTTTCGCGTCTTCGATGGCGTTCCCATGCAACAACAAGCTGTAGAATCTGCTATTCGAGGAGAGTCTTTATTAACGATATTTCCGACTGGCGGTGGAAAGAGCCTCACATTTCAGTTGCCGGCATTGATGGCTGGTCGAAACAATCATGGTTTAACGGTGGTTATTTCTCCGCTACAGTCTCTTATGAAAGACCAAGTGGATAATCTTACTTCACGCGGCATTAGTGAGGCTGTAACTATCAATGGACTACTCGACCCTATTGAACGAGCAACGGCCATCCAACAGGTAGAAGGTGGTACGGCAAACATACTATATATCGCACCAGAAATGTTACGCTCGAAAACTATCGAACGACTACTGGTGAAAAGAAACGTTATACGTTTTGTTATTGATGAAGCCCATTGTTTTTCAGCATGGGGACATGACTTCCGTGTGGACTACCTTTATATTGGTGATTTCATCCGACAACTGCAGGAAAAGAAACAATTAAGCAAACCTATTGCTGTTTCCTGTTTTACGGCGACAGCGAAACCAAAAGTTATCAGTGATATATGTGACTATTTCAGAACGAAGCTAGATTTAGAACTGAAAGTTTTTGCTGCAAATGCTGAGAGAAAGAATCTTCACTATTCGGTACTCCATGCAGAAACTGCCTATGAGAAATACAACTTATTGCGCTCAATCTTATTAGGTCACAAATGTCCTTCAATAGTGTATGTTTCTCGCACTCGTCATACTCGTGAATTAGCAGACCATCTTGTTAGGGATGGCATTCGTGCTTTACCCTTCAATGGTAAGATGGAAGCAGCCGAAAAAGTGAAGAACCAAAACGCATTTATGTGTGGAGAGGCTCAGGTGATTGTGGCTACTTCTGCTTTCGGCATGGGTGTTGACAAGAAAGATGTAGGGCTGGTGGTACACTATAATATCAGCGACTCTCTGGAGAATTACGTGCAAGAGGCTGGACGCGCCGGCCGAGATCCACAGATGCAGGCAGAATGCTATGTTTTATTTGCTGACAGTGATCTCGACAAGCATTTTATTCTCCTAAATCAGACTAAACTTAGCATTAGTGAGATTCAGCAAGTTTGGAAAGCAATCAAGGACCTTACAGTAAAACAAGACAAGGTGAGTTGCTCACCATTGGATCTTGCCCGCCAGGCAGGATGGGGCGAAGAGATAGATGACATAGAGACACGTGTTAAAGCAGCTATAGCGGCTTTAGAGAATGCTGGATTTATACAACGTGGCAGTAATTCCCCTCACATCTTTGCAACAGGTATAGCTGTAAAGAATATGGATGAGGCCCGTCATAAATTGACTATCTCAACTCTTTTCGACGAACAATCACGTGAAGAAGCTGCCCGAATAATCAAGTCACTTATCAGTTCTCGTGCTACTGCTGGAGGAAGAGGAGCGGAAGCAGAAAGTCGTGTCGACTATCTGGCTGATATCCTTGGAATGAATAAAGCTACAGTAATCAGGAATATCAATCTAATGCGACAGGATGGCTTATTAGCTGATACTCGAGACATGCAAGCATGGATATCAAAAAGTACATCTTTACGCAATCTTGACATTATACTTAAGTTAGAACAATTCCTTATGCAGAGATTCGGTGAAGAATCAATTAGGATAAGCTATAAAGAACTGAATGAAGACGCACATAAGGCCGGTCTTACGTATTCAAACACAAAACGTTTGAAGAAGCTACTTCTTTTTCTTTCATTAAAAGGTTACATCTATAAAAGGGAGTATAGTTTAAGTGACAGCGTGAAGGTTCGTTTACAAGCTTCGCAGGATATTACAATGGCTCGTTTTAATCTACGAATGGATATTTGCCGTTTTATTATTGACACGCTCAATGTCGGACGAGATACTAATAGAGACATTACGCTTGTGAACTTCTCAATCGTTGAATTACTCGAACAATTCATTGCTTGGCAGAATAAATCATTGTTTTCTCACCACAAAAAGCCTACTATCGAAGATATTGAAGAAGCTCTTCTTTATCTCACTAAAACAGAATTGATGAAAATTGAAGGTGGCTTTATCGTTATCTATAACACTATGCAGATAGCCCGCATTGCCGACCGCCGCACACGTTATGGTAAGGAACAGTATCATCTGTTAGATGAATTCTACAAACAGCGAATACGACAAATCCATATCGTGGGTGAATATGCTAACCTGATGGTTCGAGATTATAATGCCGCTTTACAATACGTCAACGATTATTTCACTATAGATTTCCGAAAGTTTATCAACAAATATTTCAAAGAAGAACGCAAAATACAGATCGATCAAAACATCACTCCGGCCAAATACAATCAACTCTTTGGTCAACTTTCAAATCGTCAATGTCAGATTATCGATGACAAGCATTCGAAATATATCGTAGTGGCAGCTGGACCAGGAAGTGGAAAGACACGAGTTCTAGTGCATAAACTGGCTTCATTGTTGTTACTTGAGGATGTGAAACATGAGCAACTTTTGATGCTGACTTTCTCAAGAGCCGCAGCAACTGAGTTCAAGAAACGACTTATTGCTTTAGTCGGTAGTGCAGCGCATTACGTGGAGATTAAAACATTTCATTCATACAGTTTTGATCTGATAGGCAAACAAGGGAATTTGGATGATGCGAAAGATGTGGTAAGCCAAGCAGCAAAGATGATAGAAGGGGGCGAGGTAGAACCCTCAAAAATAGCTAAGAGTGTACTTGTCATCGACGAAGCACAAGATATGGGAGAGGATGATTTCCGGCTTGTTCAAGCTTTGATGAAGCAAAACGAAGATATGCGCGTAATTGCCGTAGGAGATGATGACCAGAATATCTATGCATTCCGTGGTTCAAACTCACGTTATATGCAGTCGCTTATTTATCAGGATGGAGCTAAATTATACGAGATGACGGACAACTATCGCTCTGCAAAAGCAGTGGTTGACTGCGCCAATCGTTATATTCAACACATACCTGGTCGTTTAAAACATTCATCTATCCGTTCCTCCACAGGCGAAAATGGTAAGGTAATTACTTTGAAATCATTTTTGGATGCAGAAATATGCATTCAAGGAAGCACGGCAATACTTACTCGCACCAACGAAGAATCGATGCAGGTGGCTTTTGAACTAGAAAAAAGCGGTCTTCATGCCACTGTTGCAGAGTCAATGGGAGGTTTCCATTTTGGAAATCTTGCTGAAATTCGCTATTTTCTTAAACAATTGGGCATGAGTGATGATGTTTCAATATCAAAAGAGAAGTGGCAAGAGGCAAAACGACACACCCTCGAAACCTATGCATCAAGCACCTGTCTTAATGTCATGAAAAAATTCTTCTCAGATTTTGAAGTAACTCATAAAACATATTATCTCAGCGATCTAAAAGAATTTATTTTTGAGTCGAATATTGAAGACTTCATCGCTTCTGATAACAAATCTATCTTTGTAAGTACCATCCATAAAGCAAAAGGTCGAGAGTTCGATACCGTTTACCTTATGTCATCTATACCAGATGGAAGAAGCGTTGATGATATGCGAACCTATTACGTGGGACTTACGCGTGCCAAACGCAACCTTTATCTTATTCCAAATCCCCCCACTGAATATTCTTCCGTATCAATACCACTTAATATGCGAGATGTATGGCTCGACTTTTTCAAAGGCCGAAAAGAAATTGTACTTCGTCTCAGAAGTGGTGATAGCCTTCTTTTTAAAGATGGTTTTTTGCTAAACAAACAAGGTTATAACGTTGCAGCATTGTCAGCATCAGGAAAAGAAAAACTGAAAGTGTTGTCCAAAAGAGGATATGAAGTTACAGATGCAAAAGTAAGCTACACATTGGCATGGAAACCGCAAAACTCAGATATGGAATATGCTGTTTGTTTGGCCAATATTATTCTTTCTAAAAATCAGAAGAAAGAAGTAGGCATATGATTAAATACCTGTTGCCTATACTATTATTTGTAGGCTGGCACACATAAAGTATGCCCCTACAAAGATACAGCTATAAATGACCAGCGACAGGGCCGCTGCCGCATACCTGTCACCTATTTCCCCCGAAACTCTTCATTCAGCACCCCTGTGCCCATCAGTGTGATAGCAAGCACAGAAAAGCCGATAAGGAGAGAACAGAGGATATAGAGTGCATTATCCTCCCATCTTTTGATGGTATCAGGTTGACGTATTTCGAGCAGAACGAGTTGCTCCGGACTGATGGCTCCATGACGAGTAGTGCTGGTGGTAGCAACAGCCTGGTATGGCTCGTAACGGTCACTTTGGTGAACGACCTTGAAGAAATGTGCTGAGAGAGCAACGTTCTTGATCGAGCCTTTCTCCCGGTTGATGAAATCTGTTTGATATTGTTGTATTCTTTTCCGGGAGGACATTCTCAAAGGTTGTGTCTCTTTAGTCCGTGTGCAAAGGAACACGCCTTTCTTGTCTTTAAGCGGACAGACCTGATAAAGCAAAAAATTGACCTTGCTGGAACCACGTCTACTGGGTATGAGGGCATCCTCAAAAAGATAGTTGGATGCACTCGTATCAGGTTCAACACTTTCTATCTGAAGATAATCCGCCGTCTTGATTTCTTCGTTTGACAGTGTAGTGATACTGCCGACCGTCATCACCTTGGCACAGGCTTCTTGTACGATGATCCCGACATTGACAAACACCATGGTGCCGGTAAGGAAAAGGACAAACATAACGAAGGGTTTCCATTTGTCTTTCAGGACACTGAATTCACGACGGAGAAGAAACACTAACAAACCGCCAAGGAAAATAGGGATGACCACTCCGCGTATGATACTCTTGACGAAGGGTAGCCAGTCGTGCTTCTCCCAAGCCCACAGAATGAGAGCGAATATCAAAGCGACGGTCACGATATACAACAAGGTCTTACCAAGTATCGTGAAAACAACGTTTTTTCTTTCCTTTGAGTTCATTTCCTTACCAATACAATGTAGAATGCAAAGATACGGTTATTTTTGAATATTCAAGAAATAGCTATCGTTTTTTTTAGAATGTTTTCCCCTCTCCCAACCTTTGATATTTCACATCGAACTCGCTCACGCTCGGCATAGCTCATGCGAGCATGACTCTGCACTCGCTTAATCGCGACTTTCCCCATAGCATGGGGCGAGGTGTTCGGTTCGTTACGCCAGATGCCATAACTCTACACTATTCACTCTAAACTCTAAACTTTTTGGCGGGTGGGCCCGCCAAAAGACTACTCTTCCTCAAAGAACGAGCCGGTGGGCATGGCTACATCCTGGTCAACATGGAGGTTGTAACGGATCCTGGCCTTACGCTCACGGGAAAACATCGCCTTAGTATTGGCATCATCCTGCTTGAAATCCAGATGCTCGTCGATGCTCATTGAATGAGCCATCCCCTCCACATCGAGGTTGTCGGTGCCTATCAGTGTGAACGTCCACTTCTGTGACTTCAGCTTCTCTATCAGGTTACGCACCATCTTCAGCGTCCACTCCTCGGAGCAGTTCTCCTCCCCGTCGGTGATGATGGTCACCAGCACGTTGTCGTCTTTCTCCACCTGTGCATTGAGCTTGGAGACGGCCTTGCCGATGGCATCATACAAAGGGGTGGCAGCACAGGGGTTGTAGGCTTTCCACGACAGATCATGCGTCTGTTTGGCCGGCTCATCATTATAATGCCAGTTCATGTGGTCACTGTCGAAGGTTACCAGGGTAACGCGCTGTTCGGTATCAGGGAATTTCTCTTGCATGGTTCTCACGGTGGATAAGGTCTCGTTCATTCCTGTGAAAGCCTGTTTGCGGATGATTGACATCGATCCGCTCTCATCTACGATAATCAGATTGAATACTCTTTTCATTTTCTTTGTTTTTTAAGTGAATAATCGGTTGTAAAACTCTTTATCATCTTAAAAGCGTTTTTTAGGAAAAAATTAAGGACATCTGAATTTTTTTTGTTACTTTAGCAACAAATTTTACAATGATGGCCAGTGACAATGAGATTATAGAGGGTTTCCGCAGAGGAGACAGTTATTATTTCAGACAGTATTTCTATGAATATTGTCAGGCTGCCTATTATATCTTCGACAAGAAATATGAGTTGAGCAAGAAGGAGAATCTCGACTTCCTGTCGTTGGCGCATCAGTATGCCATCTACTTGATGGAGCACGACTGGAAACCGCTGGAGGACCGTTCACCGACCGTCTCTCTCCGCACCTGGATGATCAACGGCTTCCGCTTCGTGGTGCTCGACGCCCTGAAGTGGTACCGACGGGAATATGGCAGTATCACCTTCGATGACTACCTGCGGACCTTCGACATGACGAGTGATCTGCGCCTGCAGTTCAACAGTATGATTGAGGATGTGTGCGACCATGCACCACTGAATCGCAAAGACCGGATGATCATCCACATGATGCTGCTCCGGGGATTCAAAGGCACGGAGGTAGCCCTACAGTTGGATATGACCCCGTCGGCCGTCTCACAGAGATACAAGAAACTGAAGGAGCAGTTCATCGTGCCTTACTTCAAGAAGTTCTTCGACATGGATCTGGACATGCCGGAGGTGATGGACGAGCGCGCCATCGTCTGTGCGGAGACGGCAGAAACGGGGATTATGTACACCACGGAAGCACCGATGGCATGCAACGAGATGGATTATTCAAAAATATCAGATATGGAAAAGAAACGTACAACACCGGAGTTTATCACCGAGCTCCAGCCAAACGAGATCTTCGTCTTTGGCAGTAACCTAAGAGGTATGCACGGCGGTGGTGCTGCCTATATCGCCTATCGTAAGTTCGGAGCTGTCATGGGACAGGGTGTCGGACTGCAGGGACAGAGTTATGCCATCCCTACGATGCAGGGTGGCGTGGAAACCATCAAACCGTATGTGGATGAGTTTATCGCCTTTGCCAAGGCTCATCAGAACATGACCTTCCTCGTAACAAGGATCGGCTGTGGCATCGCCGGTTTTACCGATGAGGAGATAGCACCACTCTTCGAAGAGGCTCGCAATATCGACAATATCGTGTTGCCACCGGGATGGGGGTGATGGTGAATAGTTTAGAGTTTAGGGTTTAGAGTTTAGGGTGTAGGGTATAGAGAATAGAGATGATGGTTTAGAGTTATAACCGAACGCCTCGCCTCATGCCTATGGGGCAGGGACGGAGCAGAGGTTCCAGAGTATAGACAAAAAGGGGTAAAATAATGTCATAATAGTGAATTATTCTGTAAGATCATCCTTTATGAGGATATTCTATACGATAGGGCTAATGGTAAAAGAATAAATTTGCAAATGATTAATTAAATAATGGAAAAGGTAATCTATTTTGCAGGAGGATGTTTCTGGGGTACAGAACATTTCTTCAAACTGATCAACGGAGTGATAAAGACACAGGTGGGATATGCCAACGGTATCACAGAGGCACCCACCTATCAAGAGGTATGCACGAACACCACGCATCATGCGGAGACGGTGATGGTAACCTACGATCCGGAAAAGATTCCACTGAGGTTCCTCCTGGAGATGTACTTCAAGGCTATCGACCCTACCCTGTTGAACCAACAGGGACATGATGTGGGTACGCAATACCGGACGGGCATCTACTATACCGACGAGGCTGATGTACCTATTATAAAAGAGGTGTATCAGGAGGAACAGAAGAAATATAAGAAGAAGATGGTGACGGAGGTAGAACCGCTCAACTGCTTCTATACGGCAGAGGAATATCACCAGGATTATCTGGATAAGAACCCCGAAGGGTATTGTCATCTGCCGCTGGAGCTCTTCGAATTTGCTAAGAAGTTTAGAGTTTTGAGTTTTGAGATATGATAAAGAGAATTGCATCATTATTAACCTGTCTGCTGCTGGTGACATCAGCCATCCTTACATCTTGCAAGGGTAATGCGCAGCAGGAGAAGAAGAAGATCGCCATCGTCATCTCCACCATGAACAATCCGTGGTTTGTGGTGCTGGGACAGGCAGCACAACAGAAGGCGGAGTCGTTGGGGTATGAGACCACGATCTTCGACTCGCAGAACAATCCGTCGAAAGAGGCAGAGCATTTCGACAACATCATCTCCACCGGTTATGATGCCATTCTCTTCAACCCCACCGACACGGAGGGTTCCACGGTGAATGCCAAAGCCGCCATGCGCGCCGGCATCGATGTGTTCTGCATGGACAGAGAACTCAATGATCCTGCCGCCAGCGTCACACAGATATTGTCGGACAATTACTCCGGGTGCATCACCCTGGGACAGTATTTCGTGGAGACGATGAAAGGACAATATCCGAAAGGAGATATCAACTACGTGGAGATTCTCGGACTGGTGGGTGACAACAATACCTGGGCACGCTCCAAAGGATTCCACTCGGTGGTGGACTGCTTTGACAACTTCCACATGCTGGCACAGCAGACGGGGGAATTCGACCAGAACAAAGCCATGGAGGTGATGGAGTCGATGATGCAGGCTCATCCCGACATTCAAGCGGTGTTCTGCGGTAATGACGCCATGGCGATGGGTGCCTATCAGGCAATCTTAGGAGCCGGCAAAACAGGCAAGATCAAGGTGTTCGGCTTCGACGGGGCCGACGATGCGGTGAACGCCATCCGTGAGGGGAAGGTAGAAGCTACGGGTATGCAGTTCCCGAAGACGATTGCTGAGACGGCTGCTACACTGGCATACAAACATTCCACCACCAAAGAGAAGCTGCCGCATAAGTTGCCGGTAGCCGTAGAACTGGTGACACAGCAGAATGTGAGTAACTACGGTAATTTCGGACGAATCAAATAGTTGGGTATGAAGAGGAAAAATATCATCATCACAACAGCCACGGTCATCGCGACCATCATCGCCTTTTGGTGCGCCTTCTATACCGAACCGCTCAGTGAGCACCAACGGAAGATGAATGCCGGGGCTTTCGATACGGAATCATACGTCAAGGAACAGTTTCAGCAACAAGGTGATCTCATGGAAAAAGCCATGCCGCTGAAGGATTTCCTCACACTGCTGGAAGGCAAGAGGAGCGATATCAAAATTCACGGACGGGTGCTCGGCATCGGTTCCAACATCTTCTTCGTGGTGAAGGGTGAAGGCACGGTGGTGGAGAAAGACGATGAACACTGCATCATCCTGTCGGAAGGGCACCGCTGGAGCATCCCCACCCAACATATCTTCGGCAACCTGGCACGCGATGCCTCGGGATGGTTCGATATCGATGCCTCCCCCACGATGGCGGATTTTAACAACATATCTGCCACCGTAAACAAATATTTGGAAGAGAATGTGCTGACAGACGATATCCGTAATCTGAAGCCACAGGAGACCGTCTCTTTCTGTGCCGCCACGGAAGTGTTGTCCGACTATGCTGACGACAAGTCGGATCAGGCACTGCCTTCAGATCCTGCTACACTCATACCATATCAGTTGGAAAAGAGATGAAAGAAGAAACGATTCTTGCCGAGGCAAGACAGATCACCAAGACATTCCCCGGTGTCAAAGCGCTCGACGAGGTGAACCTGCGGATCTATGCAGGAAAGGTGAATGCGATCATGGGTGAGAACGGTGCGGGGAAATCCACACTGATGAACATCCTGTCGGGCGTCTATCCCGACTACGAGGGACAGATACTCATCGACGGCAAAGAGCAGCATTTCAACGATACGACAGCTGCCCGTCAAAAGGGTATCTCGATGATTCACCAGGAACTGCACCTGATCCCTTACCTGAATATTGCAGAGAATATCTTCATGGGGAATGAGCCCAAGACCGCCTTCGGACTGATCGATCACCGACGGATGCACCAAGAGGCCAAGAAACTGTTGGAACGACTACATACCGACATCGACACCCACACCCTCGTCAACGATCTGCGCGTGGGACAACAACAGTTGGTGGAGATCGCCAAAGCGCTGTCCACCCATGCCCGTATCCTCATCATGGACGAGCCCACCTCCTCGTTGTCTGCACAGGAGACAACGATCCTCTTTCAACTGATCCGCGAACTGTGCCAACAGGATGTCGGCATCGTGTATATCACACATAAGATGGATGAGCTCAAGGAGTTAGCCGACTATGTCACGGTGATGCGCGACGGGAAGACGATCGATGAACTGCCCGTAAAAGGACTGGATACCGACCATATCATCAAACTGATGGTGGGGCGCACGAAGGAGGAACTCTACGTGAAAGACTACCAACCCGACAAAGAGCATCATGCAGCGGCCCTGCAGGTGAATCATCTTTATCTGCACGACCGGGAGCACCCTGGCAAATATATACTGCAGGATATCTGTCTGGAGGCACGACAAGGGGAGGTACTGGGCATCTACGGACTGATGGGTGCCGGCCGCACAGAGTTGTTTGAGACGATCTTCGGTATGCACCACAAAGATACGGAATATATCGGAGAGGATGCCGGATGTCTCATCCATGGTAAGAAGACGGTAATCAGAAACACGGCCGATGCCATCGCGGCACATATCGCTTACCTGCCGGAAGACCGTAAGCGCGACGGACTGGTCCTGGAGATGGATATCCGTCATAACACCACCCTGACAGCGTTGCGGCAGTTCGTACACTTAGGTACGCTCTCCCGACAGAGAGAGGAGAAGATTACCGATGACTACCGCAGACAACTGTCGATACGTTCGCATTCCAACCGTCAGCTCGTCAACGAGCTCAGTGGCGGTAACCAACAGAAGGTGGTGCTCGCCAAATGGCTGCTCACCGCACCGGGCATCATCCTGCTCGACGAACCCACACGGGGCATCGACATCTTGGCGAAGAGTGAGATATACCGGATCATCGACCAACTGGCACAGGAGGGGCACACCATCCTCGTGGTATCCTCCGAACTGCCGGAGATCATGGCCGTCTCCGACCGTATCGTCACCATCTGTCAAGGAAAGATCATCAAGTCATTCACCAGAGACAACTTCTCCGAAGAAGAGATCCTGAAAGCTGCATTACCCCAAGAATAACCTGTAACACCCAAAGAAATGAAAAAGAGCATCAACCTTTTTACCAATAACTCCGCACTCAAACCGCTCGTAGCACTGCTTCTGATGATCATCGCCATGATGTTCCTCTCCGACCATTTCGCTACCAGCGACAATCTGTTTAATGTCTTGCGACAGGTGTCGGTGAATGTCTGTATCTCCGTGGGTATGACCATGGTGATCCTCACCGGTGGCATCGACCTCTCAGTAGGATCGATCCTGGCATTGGCAGGGGCTGTGGCGGCTGGACTCACCCGTGACGGATTATCATTCCCGAGTGCTGATCTCTTTATCGGTTTTACCTTCTGGGGAGGTATCCTCGCAGCCTTGCTGATCGGTACATTGCTCGGATGGGTCAACGGCGTGATGATCACCACCTTTAAGGTACCGCCTTTCATCGCTACCTTAGGCATGCTGACGATAGCCCGCGGACTGACGATGCTCTACACCGGAGGATTCCCCATCACAGGATTAGGAAAGGGTTTTGAGTATGTGGGCACAGGATGGTTCTTAGGCATTCCCATGCCGGTATGGATAGCGCTCATCGTCGTCATTGTCTTTGCCTTCATCATGCGCCATACCATCTTCGGACGACATATCTACGCTATCGGCGGTAATGAGCGCGCCAGTCTGATATCGGGTATCAAAGTAAACCGTGTGAAACTGATCGTCTATACGTTGGCAGGCACCCTTGCCGGTTTGGCAGGATTGTTAGTCACCGCCCGTCTCGACTCTGCCCAGCCGAATGCCGGTGTGAGCTATGAGCTCGACTCCATAGCAGCAGTGGTCATCGGCGGCACATCACTCAGCGGCGGCAAGGGATCGGTCATCGGAACGATCATCGGTGCACTGATCATCGGGGTGCTCAACAACGGACTCGTCCTACTGGGTGTCTCCCCTTTCTGGCAACAGGTCATCAAGGGTATCGTCATCCTCGCTGCCGTCATCCTCGACAAAGGAGGCAGCAAGCGGAATACCTAAGTTGACAGCTTCAACAACCCCACCTAATTAACTATAAATTATTATCTATTAATTATTAATTATCTTCAAAAATTCCTCCTCACTGATAATCTCCACACCCAACTTACGGGCCTTCTCAAGTTTCGAAGGTCCCATATTCTCACCTGCCAGGATAAACGATGTCTTGCCGCTGATACTACCCACATTCTTTCCGCCATGCTGCTCGATGAGTTGTTTATACTCATCACGTGAATGGTGGGCAAACACCCCACTGATAACAATGCTCTTACCAGCCAACCGATTGCTGGCACCCTGCAACTGCTCCTCTGAGAGAGCCATCTGCAAGCCATACTCACGGAGCCGCTCGACAATCTCTTTGTTGACAGGGTTCTGGAAATAGGAGATCACACTGTTGGCAATCACCTCACCGACACCCTCCACCTCCATGAGTTCTTCGGCCGTGGCATTCATCAGGGTATCGATGTTCTTAAAATGACGGGCCAGCAGACGGGCGGATGTCTCTCCCACAAAACGGATACCTAAGGCAAACACCACGCGTTCGAAAGGTACATTCTTAGAGGCAGCGATGCTGTTGACAATCTTCTGGGCCGACTTCTGTCGTGAACCGTCACCGTTGATCTGCTGCACGTCGATGAGATACAGGTCGGCGATATTATGGATCAGTCCGATACGGTAGTAGTCATCCACCGTCTCAGGGCCTAAACTGTCGATATTCATCGCCTTACGCGAGATGAAATGCTCGATACGTCCTTTGATCTGCGGCGGACAACCGGAGTCGTTCGGACAGTAATGGACAGCCTCCCCCTCATAACGCACCAAGGGTGTGCCACACTCCGGACAACGGGTGATAAACTGCACAGGTTGTGCGATGATCGGTCGCTGGTCGATATCCACACCCACAATCTTCGGGATAATCTCCCCGCCCTTCTCCACATAGACATAATCACCGATATGAAGATCGAAGCTCTTGATGAAGTCCTCATTGTTCAAGGTGGCACGCTTCACCACGGTGCCGGCTAACTGCACCGGATCCATATTCGCCACAGGGGTGACGGCACCGGTACGTCCCACCTGGTAAGTCACCTCATTGAGTCGGGTGCAGGCACGCTCTGCCTTGAACTTATAGGCGATGGCCCAACGGGGACTCTTCGCGGTGAAGCCCAACGACCGTTGTTGCTGCAGGTTATTCACCTTCAAGACGATGCCGTCGGTGGCCACAGGCAGGTTCTTTCGCTCAGTATCCCAATAAGTAATGAAATCATAGATCTCCTGCAGGGTGCTCACCTTTTTCATACCTTGAGAAATCTTGAACCCCCACGAGGCAGCAGCCATGAGGTTCTCATAATGACCGTCGGCAGGCAGCTCCTCACCCAAGAGATAATAGAGGTAGGCATCCAACTGCCGGGTGGCAGCCACCTCACTCTTCTGCGACTTCAGGGTGCCGCTGGCCGCATTACGGGGGTTGGCGAAGAGGGGCTCATCGGCAGCTTCCCGCTCACGGTTCAGCCGTTCGAACGACTGCCATGGCATCAGGATCTCCCCACGGATCTCAAACTCCTTCGGATAACCCTTTCCGGGGAGAACAAGGGGAATGGAACGGATCGTCTTAACATTGTTCGTCACATCATCACCCTGCACACCATCTCCACGCGTCACCGCCTGCCGCAGTTGACCGTCAACATACGTCAATGAGATGCTCAGTCCGTCGTATTTCATCTCACAACACACCTCGAAAGGCGCATCGTTCAGGCCCTTGCGTACACTGTTATACCACTCAGCCACATCCCCTTCGTTGTAGGTGTTAGAGAGGGAGAGCATCGGATAACGGTGAGCCACCTGCCGGAACTCCTGGTTCAAGTCACTGCCCACCCGTTGTGTGGGTGAGTTTTCATCATACAGTTCGGGATGTTTCTCCTCCAGATCCTGCAGTTCGTGCATCAGCATGTCAAACTGCTGATCGCCGATCACCGGTTGGTTCAGCACGTAATACCGGTAGTTGTGCTCGTGCAACTCCTTCCGTAACTCATATATTCGCTCTTGGTCACTCATAATCTCATGGTTTACGTTGCGAAATTACACAAAAAAACGGGAATCACAAAATATTTTTCAATTAGTTGACAAGTAGACGAGTAAACAAGTAAACGAGTAGACGAGTAAACGAGTAAACAAGTAAACGAGTTAATAGTATTTGAATTTATAAAACTGTAGGGATACTACACTCTTCACTTTTTACTCTTCACTTACATTAAATAAAACTTAAAAATCCGATTATCTTCTTGTAGTTTTACACAAAATAATGTATATTTGCGCAAATATTATGCAACTATATTATTGTTATGAACATGATAAAAGATTTCGCACAGCTTTCAGAGATGCTGAAAGCGAAGAACAAAACCTATCGTATAGTAGCTATAGAAGCCAATGATGAACACACCCGCGAAGCACTGCAGCAGGCAGAGCTGGAAGGCTGGGCTATCGTAACCTACATCCATGAAGAGACACCTGAGGCATCCGCCGCCAAGGCCGTGGCACAGGTAAAAGAAGGAAAAGCCGACGTCATCATGAAAGGACTAGTGAACACCGATGTGGTGCTCCGCGCTATCCTGAACAAACAGAACGGCATCCTTCCCCAGGGTGGTACCCTGACACATATCAGCGCCATGAAGGTGCCCACCTATCACAAGATCCTCTTCGTCAGTGATGTGGCCGTCATCCCCAACCCTACCTTAGAGCAGCGTGCCGTCATCATCCGTCGGGCTGCCGATATCTGTCGCAGCTTTGGTGTTGACCGTCCGCGCGTGGCCCTGCTCCACTGTACCGAGAAGGTTTCCGAGAAATTCCCTATCACATTGGATTATGTAGAACTGATGCGACAAGCCTCCGAAGGTGCTTTTGGAGACATCATCCTACACGGACCGATAGATGCTAAATGTGCCTGCGATAAAGAGGCTGACGAGATCAAAGGCATCAACTCCCCGTTGGAGGGCGACGCTGACATCCTCGTGATGCCCGACATCGAAGCTGGAAATGTCTTCTACAAGACACTCTCCGCCTTCACCCAGACCGATATGGCCGTGATGCTCCAGGGTGCTC
>JAFZPF010000002.1 GCA_017550455.1 Prevotella sp.
GCAGGGAGTTGATTGACTGGCACTGGACGGTCATCGGCGAAACTCATGGTTGAGAACAACAGACCTACAAACATCATTGCTAAAAACTTAATTCTTTTCATAATCGTATTTTTTTTGTTATTAATAATTGATCTTTTGTTTGCTGGCGACACTGTGTCGTCGTTTCTAATGCAAAGATATACCTCATATCATTCCCCGCAATGATTATTCTTGTTTTTCTGTTTAGTTTGTATGGACAGGAAAAACTATTTCGGACATAATAACGAAAAAGGCCAAATAAGTGTCCAAAGCATCGTAAATATGTTTGGTTGTCAAGAAAAAATGCTTATCTTTGTCTGAAAAATAGAAAACTATGATGATAAAATGGAAAGTGTTGCTGTTGCTCTGGCTGATGATGGGAGCACAGCGGATATATGCGGATGATCAGGATCGTATTGCCAAGCGGGATGCCATCCTCAAGGAGATCACTGGTGCACAGATTCCGAAATATGAAATAAATATCCTGAAGCAGGGTGCAAAGGGTAATGGGATGAAAGACTGCAAACCAGCTTTCGACAAGGCGATGAGACTGGCGAAGAAGAAGGGTGGGGCACATATTATCGTGCCGGCAGGCACTTACTTGATCAAAGGCCCTATCCACTTTGAGAGTAATGTCTGTCTGGAGTTACAGGAAGATGCCGTGCTGAAATCCTCCCCCGATCCACAGTATTACCTGCCGATGGTGAAGACGGGATGGGAGGGAACCTTCCTGCAGAACTACAGTCCGTTTATCTATGGTTATCAGTTGCATGACGTATCAATCATCGGTAAGGGAACCATCGATGGCAATGCCTCTACCACCTTCTCCACTTGGAAACCCAACCAAAAGAGAGGTCAAATGTTAAGCAGGGAGATGAACCACAAGGAAATACCTATTGCCGAGCGTAACTTCGGTGAGGGTTATTGGTTGCGGCCTCATCTCGTGCAGTTCTTCCAATGTAAGAACATCACCGTTGAGGGAGTCTTCATCACCAACGCACCCTTCTGGTGTGTGCATCTGTTACAAAGCGAGAACATTATCTGCAGGGGTATCCGTTACGATGCCAAGCTGGTGAACAACGACGGTATCGATCCGGAATACTCACGAAACATTCTTATTGAAGACGTGTATTTCAACAATGGGGATGACAACGTGGCTATCAAGTGCGGCAGGGATAATGACGGTTGGAAAACGGCGATACCCTCAGAGAATATCATCATCCGCAACTGCCATTTCAAGGGCTTGCATGCGGTGGTGATCGGCAGTGAGATGTCGGCAGGTGTACGGAATGTGTTTATCGAGAACTGCGACTATGCCGGTTATTGCAAACGGGGAATCTATGTCAAGACGAACCCAGACAGAGGCGGTTTTGTCAGGGATATTTATGTGAACAACTGTGTGTTTGACGAGGTGGAGGATCTCTTCTATGTCACCAGCATGTATGCCGGTGAGGGTGCTGAGAGTAAGCACTTCTCTACAGTGGAAAATATCTTCGTGGACGGGCTCCGTTGTAATAAAGCACGTGCCGCCGGTATTGTGCTGCAGGGCACGAAGGCCAAGCCGCTACGTAACATCTCTTTCCGCAATGTAGAGATCGGGGAAGTGAAGAATGCCGTCAGCATGGATGATACCGAGGATATCATCTTCCAAAACTGTCATTTCGGAGGAAAGGCCGGCGTGCCCACACAAGTTACGCCTAAGGATCATCTTTTCCAGTAAGGAAGAGCATCATCGGCGGGGACAGGCACATCACAGAGCCAGTCCCCAAAGAGTAATCATAACTCTACACTCTTATCTTTACACTATAAAAGGCTGGAATTGCTTCCAGCCTTTTATTTGAAGAGAGAGTTGTTGTTTAGCGACGTCCTCCGAAGTGTCCGCCTGCGGAAGTAGTGGTGTTGCTCTTGCTCACACTGGCGATTGCCCCGACGCGTGTATTTATTGAATGATTATTATTACTGTTGTTTCTTACTCCTATATTATTATTGTTAAAACCTCCTTTCATATTATTGTTTACATTGTGATTGATAACAGTGGTGTTGTTAACAACCTTTGTCTTATTGTGACCCACAGAGTGGTTGTTGTTCTTCACATGTCCCACAGAGTGGTTAGAGATATGAACTGTGCCGTGGTTCGAAGATGCCCGACCGGTGACGATAGTCATGCGGTGTTTCTTGTCGATCGGACGATTCTTGTACCAGCTCTTATTCCCATTGTCTCTCCAGCTGTGACCACCAACATAGGTAACATAGACTGCAGGACGATCGAAATAGAAGTGGAGACGGTCAGCGTACCTGTTGTAGATTCTCATACTGATACCAGCATTCCAGAACAAAGGACGATAGAAGTACTCTGTCTCGAGAAATCTCTCATACTGATAAGCAGTAAGGATATAGCTCATGTCGATATTGCGGTTCTTCCATGCGATACCTAAAATATCACCACGGTCGGCTACCGACAGCATATAATCGAGGTTGATTTCATAAGCTGCTTCGAATTGGGCGGCTGAAAGATTCAGTTCATACGCCATCTTGTCAGTCAGGAACAATGCTTCGTTGCGAGCTGCTGAATAACTCATTGCCTGTGCTGAGATGGTCATTGTGACCATTGCCATCAGCGTTAACATCATCTTCTTCATAGTCGTACTTTTTAAAAGGTTTGACATTCTATTTATTATTTCTACTGCAAAGATAAAGGCTTTTACAGCGCGTTGCAACGTATTTTCCCTAAACTGATAGGAGGCTTTCCCTAAACCTTAGAGGGAAAACCCTCTTGTAGTGCATGGTGCATAGTTAATAGTTTAGAGTATAGAGTATAGAGTTAATAGTTTAGGGGTTAGGGGTTAGGATTGTAGGGGCAAGGGCATCCCACCAGAGGTAATCGAGGATTTACGAAGTGGATAAACAAAAGAGGGGACAGATCCCTGATAGGACCTGTCCCCAAATAAAAGTACCGTCTATATACTAATTACTTAGAATACAGTGCTACGATAGTCTCATATTTCTCCTGCTTAGCGGAAGTCTGCTTGGGCTCCTCTACTTTCTTTCCATACTCATAGATTTGCTCCAAGGTCAGTTTGCCATCCTCGAAATCCTTACCGATACCACTGTCGAAAGAAGCATAGCGCTCCTTGAGCATAGCAGGCAGTTCACTCTCCTCAAGAATTGCAGCAGCATTCAAGAGGGCACGTGCCATGGCATCCATACCGCTGATATGTGCAATGAAGATATCCTCTGGATCGGTAGAGTTACGACGGAGCTTAGCATCGAAGTTTGTACCACCATCAGCAAAACCACCATTGCGGATAATCTGCATCATAGCCTGTGTGAGCTCATAGTTATCGATGGGGAACTGGTCGGTATCCCATCCATTCTGTGCATCACCACGGTTAGCATCGATACTACCTAAAAATCCGTTATCCACAGCAACAGCCAACTCATGCTCGAAGGTATGTCCTGCGAGTGTAGCATGGTTCACCTCGATATTTACCTTGAAGTCTTTGTCAAGACCATTGGCACGCAGGAATCCGATAACGGTTTCTGTATCTACATCATACTGGTGCTTGGTAGGCTCCATCGGTTTCGGTTCAATGAGGAACGTACCTTTAAAGCCCTTAGAACGAGCATAGTCACGTGCTGCCTTGAGCATCTGTGCCAGATGATCTTTCTCACGCTGCATCTGGGTGTTCAGCAGACTCTGATAGCCCTCACGTCCACCCCAGAATACATAGTTGGTACCACCGAGCTTGATCGTAGCATCGATAGCGTTCTTGATCTGGACGGCTGCACGGGCTACAACATCAAAGTCAGGATTGGTAGCAGCACCGTTCATATAACGTTTGTTACCAAAGACATTGGCTGTACCCCACAACAGTTTGATACCGGTCTCAGCCATACGCTCTTTAGCATAGTCGGTAATAGCCTTCATGCGAGCCTCGTACTCTTCAATAGTATCTGCCTCATCAACCAAGTCGATATCATGGAAACAGTAATACACAAAACCTAATTTCTGCATGATCTCAAAACCGGCATCCATCTTATCCTTAGCACGCTGTACAGCATCCTCTGCCTTGTCCCATTCATAGGAACGGGTCTGTCCACCGAACTGATCACCAGAAGCGCCACCCAGTGTATGCCACCAAGCCATAGCAAACTTCAACCAGTCCTTCATCTTCTTTCCCATCACTACCTTCTCAGGATCATAATAGTGGAAAGCCATTACATCTTTACTCTCTGTTCCTTTAAAAGGAATCTTTCCAATTTGAGGAAAATACTCTTTTGCCATATAAATTTAAAAATTTAGGTATAATAAAATTAATGAATAATTCGCAACAGTTGCTCTTTCCAAGCAGCATAAGCCTGTTTGTACTCATCAAGATGATGCTCATCAGGAGTAATAACCTGCAGTTTCTTAAGATTAGCAAATGCCTCTTCGTGATCTTTGTATAATCCGCAGCCAATACCGGCACCCAAAGCAGCACCCACACTACCGTCAGTATCATACAGTTCGATGGTAGCCCCGGAAACGGATGCCAAAGTGTTTCTGAAAATCTCACTTAAGAACATATTTGCCTTGCCGGCATGTATCATGTTAATATTCATACCCATCTCCTGCATCACCTCCATACCATAGCAGAAACTGAACACAATACCTTCCTGTGCAGCTCGCATGAGATGTGCTTTCGAATGTTTGTTGAATTGAATGCCATGGAAAGAGCATCCTGTCTCTTTGTTCTCCAAGACACGCTCAGCACCATTGCCGAAAGGTATCACCTGTATACCATCGGATCCAATGGGTATCTGCGACATCATCTCGTTCATATCTGCATATGACATACCCTCTGGAGCAATATTCCTACGTACCCATGCATTGAGAATTCCTGTACCGTTGATACACAGCAGCACACCCAGTCGTTCCTGATCCGGAGCATAATTCACATGTGCAAAGGTATTCACCCTACTCTTCTTGTCATAATTTACTTCCCCAAGTACACCATAAACTACACCGGACGTTCCTGCGGTAGATGCGATTTCACCGGGG
The DNA here is from genome assembly GCA_017550455.1 of Prevotella sp. Classification (GTDB taxonomy): domain Bacteria; phylum Bacteroidota; class Bacteroidia; order Bacteroidales; family Bacteroidaceae; genus Prevotella. The sequence continues at coordinate 5,060 of JAFZPF010000002.1, forward strand.
TTGAACACATTCAACGACAGTGCATTATTGGGTTGGTCACCAGCTCTGTATGAGATTGGAGTACCCTCTTTCAGACCCAATTCCTCAGCAGCCATCTTACTGACTGTGCTCTGAATGCTGAAAGTAGGCACGATGTCGGCTAATAAATGGTTGTCAAAACCATAGTAATCGAACAAGAACTGAGCAGGACATTTCTCTTTAAAGTCCCACATCATTCCCTCACTGAGACCACTGATAGTGGTATTGGTTGTTCCACTCAAGCGCATGGCAATATAATCACCGGGTAACATGATCTTGTCAATCTTACTGTAGAGCTCTGGCTCGTTATCCTTTACCCAAGCCAGTTTTGACGCAGTAAAATTGCCTGGAGAATTAAGGATATGCGACAGGCAATGCTCATGACCAAGAACATCGAATGCTTTCTCACCGTAAGGTACAGCTCTGGAGTCACACCAGATGATACTGGGGCGCAGCACCTGTTGGTTCTTGTCCACACATACCAAACCATGCATCTGATAAGAGATGCCGATAGCCTGTATCTCTTCACCTTTAACCTGTGCGTCGCTCATTATTTTCCATAATGCCTTCTTGGCATTTTCCCACCACATCTCCGGCTCTTGCTCAGCCCATCCTGTCTGCTTGGCAATGATAGGAGCTTCTGATTCCGGGTAGAAAGCGGAGGCGGCACACTGTCCGTTATCAGCATTCACCAGAGATGCTTTAACAGAAGAACTGCCGATGTCGAATCCTAATAAATAACTTTTTCCCATTATATTAAAAAATCTTTTATTTATATTCTCTACTTCCTTAGAATGAATAATTGAAACCTAAAGAAGCATATTCCTTATACTGCCAGTATGCATGATGACCGTCTCTGGTGGTAGCATCGTCGAAACGCGGATAGATAAACAACTTACTGGAGATATACTTATTAAATTGGAAGGTAAATGTGTTTTCCCATTCCAACTCTGCACGGTGGTATGTAGAATATCCGTACAGACGAGTCTTCCAGTTGATGTTATCAGAGAATTTCCATGTCAGATCCACGGTACACATCGAACCCAAATCATGTAGGGTATGATGACCTTCCTTCAGACCATATCGTGTGATCAATGCATCACGCCCCACATAACGGAAGTTGTAAGCCAACGGTGACAACTGTATATTTCCTGTTAGTTTCTTCTTCAACCAATTCACAGTATAGTTCATACCGATAGAGATATTCAGATTGAAAGGCGACATAAAGTCACTGTAGGTACGGATATCGTTTTTCTTGAATCCGCGCATAAACTGCGTATAACCAAGCACGCTGAGGGTATAATACCAGTTTTTGGTGGCTTGCAGACCCAGTTTACTGGTAAGACGTACAAGGTCCTCGGATGTCTTCAGACTATGCATGGTATCCGCCTTACTGGTCTGAAAACCTAATTTCATCTCCAGTTTATTATCCCATTTCACTTTTTGCTTGTTGTTATAATTCGCTTCCAGCGTAACACTTGCCACCATAGAGTAGTTGCTCTCACCACCTTTATACCAGTTACCGGAAATATAATTCTGCAGGAACTGCAGATATTGATCACCTTTATATGTCCAGAAATTAGGCTTTGTAATCACCACATCCACCGGTGCATCGATCACCTCTTGGGGTGTCGGTGCCTCTTTCTTTTCCAGATTCACTTCTGTACGTATCGGTGAGGTGATGGTCTCATCAACACCTCCCGCATCACGCAACTGTTGTTCGCTGTTGGTAATATACTCTGGATGATTCAGGTAAATGTTCAACAAAGCATCGTCAACTGCTTGATCATAAATATCTTGCTCACTGTCATAAAGATACAGATTATGCTTGGCGATAGCATGATAGAAAGTGGATGGAGCAAACAAACGATATTGATTATAAGCAGACATCTGCGGGGTGATCGTTGATTTCCAAATATTTCTCCGCATCTGTCTGATGGAATCAGCGTAATCAACTCTTTTGACAGTTACCAAACTATCTGTTTCTGTTGTCTGTGCATGCAGGCAGAAACAACAGAAAGCAAATATCAAAGAAAAGCAGTATCTCATAAAAAATAATCTTTTACTTGTTCTGCAAAGTTAATAAAAACCTCTAGAATAAGAAACAAAGTTTCTATATTTTTTGCCAGTAACATGAAAATATGTATCTTTGCAAAATATTTTTGATATTAGAAATAAAAAACAAATAAATAAGAAATGGATAAAAATACTGTTATCGGTTTTATTCTGATTGCTGCGTTATTGATTGGTTACAGTTGGTGGCAACAACCATCAGCAGAGCAGGTAGCCGAGATGAAACGACAAGACTCTCTGGCTTTGGTTGCCAAAGAAAAAGCTGAGAAAGAAGCTAAAGCACTTCAACAAGCAACACAGTTAGCAAAAAAGGAAAAGGAAAAAGCAGCATTAGAGGATACTACAGCGCTCTTCCACAACGCGATGAGCGGCACTGCCTCTACTGTCGTATTAAAAAATAGTAAGGTAGAACTGACACTGAATACCAAAGGTGGAACCGTTGAAAAGGCTGTTATCAAGAATTTCAAGGACCAGGAAGGTCATGACGATTTGATACTGTTCGACAAACAGGATCAACAACTGAAATTCATGTTGACAGGAAAAGAGAATAATTTCATTACTTCCGATCTCTTCTTCACCCCATCAGAGGTGACTGACACCACAGTTACGATGACTGCCGATGCGGGCAACGGACGACAGTTGGTAATGAAATATCTTCTGGGTAAGGACTATATGCTGCATATGTCACTGCAAGCAGAAGGCATGGCAGGGCTGTTCCCTCCCACCATCAAAGAGATGGATATCCAATGGGATGAGCACTGTCGTCAGCAAGAAAGGGGTTTTACCTTTGAGAACCGTTATGCCAGTATCACTTGCCATAAGGCAGCAGGAGGTACAACGAAGTTGAGCGATCAGAAGGATGTTGTTGACAAGAAGATCGATGAACCTATCGACTGGGTATGTTTCAAGACTCAGTTCTTCTCTGCTGTGATGATCTCTAAGGATAATTTTGCTACCGATGCTTCACTGACATCCCTGTTGCAGGAGAAAGGCACAAAATATCTCAAGCAGTATTCTGCCAAGTTAAAGACAGCCTTCGATCCTACAGGAGCAAAACCATCAGAGTTTGAGTTCTATTACGGTCCGAACGATTTCCGTGTACTGCAGAACGTAGAGAAACAGAGCACCTTCGGAAAGAACCTGCAGTTGGAGCGCCTCGTCTATCTGGGTTGGTGGATTATCCGCCCGATCAACAGATGGTTCACCCTCTATGTCTTCGACTGGCTCACCTCCTTCGGTCTGAACATGGGTATCGTTTTGATCCTGATCACCTTACTCCTCAAGGCCATCACCTATCCGTTGGTGAAGAAGAGTTATATGTCATCTGCCAAGATGCGTGTGCTGAAACCGAAACTCGATGAGGCCACCAAACAGTACGACAAACCGGAAGACCAGATGCAGAAGCAGCAGGCTATGATGGCGATGTATTCCAAATATGGAGTGAGTCCGCTGAGCGGCTGTCTGCCGATGCTGATACAGATGCCTATCTGGATGGCCCTGTTCTTTTTTGTACCTAATGCCATTCAGTTACGTGGTGAGCATTTCCTGTGGATCAACGACCTGAGTACCTACGACCCGATTATCACTTGGAACAAGAATATTTGGATGATTGGTGACCATCTCTCACTGACATGTATCCTCTTCTGTGTAGCTAACGTATTGTATTCCGTCATGAATATGCGTCAGCAGAAAGACCAGATGGTCGGACAGCAGGCTGAGCAGATGAAGATGATGCAGTGGATGATGTATCTGATGCCGGTGATGTTCTTCTTTATCTTCAATGATTACTCTTCAGGTCTGAACTTCTATTATTTCGTGTCCCTATTCTTCAGTGCAGCTATCATGTGGGCATTGCGTAAGACCACCAATGATGCGAAGCTGTTGGCTATCCTGGAAGCAAAGTACAAAGAGAATGAGAACAATCCCAAGAAAGCAAAGAACCTGGCCACCCGTCTGGAAGCGATGCAGAAGCAGACAGAGGAGTTGAGACGTCAGCGTGAGATGCGTGAGAAACAAATGAATAAATATAAATAATCATGAAAAAACTTATCACATTGTTTGTCATCCTCGTGATGGCAACAATTAACCTTAATGCACAAGACAACGTGGCACGCCCAATTGGAAAGAACAACATTAAGTTAAGCAATGACCTGATGACACCGGAAGCCCTCTGGGCAATGGGACGTATCGGTGGTTATGCCGCATCTCCCGACGGCTCAAAGATCGTTTATAATGTTGCTTACTATAGTGTAAAGCAAAACAAGAGTCATCATGTGCTCTATATCATGGATGCCAATGGTCAGAACCAACAACTGCTGACCGTAGACAGTAAGAATGAGACGGATGCCGCATGGATCAAGAATGGCAGTAAGATTGCGTTCTTGAGAGATGGTCAGGTATGGAGTATGAATCCTGACGGCACAGGACGTATTCAACTGACAAATGATAAGACGGGTATTGACGGATTTAAGTTCTCTCCGGATGAACAGCATATCATATTGATCAAACAACTGCCTTATCATGAGAGCATCAAGAAGAATCCGGATGATCTGCCCAAAGCTACCGGACGACTGATCACC
>JAFZPF010000081.1 GCA_017550455.1 Prevotella sp.
AGTGATGAGTGGTTCTATGTTGACAAGAAGGGACAAGTGGTGGAGGTAAAAGAAGGAAAAGGACAATGTATTACTGGCATAGAGTATCTACTGTTTTTACCTTTTCTTTTCTTAAAGCAGCTGTTGTTCCCCTTTGTCTAATTCTCCCCTTCGTTATTCAGCTGTATATATTTTCTCACTTTGGGGGGCTCATGATGTCAGTAGGACCAAAACGGCCTTTTGGCCGGGCCTGCAGGCCGTAATGACCGGACCAAAGCGGCCCATTCGTCTGCATGTTTGCGCCAGACTTTTATCTTGGCAATGATATACCAGTTGACCTGAAGCACTGAAAGTGCATCAGAACATAGGTAGGGGTGAAGCAAAGCGTAACCCCTGCGAAAAGGTTCGCAATTAATGAATGCCGAAGGTATGACAGATTCTGCCACCCCGACGGGGTTCTGATTGTCGTATGCATCATTGCAGGGGTTTCGCTGCGCTCCACCGCCTGCCTATAATCTTAAAGCCCCTTCGGGGCTTACGCACCAGCAAACTCTATTCATATTCATCTACTTTTGCCAGAATCTTTAAAATGCTGTTCATCTTCTACGGAAATGGACTTACTTTTCTTGTAATCAACTACTTACGGCATTTTCATCTTCTATGGGATCTTCTACGGTAGAAAAGAGTACTTTTTCTATAGGAAAAGGTTATTAAAACCAGTAGAAAAGGTCACCTTTCCCATTGCTTTTAGTGACTGTTTTTCTTCCATTCTTGCGTGGATTTAAAAGATGTCATGCACGCTGATGGAGCCTGAAATGAAATGAGGTGTACTAAATGATTTGGTCATATCAAATATTTGTATTATCTTTGCATGCAAATGTTTATAAATAATTACGCGTATATAAAAGAGAATGAAGATCGTACATCATTTACTGGCCAGTCTGTTTACCCCCATTAGGAAGAATGGGGCTTTCTTCGTCTTTATGTATGTGCTCGGGTTGGTGTGTTTCTATTCCGTAATCCCAGCCAATGCCAAGGGATTAAAGATTTACGGTCATGCTCCTGCAGAGTTGTTTGTGGATGTATATCTGCTCTGTGTGTTGTTGACGATCCTTCCGGAGAAGATCAGGAAGTGGGTGCGCCGACTTTTCTATTTCATTGCCTACACCCTCGCCATCATTGATGTGTACTGTTTCGTGAAGTTCGACTGTACGATAACACCCACGATGTTGCTGTTGGTGGGCGAGACCGACAGTCGTGAAGCAGGAGAGTTTTTCCTGACTTACCTCACTCCTGATATCCTGTGGAGCCGACTGACTTTCGTCTTGTTGGTGTTGATCGTACATATTGTATATGCTGTCATCTATCACAGAAAGAGTTATCCCGTCAAGCTTCATCGTGCCTGGAAACAATGGCTGTGGCCGTTGGCCGGTTTGACAACACTGATCCTCTTCATCATCTCCCTGAACGCATGTCTTCCGAACAAACAGGCTTTTATCAGACTGATGTCGTATGACAAGATCGGGGATGTGGAACATGAGTTGACAGAGAAAAACCGGGCTTTCCAGTATCAGCCGATATACCGATTGGTTTTCAGCGTCTATGCCAACCATCTGACATCGAAACAACTGGTAAAACTGGTGGAAGGCATTGATAAGGTGGAAGTGGACAGCTGTCGTTTCGTGAGTAAGAATATCGTATTGATCATCGGAGAGAGTTACAATCGCTATCATAGTCAGTTGTATGGCTATGAGAAAGAAACGACGCCCTTACAGTTGGCTCGTGCAAAGAAAGGTGAGCTGATACCATTTACCGATGTGGTGGCTCCCTGGAATCTCACCAGTTTTGTCTTTAAGCACCTCTTCTCAATGTATTCCGTGGGTGACAAAGGGGAATGGTGTGACTATCCTTTGTTCCCCGAGCTCTTCCGTAAGGCCGGCTATCATGTGGCTTTCCTCACCAATCAGTTCCTTCCGAAGGCAAAGGAGGAGGTGTATGACTTCAGTGGTGGTTTCTTCCTAAACAACCAGGAGCTGAGCAATGCGATGTTCGACACCCGCAACAGTCAGTTATATTATTTTGATGAGGGATTATTGAAAGATTACGACACCCTGAAGACGGAGAATAAAGAGCATAACCTGATCATCTTCCATCTGAAAGGACAGCATACTGATTATCGTACCCGTTGTCCGAAATCAAAACAGTTTTATAAGAGAGAAGATTACGACCGACCGGGATTCAGTGCCAGAGAACGGCTGGTGATGGCTTTCTATGATAATGCCACACGGTATAACGACTCTATCGTCAACCAGATCATCACGCGTTTTGAGGATGAGGAGGCTGTGATTATCTATGTGCCCGACCATGGTGAGGAGTGTTACAGTGGTAATGTGCATTTCTACGGGCGTATGCACTCCACGGAGATAACTGCCCGGTTGGCACGCGAGGAGTTTGACATCCCCATGTGGATCTATTGCTCACATCGTTATATGGTGGAGCATCCCGAGATTTACAGTGCTATCATCCGTTCAAAGGATAAACCATACATGACAGATGCATTACCCCACCTGCTCTTGTATCTGGCTGGTATTGCTGCCCCGTCGTATCGGCCGGAACAGAATATCCTTGGACCGGAATACGATGAGCACCGTCCGCGAATCCTGAAGAATACCACTGATTACGATAAGTTAAAAGTGAAGAAATGAGAGAACAACTGTTAAGTCGTACAGAGACAAATGCCTTGCGTGGGTTGGCCATCATCGGTATCATACTCCACAACTACTGTCATTTTCTGAGCTTTGCCGTTAAGGAAAACGAATATACCTTTGATGTGACGCGCCCTCAGCAGATGATGGAGATGTTGATGTCGTTCGATAAAGATCTCTTTATCCATATCTTCTCTTTCTTCGGGCATTACGGCGTCCCTATATTCCTGTTTGCCAGCGGTTTTGGTCTGGTGATGAAATACGAGAGGAGCAAATCACAGGGAGCGGTGGCGGTATTACCGTTCATGACATACCATTATCTGAAGCTCTTCCGACTGATGATTCTCGGTTTTGTCACATTCATCATCGTCTATATCCTACGTCATGATGACGGGGCTGTGGTATATGCTTTCGACCGTGTGATCAGTCAACTTACCATGGTCATCAACTTCGTATATGATAAACCACAGAAGATCATCAAGCCCGGACCTTATTGGTACTTCGGGCTGATGGTTCAGTTGTATCTTCTCTATCGGTTGGTGTGTTATCGCAGAAGACAACCATCTGTTATCATCGTGATGATCATTGCCGCATTGTTCATCCAGTATCTGTGTCGTGATAACCACGATGCACTGAATTATGTAAGGTATAACTTCATTGGTGGTGTTCTGCCCTTCGGCATGGGAATCTTATACGCCCGTCATGGGAAAGCACTTTCTGTGGTGGGGAATATAGCCATCGTGATCTTATCCGCGGTGGTGGTTCTTTTCGGCAGTATGTCTTTCCTCTCATGGCTGATCGTCCCCTGCTTTATCGTGACGGGCGCTGTTGCCACGGTACAACTGTTGCCTGCCCGTCTGCTGAACCCGTGGGTGTGGATCGGTACTGTCTCAGCAGCACTCTTTGTGATGCATCCGGTGATGCGGGAAGTTATTATCTCTCATTACCGTCGTGTGGATATCTATTTCGGGATATGGACCTATCTCCTCTCTTCTGTGGCATTGGCCATGTTACTACAATATGTCTTACGGTGGATCCCATCCCCTAAGATGAAAAAAGAGCAAACTCAGCTACAACAAAACGAAGTGTTAAACAATGAAGACCGTTGATATCTTTGACCTGAGTAAATACCGTGGAGCACTGATGGGGGCTGCCATGCTCATCATCATCCTCTTCCACATGCCTCTGTCGCGTTCTTCTGCCTTCTTCGGACTGGCCCGATGTGGGAATGTGGGTGTGGATATGTTCCTGTTTCTGAGTGGTATCGGACTGTGGTATGCATGGACGAAGAACCCCTCATTCAAGAACTTTTACTGGCGGCGGTATATCCGTATCTATCCGGCATGGCTGATCATCGCGGCCATCTTCTATATCAACAACTACCTTACGGCAAAGGGTGGCGGATATAGCCCGAACCTTTTCCACCTGGTGGCTAATATCTTGGTAAACTGGAGCTTCTGGCGCATTGACGACTTGTCATTCTGGTTTATTCCATCCATCATGATGATGTACACCTTCGCTCCTTTGTATATGCGCCTGATACAGAAACACCCTGTATGGCGGTGGATGCCCCTGTTGTTCATCCTCTGGTATGCCATGGTACGTTACTACACTCCCCTTTGGAATGCCGTGGGACATGTGGAGATCTTCTGGAGTAGGATTGCTGTCTTTCTCCTGGGAATCAACTGTGGTGCATGGGTGAAAGAGAAACGCAGCTTTGAATCGTCGGGATGGATCATCATCGTTCTGACGTTTGTGATGAGTCTTTGGCTTTGTGTCTTCATAGAAGCAAGCCGCCGCAGTGCCTTCCCGCCACTGGTGGAGCGCTATGCATATATTCCTCTGTCTGTCAGTGGGATGTTCCTCTTCTGTGCACTCTTTAAGGTACTCCCCCAGTGGTGCCTCCGAATCTTCACGTTCATAGGTGGTATCAGTCTGGAACTTTACCTTATCCATGTGCAGTTTGTGTTGAAATATATTAAGGTGTATCATTGGAGTTACTGGGTTACCACACTGGCTGTCTTGTTGATAAGCATCCCACTGGCATGGCTGTTGAGCAAATTGGTGGATTGTATTGTCAGACGGTTACCCAAACAGATATAACTCATTAACTTATAAACTTATAACCTCACCATGACGAATGCTGCTATAAAACTGATAAGACCCAAACAGTGGCTGAAGAACATGTTTGTCTTCATACCGATGTTCTTTGGTGGAAGCCTGACCGACTTCCAGGATGTATATGCCAGCATCATCACCTTCTTCGCCTTCTGCTTTATCGCCTCTTCCGTATATTGTTTTAACGATATCTATGATGTGGAGGCCGACCGCCGTCATCCGGTGAAGTGTAAACGCCCCTTGGCCTCCGGCGCGTTGTCGATGAAGAGTGCTTATCTCTTGATGGGCTTGATGGCATCACTGTCATTGGTGATGATTCTGTTGTTACCTGTTGACTGGTGGAAGGTAGGTTTGATCATCCTCGGCTATTACGTGATCAATCTATGTTATTGTGCACAATTGAAACAACATGCTATCCTCGATGTGTGCATCATCGCCTTCGGTTTTGTACTCCGTATCCTCGCTGGAGGCTTTGCCACAGAGATCGTTTTAAGTAAGTGGCTGGTGATGATGACTTTCCTGCTCACCCTCTTCCTCTCATTTGCCAAACGACGTGATGATGTCATCCGTATGCAGGCTACCGGAGAGGCGCCCAGAAAGAATACGATCCGCTATAATATGACATTCATCAATCAGGCTATCACGATAACCGCTTCTGTTACCTTGGTATGTTATATCATGTATACCATCAGTCCGGATGTGGTTGAGCGTGTGGGTACCGACTATCTCTACCTCACCTCCATCTTCGTGTTGTTAGGGCTGTTGCGATATATTCAGATCACGGTGGTTGATGAAAAGAGCGGTGATCCCACGAAGATGCTGCTGAAAGACCGCTTCACACAGTTGATCGTCTTGTTGTGGGGACTCACATTCCTGTTGTTGATCTATTTCAAATAAGGAAAAAATAACGGATGATGGATCAGAAACGACTATATGTTTTCGACTTCGACGGAACATTGACAAAGAAAGACTCTTTGCTGGCATTCATCATCTTCGTAAAAGGGTGGGGGAAGCTACTGTTGTCTTTCCTGCGGTATTGTCATCTTCTGATCCTGATGAAGATGGGCCTTTACGATAATGGTAAGGCAAAGGAGAAGGTGTTTGCCAGCTGTTTTAAGGGGATGCCCCTGAAGATATTCAATGATCACTGCCTGCACTTCTCACAAGAGCACCGTACTTTGTTACGTGAACAAGCGGTGACATATATAAATAATGTACGAGAAGGAGAATGCGTGATTATCAGTGCGAGTGTGGACAACTGGGTACAGCCTTTCTTTCCCGAACTGAGAGTCATAGGTACACAAGTGGAGGTAAGGGACGGAAAGCTTACCGGCAGGTTTACCACTCCCAACTGCTATGGACCAGAAAAGGTGCATCGTCTGTTAAGCGCTTATCCCTATCGTACGGAATATTATCTGTTAGCCTTTGGTGACAGCAGAGGTGATAAAGAACTGTTGGATTTTGCCGATGAGGCTTATTATCAACCATTTCGAGAAAAGACATGAGAAAGTTTTTGCGATTATTCAAAGTAAATAAAGAGGAAGGCATCCTGGCGGTTGTTATACTGGTGATCTTCCTGGTGTTGAACACGTTATTTATCTGTTATACCTTCAATGGTATTGCGTATGTTGATGATAAGAACATCAACGATATCCTTAAGCATTTCCTGTTGTCGGGGTTTGATCCACTGACTTACAAGGCACTCACCGAATGGAGTGATGTGTATAATGTTTACCGACATCCGATCTTGGGATTCCTGGTTTATATCCCTTCGATGATCAATCAGTGGGTGTTGGAACTGACGGGCATCAACTGCTGTCAGATTTTCGCGGCTATCCCTTTGTTGTTCAGTGCTTTCTACAGTAGTGTGTTCATGTATCGTATCCACCGGCAGATCATAGGATTAAGGCGGGTGGATGCTACCTTGCTAACCCTCTTACTCTTCTCTTTTGCCTATGTGATGACGGCGTTGATAGCGCCCGATCATTTCGCATTCTCGATGTTCCTGCTGATCTTTGCCTTGTATGTGTCGGGCTATCTCATTCAGCAGCATCAGCAGATGACGATCATTCAGACGGTTCTGCTCTTTCTTGCTACAGCAGGTGTCACCCTGACGAATGGGGTAAAGATCTTCATCGATGCTTTGTTCGTGAATGGCAAACGGTTCTTCCGACCCAAATATCTGTTACTGGCTGTTATCATCCCCTCAGCCCTCTTG
>JAFZPF010000082.1 GCA_017550455.1 Prevotella sp.
GTGGCAACTGTCATGGAACTTCGACTGTACGCACAGCAACGACGAATCCATGTCGTTCAACCTGTTCTCCGACGTATCGGTGATATACCGCACAAAAACCTACGACGCAGGATTGTATATGTATAACATCTTCGGCAACTCCGAGCGCCGTCATCGCTATGTTGACATGACGGGGGAATTCTATACCGTCAGTTACCTGCGACCAAGGGAAATTCTCGTAAAGGTGAGCTTTAATATTTGAGAAAAGAAGAAAAAGAAGCGATTATTTTTGCTCTTTCGCCTACTTTATGTTATTTTTGCATTGGAAAATTACAGCATCATAATCTTAATGGTTATGAACAGCTGTTATAAATCATTCTCCACCAAGTATTCTTATAATTAAAAAATTTACAGCATGAATCTGAATCTTAGTTCTCAGATTGTTCTGAACAATATCTCAGAAGAATTCTATCATCCAAAGACAGCCGTTGACCGTTCGGAGATTACACGTTGTGAGAAAATCCCTACCGATATCTTTGCTACCATACAAGAGGGTGCCGTCACCATTGCCGATCAGGTGCAGCAAGAGATACTCTCCAAGCAAAAGCGTCAGCAATACTGTGTTCTCGGATTAGGCACGGGAAAATCATTGATCCCTATCTATGACGAACTGATACGAAGACACAAGGAGGAAGGACTGAGTTTCAAGAATGTCATAGTCTTCAACCTTTACGAATATTTCCCCCTCAAGGCAGGAACAACCGTCAGTAGTCTGCAGCAACTGAAAAAGCACCTGTTGGATCATGTGGATATCAACCCTGTACATATTTTCTCACCCGACGGAAGTATCCAACAGGAGTTCGTGCAGGTACACTGCAGGAAATATGAAGAGAAAATCAAGAATTGCGGAGGGATGGACATGCTGCTGATGGGTATCGGACGTATGGGTAACATCGCATCCAACGAGCCCGGTTCAGGGGTTACCTCTACCTCACGACTGATTCTTATTGATAACGTGTCGAGAGAGGAGATGACCATGAGTTTCGGCACAAGCGAGATTGTACCCCCCTGCTCCATCACTGTGGGTGTAGGCACCATCCTGCAAGCCAAGAAGATTTATCTCGCGGCATGGGGTGAAGAAAAAGCGGATATCATCCAGAAGACGGTTGAGGAAAGGATCACCGATACGATTCCCGCATCATTCCTGCAGACACATAACGATGTACATGTCATCATCGACCTGGCTGCCGGTTCAAAACTCACCAGAATCATCCATCCATGGTTAGTAGCCTCGTGTACCTGGACCGATAAACTGGTGAGGAGTGCGTTGGTATGGCTCTGTCAGAAGACAAAGAAACCGATCCTGAAACTTACTAATAAGGATTATAACGAGAACGGACTCTCTGAGTTGCTTGCCCTCTATGGCAGTGCATATAATGCCAATATCAAGATTTTCAATGATCTGCAGCATACCATCACCGGATGGCCTGGAGGTAAACCGGATGCCGACGATACCTACCGCCCCGAACGTGCCCTGCCCTATCCTAAACGGGTAATTGTCTTCTCACCGCATCCCGATGATGATGTCATCTCTATGGGTGGTACCCTGAGACGATTGATTCAGCAGGGACATGATGTTCATGTAGCTTACGAGACATCAGGAAATATCGCAGTTGGTGATGAAGAGGTGGTACGTTTCATGCATTTCATCAACGGATTCAACCAACTGTTCGGTAATAACGAAGACCGTGTTATCCGAGATAAATATCAGGAAATCAAGCAGTTCCTGAAGAACAAAAAAGAAGGCGATCTCGACAATAGGGATATCCTCACCATCAAAGGACTGATCCGAAGAGGTGAGGCACGTACAGCTTCCACTTTTAACAATATCCCTCTCGATCATGTTCACTTCTTGGACCTGCCCTTCTATGAGTCGGGAAAGATTGAGAAACTGCCGATGTCGGAAGCTGATGTTCGAGTGGTGCAACAACTATTGCAGGAGGTACAACCACACCAGATTTATGTTGCCGGTGACTTGGCAGATCCTCATGGTACCCACCGGAAATGTACCGATGCCGTATTAGCGGCTATCGATGAAGAGAAGAAAGCCGGAGCAGCATGGTTAGACGACTGTAGGGTGTGGATGTACCGCGGTGCTTGGGCAGAATGGGAGATTGAGAATATCGAGATGTGTGTGCCGATGAGCCCTGAAGAGTTGCGTGCTAAGCGTAATGCGATCCTCAAACACCAGTCACAGATGGAGAGCGCTCCTTTCCTCGGAAAAGATGAACGACTCTTCTGGCAGCGTGCGGAAGACCGTAACCGTGGTACAGCCCAACTATATGATGACCTCGGACTTGCCTGTTATGAGGCTATGGAGGCTTTCGTGGAGTATAAGGAGTTTAGGGTTTAGAGTATAGGGCGTAGAGTTAGGAGTATGACAATCGCTATAGTACAGACGGATATTCGTTGGGCTGATCCTGCAGTCAACAGACTGCGTATTGAGGAGTTGATCAAAGATCAGTCTGCCGATCTCTTCGTATTGCCTGAGATGTTTTCCACCGGGTTTGCTACCCAACCCGAGGGTATTGCCGAGGAAGATAACAGTAGTCTGGCTTGGATGAAGGAGATTGCCCTCCAGCGTCAAGCTGCTATAGCAGGCAGCATCGCTGTAAGAGATGATGAGCATTATTACAACCGTTTCTATTTCGTAAAACCTGATGGCGAGATATCTACCTACGATAAACGACATCTCTTTACCTATGGAGAGGAAGACCTTTTTTTTACAGCAGGTACAGAACGAACTATTGTGGAATACCAAGGAATACGTTTCCTCTTGGAGGTATGCTACGATCTGCGATTCCCTGTATGGAGCAGAAACCGGAAAGACTACGACATAATACTCTATGTTGCCAACTGGCCCACCAGTAGAATGATTGTATGGAACACGCTGCTGAGAGCCCGCGCCATTGAGAATCAGTGTTTTGTGGCAGGTGTCAACAGAGTTGGCAGTGATCCTACATGTGAATACAGTGGTGGGTCGATGGTTATCGATGCCTACGGGAAAGTGATTGCTGACTGTGGCACTGACATGCCGTGCTGCAAGACTGTTGAACTCGATTTGGATCGTCTGAATGCTTTCCGAAAGAAATTCCCGGTTTTGGATGATGCGGATATGTTGGGTTAGGGTTTAGAGTATAAGATATTATAGATAATATAGTCACTATAGGTACTATAGATACTATAGATACTATAGATACTATAGGTACTATCAAACTATTCAATTATGAAAAAAGTCAATATTGCTATCTTTGTATCTGGTGGTGGTACTAACTGCGAGAACCTCATACAATATTTCAAAGGATCGTGGGTGAAGCCCACATTGGTTATCAGCAACCGTGCTGATGCTTACGCTTTGGTTCGGGCAGCATCTCATAATGTGCCTACCACGGTTATCAACAAGAGTATGTTGAATAATCCTGACGTATTACTCCCGCTGCTGGACCAGTATCAGGTGGATTTCATCGTCTTGGCAGGATTCCTTCTTATGATACCCGACTACCTCATTGAGGCTTTCCCACAGAAAATCATCAACCTTCACCCGGCATTGTTACCGAAATATGGAGGTAAGGGAATGTGGGGGCATCACGTGCATGAAGCCGTGAAGGCTGCCGGAGAGACGGAGACCGGTATGACAGTTCATTATGTCTCCAACGTATGTGATGGCGGTGAGATTATCCAGCAATTCCGTGTTGCCCTTTCACCGGATGATACCGTGGAGGATATCGCAGAGAAAGAGCATCAGCTCGAAATGGCTCACTTCCCCGCAGTGGTAGAAGAAGTGCTCCGAGAACGGTTTAGAGTTTAGAGTTTAGGGGTTAGAGCCTATCTATAGGCACTAAAGTTACTATCATTTTCTATTGCTTATGCTTATTGGTCACGGCGACGATATCTACGACTATGCCGGTAACATTCGGCATAATTTCAGTTCGAATGTCTTCTTGGATTTGCAGATGCCAGGGTTGAAAGAGCATCTGCAACAACACATCGATGATATCGATCACTACCCTCCTGCCACTCTTCTATATCATGAACGACTGTTAGCTATCATGCACCGCATCAGACAAGGAGAGTGTATGATCACCAACGGTGCCACCGAGGCAATCTATCTGATAGCTCAGGCTACAGGTGGCTGTCATTCAGCGATCCTCATGCCTACCTTCAGCGAATATGAGGATGCTTGTCAGATGCACGAGCATCAGATACAGTATATCCGTTCCTTGCAAGAGGTAACCGATGAGATGAATATGGTGTGGCTCTGCAACCCCAACAACCCTACAGGCTTGGTCATTCCCCGTGAAGAGATTGTCAACACAGCTTTTAACCACCCCAATACGGTCTTCGTCATCGACCAGAGTTATGAGTTTTTCTGTTTGGAGGAACAACTGCAGCCACGTGAGGCTGTCTCCTTGGGGAATGTCATCCAACTGCATTCCATGACAAAGAAATATGCTATCCCCGGCATCCGACTGGGTTATATCACCGGCCCGAGACCCTTGATGGATACTTTGCGCGACTACCGTATGCCATGGAGTGTGAATGCTTTAGCCGTGAGTGCCTGTGACTACATCCTCAACCATCAGGATGCCTTCACTTTCGATATAGCCGCTTATCTGCAAGAGGCACAACGACTGTGGAACGGACTTAATGCGATCGAGGGTGTGGAAGCACTTCCCACACATACCCACTTTATGCTGTTACACATCCCTTCGCAAGATGCTATTATGCTGAAACGACGGTTAGTGGATCATTACGGAATCTTAGTGCGTGCCGCCCATAATTTCAAAGGACTGGATCGCCACTATATCCGCGTGGCAACCCAGTCCCCAATGAGTAATGACCTGTTGATACAAGCCTTTCAAGAGTTGTGTTATCCTCTTGACTAACCTAATTACCCTTTTATCAATTCCTCCGGCAATACCGGCATAGCACCGTTCTGGGTGCATACATAAGCACTTACTGAAACAGCCAACTTATGTGCCTCAGCAACACTCTTGCCACTTAAGATAGCTGCGCAGAAAGAACCCGTAAACGAGTCGCCTGCACCTACGGTATCAGCTACCTCCACAACAGGAGTCTCTTGTACTGACATCTGACCTGGTGTAAACACATAAGAGCCGTTGGTACCACAGGTGAGTACCAGCATGTCCAGATTGTATTTACCCAATATCAACCAGCACTTATTCTCCATGTCAAGACCCGGATAACCGAACATTCTACCGATCAGCACCAATTCCTCGTCATTGATCTTCAGCACATTACAACGCTGCAATGACTCCATGATAATCTCCTTGTTATAGAAATTCTGACGGAGGTTGATATCGAAAATCTTCATACAGTCGTTCGGGGTATTGTCAAGGAAACGATGGATCGTCTCACGGCTCACCACGTTACGCTGTGCCAAAGAACCGAAGCATACCGCACGACAGTTGCGGGCCACTTCCATGATCTCCTCACTCTGTGGGATGTTATCCCATGCCACATTCTCCTTGATATCGTATGAAGGAATACCCTGATCATCCAAGGTTACCTGCACAGTACCTGTCGGATAAGGTACACGTGGCATCAGGTAAGACAAGCCGTGCTCTTTCAGCGACTCTATTGTCTCTTCTGCCAAGCGGTCTTCACCTAAGGCACTTACAGCTAATGTATTCTCCTGTCCGAGGAACTGTCCTGCATGATAGGCAAAGTTTGCAGGTGCACCACCCAGTTTCTTACCTTCGGGCAACACATCCCATAAAGCTTCACCCAATCCTACTACATATCGTTTTGCTTCCATATTATTATTGTATTATCGTTTAATCCTTGGTATATATGTGAATAGATAAAGAACGCCCAATGCCATTACAGCCACAGCACCTGCCTGTCCTACTGCATCGCTGGCAAATCCCATCAAGAGTGGGAAGATGGTACCACCGAACAGACCCATGATCATCAGTCCGCTCACCTCATTCTGCTTCTCTGGAACAGAAAGCAGCGCCTCTGAAAATGCCATGGAGAAGATATTACTGTTACCATAACCCACCAGTGCGATACCCGTGTAAAGCAATGCCTTTGTATCACCGGTGAACAGCAATACCATGGCAGCAGCCATCATCAATACAGAAATGATGAAGAACACCTTTGTCTTGAGGATACGCAGGAAGAAAGAACCTGTCAGTGATCCGATAGTACGGAAGATGAAATACAGGGAAGTAGCGAAGGCTGCCTCGTTGAGTGTCATGCCGACACGCTCAATCAACAACTTAGGAGCTGTAGTGTTGGTACCCACATCGATACCCACATGACACATAATACCGAAGAATGAAAGCAGTACAATGGGTTTACCCAACAGTTTGACACAGTCCATGAACGAAGAAGCTTTTCCACCTTTGATCTCTTCCTGGATAGGAGTAACCCACAATAGCAGAGCTGCTAATGTACCGACAACAAAATAGATCAAGAACAGCACACGCCAGTCGAGTCCGAACTCTGGAATCATCTTCGTAGCACCCCACATAGCCAGATAAGGAGCCAGGAAAGAGGCAATAGCCTTGACGAACTGTCCGAAGGTAAGGGTAGATGCCAGGTTCTTGTCACCGATGATCAGCATAGCCAGCGGGTTGATACTTGTCTGCATCAGTGCATTACCGATACCGAGAAGTGAGAATGCGATCAACATCACAGCGAAACTGCTGCCGAAGATAGGAATGATCAGTGAGATGATGGTAACGATCAGAGAGAGTAATACGGTCTTCTTTCTGCCGATCTTATTCATCAACATTCCTGTTGGAATAGAGAAGATCAAGAACCAGAAGAATACGAGTGATGGGAAGATATTCGCAACTGAGTCGCTCAGTCCGAGGTCTTCTTTCACATAGTTGGATGCAATGCCCACCAGGTCAACAAAGCCCATGGCGAAGAAGCAGAACATCACCGGTACGAGATAAATGCTTTTATTCTGTTTCATATTTTTGAATTATTTAAGTTCATAGATTGTTGCCTTGCCGCCTTTCACCTTCAGTTGGTTGTATGGCTCTGTGGGGAATACCAGATTTGTCATAGCCACCTGTCCTTCTGCATCGAGCACTTCAATAGAGCAGCGGTCGATGAAAAATCTCAACTGACGTACATTACCATATACAGGGGCGGTTGTCGTGCACGGGAAAGACTCACTGAATTCTGTCTTTCCACTTTGTGAACGGTCCATCGACAGAGTCTTGTTCTTCGCGTCGTATGTCACCGTTACCTTTTCTCCCTTCACATTGGAGAGGGTGATATCAGTTGATCCTTTCACGTCAACCACCACCTCACAGGCTTCCGTCGGGTTCTTCACCTTCTTGCCACGGGCTGCGAGCATCTCCTTCGATGGGGTGACACCGCAATAAGTCTGTCCTCCATACTCATAGAGATCGAGATCACGGGGAATGGAGTTGGAAGAACGATACTGACGGGTAGGCACTTGGTTGGCATACTGCCAGTTGCTCATCCAAGCCAAAGCGATTCTTCTTCCGTCAGGAGCATTGTCGAAGGTTACCGTAGCATAGTGGTCCTTACCGTAATCCATCCAACGGGTATCCTGATGCTCACAAGTGAAAGTATGTCCATCGAACTCACCCACGAAATACTGGGTGGCAGAACCGCCGAAAGGACCACCGGGGTTGATGTTACAGATAAGCATCCACTTCTGCTTGTCGGTGCCACGCACCTGCAACTTCATCAGATCGGGACATTCCCAGACACCCTCATGACAGCCGTATCCTTTACCGAAACTGCTCTCATACGTCCAGTCTTTCAGATTGGGAGAAGAATAGATACGCATCTCCTGACCGACAGCCAGCACCAGGTTCCATTTCTGTATCTCCGGATTCCAGAATGCTTTCGGATCACGGAAGTCGGGCTCGTTGCTGACTAATATAGGATTATCTGCCACCTTCTTAAAATGTATACCGTTATCGGTGGATACTGCCATCGACTGTGTCTGATGCTGTCCGGCTGAAGTATAGTAAGCCACCACAGCACCATTACCGAAGCCGGCCGTATTCTTTTTGTCCACCACACATGAGCCACTGAAGATAGTACCCAGCGCATCTGGTACGATAGCTGTCGGCTGTGCCTCCCAATGCAGGAGGTCCTTGCTGGTGGAATGGCCCCATGTCATATTCTCCCACATCGATCCGTATGGGTTCCACTGATAATAGAGATGATATACTCCGTCCTTATAAAACATTCCGTTAGGATCATTCATCCATCCATACACCGGCGTATGATGATAAATGGGACGGTATTGCTCCCTGTTTGTCGTATCAAAAGTATCGGAGAGTCGGATCTCTTTCCAGCAGACGAAATTCTTCACAGAACCAGTCTTATGGCGATCCACATGGAAGGTAACGTCGAACAGTAAGGGTGACTGACGATTAGTAAAAGCAGCCAGATCTACCGGCACATAATAATCAACCTTGTCCACTGCCAGACGCACATTGAAATCCATCACCGACTGGTTGTTACATATTAATATCACGTGTGCGATTTCTTCTTTCTCCTCTACAGGGATAAGAAGGAATCTGTTTGTCGGAGTAACACGCAGCATGGTATGTTTGTCACTCAAGTGCTCTGCTTTGATCGTCTGTGCATTTAAACTGCAGCAGCCCGCCATAAAAAGGAATGTTAGTAATAAGGATTTAAGCTTCATATTCGATATTTTATTTTTTTACACTACTGCAAATATAAGGTATTTTACGTAAACCATATAGCATTTTTGTTACAATTGCTTTGAATTTTCATTCAATGTACTGTCGATGTAACAAATGTTATCCTGAAAGCACAAAATTTTACTTCCAAAAACATTTTACCTTAATAAAAAGTCCAGTATTATCGTTATTTTCTTCTCCTCACCCTTGCATTTCACACGAATAGGATAAGGATAATGATTGACTCCTTTGGGTGTTTTTGAATCAGGCGAGAAGACAATAGGAATACGCTCCTGTAAGTTGTCCGACTCTTTATGGAGTACCACCACAGTACGCTCTTTCTTCTCTCCTATATGTATAATGCCCAGATCGAAGCGGTCAACTGACAATCGGAGATTATCATCGACCATCACTGGGAACTGCCGCAGCAGGGTTTCCTCTGAGGTAATACAATTACCTTCCAGTGCCATCTGGATATATTTACGTTCTTCACCGTAACGGATGGTACCCGACTCATAAAACTCACCGCCTTTCCCTTTTGGATTAAAACGGAGAGTGACGGCTGTTGTGTCACCTGGCGCCATCTCCTTCCCAACGGCAAAATCTATCGTTGTGCAACCGCAGGAGGTATACCCCTGATGGAGTATTACCTTCTCCGATCCCACATTACACAACTGGAAGGTATGCTCCTTCACGCCGTCGGCTTCCTGGATCGTTCCCAAGGAAACCGTTGATAATCCTATGACGATGAGCGAATCAACGAGCAACATACTTTTTCCCTTTGGTGATATATATACCTTTCTGTGGTATTCCATTCAATCGACGGCCCTGCAAATCATAACAGTAGTCGTCTTCTTCGGAAACAGTCGATAACTCTGTGATTCCTGTACTGCCTTGTTGAGAAGCATCTAAAGTCCATGCATTTACTTTCACGGCAGTAGAAGATGAAGCGAACACTTCCGCATCCACGGCATTGGCATCCGTCGGGAACACACGCACACTGTAAGCCCAGGTATCATTCACAAAGATATCTATGATAGAACCGTCGAGGAAAACATGGAGTTTCAGGGTCTCACCCTCATTCACTTTCTTAGGAAGGGTAGCTGTATAGACTCCATTATAGACTCCTCCATCGTTGACGGTACGTGCCAAAGAAGAGATATCGAGGGTAAGCGTCCCCTTGGAAGCATCATAAGTAAGAGAAGCTTGCTTGTCGCCTGACTTCAGGAAGTTGAATCCACAAGTGCCACTGGCTACCGTAAACTCTCCCATTAACTCTATCTGTCTGCCACTAACCGGTGAAAGGGATTCTGTGCCTATCAACGTAAGATCCTTCGAAAGAGAAGTGGTTGTTCGCATGGCAGCAAGACCACTGTAGGGTTTCTGTACCAACAAACCGTTAGCATCCAGCGACAGTTCACGAGGCAGAGAATAGTTGTGTGCCCATCCCATCCTGTAGTTGACATCAGATGATACCTTGTCAGGAACAATGCCCAACAACAAAGTCTTTCCGTCTTGCTGACAGATAGACGGTGAGAGGAGACCATATCCGTCACGGCTCACACCACCCATTTCCAGATACTGCATACCGTTGCTGTCGGGAGTAAACTTGCCGTCACTGCCGATAGTACCCACCCAACAGAGGGTGCGCACTCCCACATTCGTTCCCAGCGGCGTACAAGTAAATAGCCATTTACCGTCACTCATTGGCGTAACATTTGGCATCTCCCAGAAAGTTCCGTGCTGGCTGGCAGAGCCACCTTGGAAGAAGATCGTACCATCGTTGCTCCATGAAGAACCATTCAGTTTATGCAGTGTGCAGGCACCTATATTATTCTTACTTGTTCCCACGATGACATATTTATTACCGTTAGCCTCGAAATAGTATGGATCACGGAAATCATCCGAGAGACCGGAAGGGCGTCCGTCGATGATCACCGACTTATTCTGCCAATCAACAAGTGTATTGTCTTTCGCCGTTGTCTTGACGATACGTGCCTTTGCATTATCCACACCCGTATATAATATGGTGGGCGTTCCGTTATCATCATAGACACATCCACTCCAACAACCTTTGATATCGAATGATTCTCCGGGATAGACAGCGATGGGCTCTTCTTTCCATTGGTACAGGTTCTCACTGGAGATATGTCCCCAGTGCAGACGTGACATATAAGGACCGTCGGCATTCTTCTGGAAGAATACATGATATTTCCCGTTGCTGTACATCAGTCCATGGCTCTCGTTTGTCCATGAACCACTTGGCATACCATGATACTGTGGACGCCACAAACTTTCCTGATAACGAGCGGCAGGGTAGTTGAAATCAGCTTGTTGTGAGGTATAGGCAGTAGGTGTCTTAACTTCATTATAGATAGCGATATCATCAATAGCACCGCAGAAGGTGTTGATCAGGAACATTTCCGACTTCTTCTCGGTAGCATCCTTGCCAATATAGAAGTTATTATCGGGGAAGAGCAGACTCACTCGTTGGCATCTCTTTGAACCGATGCTGGTACCGTTGAGATAAAACGTCACTGCATTACCTGTCTTATCATACGTCATCGTCAACTCATTCCATTGTCCACGAGGCAGTTTTTGGTCACCATCGATGGTTATCTGGGAGCCACCACCATAATCAACTCCCACCACAAGGCGTAAGTCACCCTGTGAGGAAAGTTGGAAGGCAAAACCCTTCTTACCCGTCTCGTCGAAATTTCCACATATGGTAGCATAGGTGGGTGTCGTCTCTGCGTCATTCACCTGCATCATAGGATAGCTTTCCGCAGCAAGTCTTACGGTGACGGTGAGGGTTTCTTTACTCAAGGTGCTGACGGGCAGGCCAGCTTTTACATAATTTGAATAGCCGTCAAATCGCAGGGCATCACCATCAAGGCCGGGCACCGAACATACTGGCAGTTGTGACACTACATTATAAGAAGATCCTGATACCAACTCTTTCACACTTCCTCTATCTGGTGTCATGTTGAAATGTGCCGCATAATCGCCTGTCTCAGAACCGCCACCCTCAGATTTCTTACAACCAAGATATGTGAGACAGTTGGCAGTCATCATCTGCAACTGATCAAGATAAGTGTTTGCATTACCCATGCTCCAGTCGTAAGCAGCCAGTCCCACTGCGAGTATCCTTCCGGAGATGTTAGTAGTAGGAGCGAAATCCACGATACCAGCACAACAATAATCGACTACATGGTTCCAAGTACCAAGAACAGTGGAGTTCGTCAGGTCCTCCCAGGCTTTCACTACATTAGAACTTACTGCCAAACCGTAACTGTTGAGATCCCACATACAGTTGTGGTCCATCTTTTTTCCACTGCTGATAAGGGGATAGATACTGCGCTCATAAAGTCCTGATGTAAAAGTCATGCCTTTATAGATATCATGCTGGCTATGGTCATAGATCTGTTTTTCAACATTACCAATAATAGGCTGACTGCCCCATACATCGTTATTCTGACCGCCTTCACCGCTACCGAAGAGTCCTGGTGCGTAGCTGTCTGCAATACGTCCTAATGCCACCGTGAGCTGTGTTGCATGGTTCGTGAGCAACAGGTTTCCACCCGCTTGCACGAAGGTCTTCAAAGTGTTGATCGTTTGACTATCCTTAAAAGGGGAAGGTAAGTTACTCCAGCCCTTTTCGATACCCACACGGTCAATCATCACCCACAGCACTTTAACATTGCTGGCACTGAGAGTGTTGATCGTAGAGGGTGTGAACACGATGCCGTCGGTATAGTTCTGCTTAAACCATGTCGCGGCATTCTTCTCACTGTCTGATGTTATCTCACTGACATCATCATATCCGATGAATAATCCCGCCTTGTTCTGAGCATTAATCATCAGGGTGAGAAGCAGCATAGCTACTAATGATAAAATGCGTTTTCTCATGATTGTTTGTTTATGATTATTTCAAAAGAGGTAGAGGGACGCTATGTCTCTCTACCCCATTTCTCAGGATAATATTATTTCAGATAACTGATACAGTTAGCTGTGAATTTCTCCAACTGATCCTGTTTCTCGTTGACAGCACCACCGAGGTTCCACTCATAGGCTGCCAAACCGACTGCCAGGATTCTTCCCGGGAAAGTAGTGGTAGGAGCAAAATCAATAATACCGGCACAGCAGTAGTCAACCACATGGTTCCAAGTACCCAGCACGGTAGAGTTCGTCATGTCCTCCCATGCTTTCACCACATTGGGGTTAGGAGCCAGACCGTAGCTGTTGAGATCCCACATACAATTGTGGTCACCCTTCACACCGGCACCCTCGAAGGTATAGATACTGCGCTCATAGAGTCCGCTTACGAAATCCATACCCCAATAAATGTCATGATGAGAATGGTCGTATATCTGTCCTTCTGCATTACCGATGATCGGCTGCACACCCCAGATATCAGGGTTCTGACCACCTTCACCACTACCGAAGATACCCGGTTTGTAGTTGTCGGCGATACGTCCTACAGCTACTGTCAGCTGTGTGGCATGATTGGTAAGTAAGAGGTTACCACCGTCAGCAGCATAAGCTTTCAGTGCTTCTATTGTTGCTGTTGATGCCAGGTCACCGGGCAGGTTCTCCCATCCTAAGCCGACACCGATACGGTCACACATCACCCAGCACATCGGGTGCTGTTCAATATCGAGATCATCTATCGTTGCCGGGGTAAAGAGAACACCCTTCCCGGCATCCACATAATTCTTCTGGAACCAAGCTACAGCATCTTTCTCATCATCCGACTGTGTATAGTCTGAAGGTACGAGCATAGCCACTTTCTGGTCAGCCGGAGTACCTACATAACTCAGACAGTTAGCTGTGAATTTCTCCAACTGATTCTGCTTCTCATTGACAGCACCACCGAGGTTCCACTCATAGGCTGCCAAGCCGACTGCCAGGATTCTTCCCGGGAAAGTAGTGGTAGGAGCAAAATCAATAATACCGGCACAGCAGTAATCAACAACATGATTCCAGGTACCCAGCACGGTAGAGTTCGTCATGTCCTCCCATGCTTTCACCACATTGGGGTTTGGAGCCAGACCGTAGCTGTTGAGATCCCACATACAGTTGTGGTCCCCCTTCACACCGGCACCCTCAAAGGTATAGATACTGCGCTCATACAGTCCGCTTACAAAGTCCATACCACGGTAGATATCATGACCGGAATGGTCATAGATCTGTCCCTCAGCATTACCGATGATCGGCTGCACACCCCAGATATCAGGGTTCTGGCCACCTTCACCACTACCGAAAATACCCGGTTTGTAGTTGTCGGCGATACGACCTACTGCCACTGTCAACTGTGTGGCATGATTGGTGAGGAAGAGGTTACCGCCGTCGGCTGTAAAGGCTTTCAATGCCTCGATCGTAGCTGTTGATGCCAGTCCGCCGGGGAGGTTCTCCCATCCTAAGGCAACACCGATACGGTCACACATCACCCAACATGCTGTATGCTCTTCGATATCCAGATTGTCCACATTAGAAGGAGTCAGCAAGATACCCTTGCCGGTATTCACGTAGTTTCTATTGAACCAAGCTACAGCATCTTTTTCATCATCCGACTGTGTATAGTCGGTAGGTACGAGCATGGCTATCATATTACCGCCTGTCTTCTTTTCGTAGGCGATATTCATACGTACAGTCTGTCCCTCGCTCACTCTACCGTCGCTGTACTTTGCCTTTACGGTATAAGAAACCGGTTCGTTCACGGGAGCTTTCTTGATGTAATATGAGCTCACCACCTCATCGATATCAATGATATCCTTATCGTTTTTGATAATCTGGATACCCGACTGTCCAGCCATCTTAGGATTGGTCCATGAGAGTGTCACCTCACGGGTTCCCTCAGGATTGGTATAGGTCAGGTCGGTAACTGCCTCTGAATACGTAGCGGCATCATATTCGACATCCTTACAAGATGTCACGATGCACAGCAGCGCAATAAAACCTAAATATATCTTTTTCATAATGTACGTGCTTTAGTATTGTTTATAAAGTCCATTGGAATTGTCAATCTCATCAAGAGGAACAGGGAGGAATATCTCATTCGCGCTGATAGAGCGACCCTGATAATACGAGCGCAGTGCACTCTCCTCAGTCATATAGGTGTTCATTGTAGAGATGAGATAATCTGAACCCCATCTTACGAGGTCGAACCAGCGGTTTCCCTCCAAGGCAAGCTCCAGTCGACGCTCAAAGCGTACGGCAGCGCGTGCACGGTCTTTTGTCCAATAGAGATTACCGTCTCCGTCGGTTGGGTAGAGTCCGACAAAATAATCAGCCATAAACGGATCCAGATCCACGGGGGAATAGTTTGGATCAACACTGTTGGCTGCACGCTGACGAACCTGATTCACCAGTTTGCGTGCCTCTATAAGTCCTGGATCCTCAGCGGCATTATTTCTTGTAGCAGTCTCCACGAGTGCCTCAGCCTTGAGCAACAGGATGTCAGCATAACGGATGAACATGAAATTCAGGGAGTTACATCCCCATGGCCATGAAGCGAGTGCTTTCTCCGGTGCCGGCCATGCTTTCTTGTTGGAATACTCACCATACACATCGTATGCACGGCACCATCCCTGGGTATAGGTATGTCCACGCCATGGCATGCCGATACGTCCTACTGTCAGGTCAAGACGTGGGTCGAGGGTTCCACTGTAATTCAAGGTAACGTTCACCTTGTTGAAAGTACCGTCAAGATAAGGCAGTCCACTATTCGGATCGGTACGGAAAGCATTCACCAGGTTCTGTGAACCGTAGAAGAAGTCGTCACCGGTACCATAGAGGTTACCATCGCTATAAGTACAGTTCAGCAGGTTCGACCAGTTGATATGTGCATTATCATTAGCGGTAGAGCACTGCAGGGCGAAGATTGACTCAGAACCATTGTTTCTTTCTATCTTGGAAAGATCACCGAAGTTGTCATACAGACTATACTGTCCGCTGTTGATGACAGCATCAGCATAAGTCTTCACATCCTCCCATGAGCTGGTGAAGGCACATACCTTTGCCATGATAGCCTGTGCTGTCGTCCGGGTGATTCGTCCCACATTACTTTTCTCTGCGGGTAATACCTCGATAGCCTCGGTCAGGTCACGCTTGATAAATGAGAAGATCTCATCACGGGTATATTCATCATTAGGTTTCGTATTCACATCCTCCCCTTCCGTAAAGTAAGGGATACGGTTGAAGATACGGATAAGGTCAAAGTAATACCATGCCCTGAGGGTCTTCAGTTCACCCAAGATCTGAGCGGCATTACTGATCGACTCAGCCTGCTGCACAGCCAGCATGGCATTATGTACACGTGAGATGGCATAGTAGTTGTTCTGCCATTTGTTCAGACAGCTCACATTGTCGCTGTTTACCTCACTTACCTCCAGCAGGTGGATATTCTCCTCCATACCTGTACCACCGCCACCTTTATAAGCGTCGTCCGAGCGTACATCAAAAATCCAATTGGTTGAGGGACCGGCAAATGCTTCGTTGTTTCCATAGAAGTGAGCCTCCAGACCGGCATAAGCCGATGCCAGCAGACCTTCAACAGAATTCTCATCCAACTGCTCTGCCGTAAACTGTCCCTGTGGTACTGTGTCCAGCATGTCGTTGCATGATGTCATGCCACCCAACAGCAAAGCTGCGAAAATGAATTGATATATTGATTTCATAATGATTATTTTCTTAATTCTTACTTCTTAACACCTGACTAATATTAGAATTGAACATTTATTCCCACAGAGAATGTACGGGCCCTTGGATATGGACCGTTGTCAATACGTGCGCCATAACCACCGAGGGGAACCTCAGGATCCAGTCCGTTGTACTTGGTGAAGGTAAAGACGTTCTCCACCTGTCCGTAGAGGTTCAGGGCTGAGAGTCCGAGTGTCTTCATCCAAGGCTTGTCGAAACGATAACTCAGTTTGACGTATTTACATTTCAGATATGAGCCGTCTTCCACGAAGTAGGTTGACATACGCGTCTCGTTGTTGTCATCCACAGTGGTGAGTGCAGGAATGGTGCTGCCGCTATTCTCCGGTGTCCATGCATTCAGCAAGTCAATACCTCTGTTCGTGTAGAGGTTACCATAGGTCATGAACTCCAACTGCTTACGCGTACCGTTATAGATATCGAAGCCGAATTCTCCTGAGAAGAACGTAGAGAATGACCAGTTCTTGTAATTGGCTGTCAGGGTAAGACCCATACCGAAGTCAGGATTAGGATCACCGATGATACAGCGGTCGATCTCGTTGACGACACCGTCACCGTTGATATCACGGTATTTCAGACGACCGATGCCCTTGCCTTCCTGGATGGCATAGTTAGACACCTGATCCTCGTTTTGGAAGATACCGTCACAGACATATCCATAATAAACACCCATCGGCTCACCTTCGATCAGACGGAAGTCACCACCGATGACATTCACTTCATCATTCAGTTTCACCAACTCGTTGCGGTACATTGACATATTGAAGTTGCCTTCCCAAGAGAAATCACCATACTGCGGAGAGTGATAACCCATATTCAACTCGAATCCGTGGTTCTTCATCTCACCGGTATTCATGAATTTGGCAGCATTCTCACCAGCTACGGAGAGCACCGGCGGGATGGTAATCATATCCTTGGTATTCTTCCAGTAGTAATCCAACGTCAGACTAACTGAACCAGAGAATAGATAAGCGTCGATACCGATGTTTGTCTGTGTCGTGGTCTCCCATTTCAAATCGGGGTTACCGGTAGTAGCCACCTTGATACCGCTCACCACATTGGTGTTGGTACCGTTCAGGTCGTATGCGCCGTTACCTAAGTCGAACACATAGGTAGAGTAAGCAGCATAGTTATTACTGATGGCAGAGTTACCGTTCTGTCCCCATGCCAAGCGAAGTTTTACGTTATCCACCACATTGTTCTTCGGCCAGAACTTCTCCTCACTGATACGCCAAGCACCTGAGAATGCGGGGAAGATACCTGAGTTGTTATCCTTATGGAGTCGTGAGGTTTGGTCGCGACGTAAGGTTGCGGAGAAGAGATAACGGTCGGCGAAGTTATAGTCAATCTTTCCGAACAATGAGAAGAGTGCCCACTCCTGTTTGCCACCGCCGTTGGTCATCGTGCCTGATCCTGCTCCGATCTGCATATAGTCGGCATCCTCGAAGGCATAATTCTTACGTGTGGCTGCCAGATCCTCAAATACATATTTGATAGCCTCAGAACCTAACAGTATGTTGAAGTGATGCTGTCCCTTGATATCAAAGAGATAATTGGCGGTGTTTGTCCAGGTGTACGTATCACCCTGTCCGTATCCGCTGCTCACTGCACGGTTGCTGCTGTCGTCTGTGTCACGTACATTACGTGTCAGCGTCTTGTTCAGGAACTGCACATGCTCCACACCGAGATTACTCTTCAGGGTCAGTCCGTTGATCGGCATGATGTCGATATAGGCATTTCCGAAGATACGCCATGATACATTACTGTTATCACGCATGTTATAGAGTGTCTGCACGGGGTTTTCGATATCTGAACCGATCAACCCTACGGGATCAGCATAAACGCCGGGGGCCTGGAAGACAGGGATGGCTGGATGCTGACGCATAGCGGTATAAGGGATACCACGGTCGCCGTTGGTGTCGGCACCTCTGTTTTCCCAACGTGCAATCATCAGGTTCTCTCCTACGCGTACATATTTATTAAAATTATAAGTAGAGTTCACACGTGCAGAGATACGTTTGTAGAAGGTGTTGGTCATCAAACCGTTCTGGTTGATGTAGTTACCAGAGAAAAGATAGGATCCCTTGTCTGATGCGTTAGAGATACTTGCAGAGAGATTATGTGTCCATGCAGCATCATACACTTCTTTCTGCCAATCAGTATCAGCTGTCTTCACACCATTGATCTCGCTCACCAACTGCGGTGTTGCACCTGTGCCATAGAGAGAAGAGGCTGCTGTCGGTGCTATGCCGTCGTTGGCGGCTGCCTGCCAGTAAGCCTGTCCCCACTGCTGTGCGTTAAGGTTCTGGTATTTCTTAGCGATGGTCTGCATGGCAGCGTTATAATTCACGTTGATGGCCATCTTACCGCTCTTACCTTTCTTGGTCGTGATGATGATCACACCGTTGGCAGCGCGGCTACCGTAGATAGAGGCAGACGAGGCATCTTTCAATACCTGGATAGATTCGATATCAGCGGCATTCAAAGAGTTCAGGTTCTCGGATGTTGCCACTCCGTCAATCACATAGAGTGGATCGCAGGCATTCACCGTACTCATACCACGTACACGGATAGAACTGCTACCACCGCCGGGAGCAGCATCTGTCACGATATCCACACCGGCCAATTTGCCCTGCATGGAGTTGAGCATGTTTGGATCACTCTCACTGATAGGACCTTTCATGTCCATCACGGCGATGGCACCTGTCAAGTCAGCCTTACGCTGTACCTGATAACCCGTCACCACCACTTCAGCCAGTTCTGCAGCATTGTCTTTCATGACTACCTTCATACCGTTCTGAGCAGGAATCTCCTGTTTCTCATAACCGATATAGGTGAAAACTAAAATCTTTCCTGCCTCGACCTTTAATTTGAAGTTTCCGTCGAAGTCGGTTACAGTACCGTTCGTGGTACCTTTCTCCATCACCGTAGCACCGATGACACCCTCTCCGGTCTCATCGACGACAGAACCAGTGATTTCCGTTTGCGCATAGATAAATGTACACGCAAAGATGAGTGCTAAACTCAATAACAATCTTCTTGTTTGGTTCATACTACTATAAATTGGTTTGTACTTTGATTGATTATTTGTTGCAAAAGTACTTTCCAGATTAGTTTCAGTTATAAAAAATTAGTTCATCCCACCTAAATATTGTTTCATGAAACAAATTTTTAAGGGAATGAACGAAAAATATAA
>JAFZPF010000083.1 GCA_017550455.1 Prevotella sp.
AAAGGTTATAATTCTTTCTTTATTTGCCATCTGTGCCCTTACGACAGGTGCAGATACCGGCGACACTTACGTGGGAATACAGACAGCCTGGGCAACAAAATTGAAAATACCAGGATTTGGGGCAAATATACAGCAAGACTTGATCATTTGGGGACGGAGCTGAAATGATCCGTTTAATCTGTTTAAAATTCAAAGAATAATAGCTACTACATATACAAATATTGAGCTATAAACAATTTCATATACAATAGTTTTTGCAAAAAAGGTTGTCAGGTTGTCAAAACCCGCTGTAGCAAAGGGCGTGCAACCTGTTGGAGGTTGTCAAAGGTTGACATGAGGTTGACACAATGGAGTCCCTCCAAACCTCCCCGAAAGGGTACCTTTGGCCGGGAATTTGGTACGCATTGCTCATGGATTCTCTCGAGAATTTGAAAGAAAAGGTGGTCTTTTGATATTCTAAAAACGCTTTTTTATAAAAAAAAGCAATAATCCTTTTGTCGTCATGTTTTTTTTTCGTATTTTTGAACTGAATTTACCGGTATTGGTATATTTCATTGATCATTACATAATCAAAATAATAAACCTATGAGTTATCTACGATTTGAAAAAGCGCACATGACAAATCTTGAAGAGGCTTTGCCTCGAGAGTTATTACGCACCAATCGGTCGGGAGCTTATTCTTGCTCAACGATTGTTGACTGTAATACAAGAAAATATCATGGTTTGTTAGTCGTTCCTATTCCCGAACTCAACGACGAGAACCATGTGTTGCTTTCTTCACTTGACCCAACGGTGATACAACATGGGGCTGAGTTTAATCTCGGTCTTCATAAGTATCAGGGCAACAACTACAGCCCTAAGGGTCACAAATACATTCGGGAGTTTAATTGTGACAAAGTACCTACCACCATCTATCGTGTGGGAGGTGTTATTTTAAAGAAAGAGGTAGTCTTCCGCCATTATGAGGCACGTATCCTTATCAGATACACCTTGGTTGATGCTCACTCTGCAACAAAACTGCGTTTCCGTCCTTTCCTGGCATTCCGTAGCGTACGACAGTTCACACACGAGAACAGTGCTGCCAGCCGTGAATACCATGAAGTGGATAACGGAATTAAGACTTGTATGTATGCAGGTTATCCCGATCTCTACATGCAGTTCAGTAAAAAGAACGCTTTCATTTTCCAACCTGACTGGTATCGTGGTGTGGAGTATCCGAAAGAGCAGGAGCGTGGTTATGCTTCCAACGAGGATCTTTATGTACCGGGATATTTTGAGATGGATATTAAAAAAGGTGAGAGCATCATCTTCTCTGCCGGTATCTCTGAGATCAAGACAAGAAGACTGAAGGCCTTGTTTGAGGAAGAGGTAGAATCTCGCGTTCCGCGTGACAATTTCTTCCACTGTCTGGTTACTGCTGCTCATCAGTTCCATAAGAGAATGCCGAATGATGACCGTTATTTGCTGGCTGGTTATCCTTGGTTCAAATGCCGTGCCCGTGATACATTCATCGCATTACCAGGTCTTACCTTAGCTATCGAAGAACAAGATTATTTTGAGTTGGTGATGAAAACAGCCGAGCGTGGACTTCGTGAGTTCATGGAAGGTAAACCGCTGACGGTAGATATCTATGAGATGGATCAGCCAGATGTTCCACTTTGGGCTATATGGGCTGTACAACAGTATGCGAAGGAAGCTGGTGAAGACAAGTGTTTCAAGATGTACGGCCATCTGGTGTGGGACATTGTGAAATATATAGAAGAAGGCAAGCATCCGAATCTCTTCCCAGAGGAAAACGGATTGGTACGTGTAGAAGGTCGTGACAAAGCTGTTACTTGGATGAACTCCACGGCTAACGGACGTCCGGTAGTGCCACGCACAGGTTTTGTTGTTGAGATTAACGCATTGTGGTACAACGCTTTGAAGTTTGCTGCTAAACTGGCACGTCAAAACAATGATGAGGAATCTGCAGCCATATTGGAAGAGAAAGCAGCACTGACGAAAGAGTCGTTCGTGGATACTTTTGTCAATGACTATGGTTACCTGTATGATTATGTTGATGGTAATATGGTTGACTGGAGTGTCCGTCCTAATATGATTTTCGCTGTAGCACTCGATTTCAGTCCGCTGACACAAGATCAGAAGAAGAGCGTGCTGGATATCTGTACACGTGAGTTGCTTACCCCGAAGGGACTGCGCTCACTGTCACCGAAGAGTGGCGGTTACAACCCGATGTATGTAGGCCCGCAGTCACAACGTGACTATGCTTACCATCAGGGTACAGCATGGCCGTGGCTCGGCGGATTCTATATGGAGGCTTGTCTGAAGCTCTACCGTCGTACACGAATCAGCTTCGTGGAGCGCCAGATGGTTGGCTATGAGGATGAGATGTTACTCAACTGTCTCGGAACAATCCCTGAGATGAGCGATGGTAACCCACCGTTCCGTGCTCGTGGTGGTATGTCTTTCGCCATGAATGTGGCAGAGATTCTCCGTACGTTGAATATGTTGGAAAAATATACTTATAAGAAATAAGAAAGGAGGAAGCAACTATGAAAGTTTTAATGTTTGGATGGGAGTATCCTCCTCATGTATATGGTGGATTGGCAACTGCCAACTATGGTATTTCTGAAGGCTTACATGCACAGGATGATATGGAGATCGCATTGTGTCTTCCCCGTCCTTTTGGTGATGAGTCAAAAGAAGCTGCCCGTATCATCGCGATGAATGCTGTTCCTGTTGCATGGCGTGATGTGAATTATGATTATGTACAGTCAAGGGTTGGTAATGTGATGGATCCTGATTACTATTATCGTTTAAGGGATCATATCTATGCTGACTTCAATTACATGCATGTCAACGACTTAGGTTGTCTGGAGTTTGCAGGCGGTTATCCTTCAAACTTACATGAAGAAATCAACAACTACAGTATTATCGCCGGTGTGGTAGCACGTACGGAAGAGTTTGATATTATCCATGCTCACGACTGGCTTACCTATCCTGCGGGTATTCATGCTAAGCAGGTAAGTGGTCGTCCTTTATGTATCCATGTTCATGCTACTGATTTCGACAGAAGTAGAGGTAAGGTGAATCCTACTGTCTATGGTATAGAGAAAGATGGTATGGATAATGCCGACTGTATCATGTGTGTATCAGAGCTGACTCGTCAGACTGTTATTAACCATTATCATCAGGATCCACGAAAGTGTTTCACCGTTCACAATGCTGTTTATCCACTGCGTCAGGAACTGCAGGATATTCCACGTCCTGACCATACAGGAAAAGAAAAGGTAGTCACTTTCCTTGGTCGTATCACCATGCAGAAAGGTCCTGAGTATTTCGTTGAGGCTGCTAATCTGGTGCTTCACCGTACACGTAATATCCGTTTCTGTTTTGCCGGTAGTGGTGATATGATGGAAGCCATGATCAACCTTGCCGCTGAGCGTGGCATTGCTGATCGTTTCCACTTCCCAGGATTCATGCGTGGAAAACAGGTTTATGAGTGTCTGAAAGACAGTGATGTTTATGTAATGCCATCGGTTTCTGAGCCCTTTGGTATCTCTCCTCTAGAGGCTATGCAATGTGGAACGCCGTCGATTATTTCCAAACAAAGTGGTTGTGCGGAGATCCTGCACAACTGTATCAAGGTAGATTATTGGGATATCCTTTCCCTTGCTGATGCGATGTATTCAATCTGTGTAAACGAGAGTCTCTTCAAATATCTCCAGGAGGAAGGTAAGAAGGAAGTCGATCAGATTACATGGGTTAAGGTGGGCGCTTGGATAAAAGAGTTATACGAACGTACACTTGGTTGGAAATAGTTGAATGAAGAAAACAATTAATATTTGAAGATTATGAAAACAATATGTTTATATTTTGAGATACATCAGATTATTCATCTCAAACGGTATCGTTTCTTCGATATCGGAACTGATCATTATTATTATGATGATTACGAGAACGAGCGTTCTATCACCGATATAGCAGAGCGTTCATATATGCCGGCACTGGCAGCTCTCGAACAAATGATCAAGGAGCATGGCAAATACTTCAAGGTAGCTTTCTCACTTTCAGGTGTTGGTATGGAGCAGTTGGAGATGCATGCTCCTCAGGTGCTTGAGAAACTGCAGGCATTGAATGAAACCGGTTGTGTGGAGTTCTTGGCAGAGCCTTATAGCCATGGCTTGTCATCTTTGGCAAATGCAGAAATCTTTGCGATGGATGTTAAGAAACAGGCTAATAAGATCGAGGAGTATTTTGGTAAGAAACCGACGATTCTGCGTAACTCCTCTTTGATTTATACCGATGATATTGGTAATCAGGCTGCAGCACTTGGCTTCAAGGGTATGCTTACCGAAGGAGCCAAACATGTGTTAGGCTGGAAGAGTCCTCACTATGTTTACAACTGTGCTTTGGCACCCAGTCTGAAACTGTTACTCCGTGATGTTGAATTGTCAGATGATATCTCATTGCGCTTCAACAACAGCGAGTGGGATGGCTATCCACTCTTTGCGGATACTTATATCAACAGAATCGCCAACTTCCCTGAGGAAGAGCAGGTTATCAATATCTTCATGGAGTTGTCTGCGCTGGGTATCGCTCAGCCGTTATCAAGCAATATTCTTGAGTTCCTGAAAGCATTACCGGCATGTGCCAAGGCAAAAGGTATTACCTTCTCGACACCATCAGAAATTTGTGCTAAGTTGAAGAGTGTAGGTAATCTCGACGTGCCAGATACCTTGTCATGGGTTGATGAAGAGCGTGATGTGAGCTGCTGGTTAGGTAACTGTATGCAGCGTGAGGCTTTCGAGAAGTTGTACAGCGTAGCGGATCGTCTCCGTATAGCTAATGATCCTCGTCTGAACCAAGACTGGGATTATCTGCAGGCATCTAACAACTTCCGTTTTATGACCACCAAGCCTAGTAATGTAGGACTTGATCGTGGTATCTATAGCAGTCCTTTCGATGCTTTCACTAACTATATGAATATCTTAGGTGATTTCATGAACAGAGTGAACAGTCTCTATCCGGAGGAAATTGATAATGATGAACTCAACGCACTGTTGACGACTATCAAGAATCAGGGTGATGAGATTGAGATGAAGGATAAGGAGATTAGTCGTCTGCAGGCAAAGGTTGAGAAGATGCAGGCACTCGAGAATAAATTGAAAGCTCAGATAGATGCTGGTAAGGAGAAGAAAGCTCCTGCTAAAAAGTCTGAACCAAAGAAAGCGGCTAAAAAGGCTCCTGCCAAATAGGTAGTCCTCAAAGCATAAAGATTGTTTATTTACAGTAAAGGCTCCCGTGAGGGAGCCTTTATTTCTTGTTGACTTATCAGTCGTTAATGAGCTTACGATATTTTACACGGGTGGGCTCTTCACGTCCCAAACGCATCAGTTTGTTTTGCTCATATTCAGAATACGAACCTTCGAAGAAGAATACATTCGAATTGCCTTCAAAAGCAAGGATATGTGTACAGATACGGTCAAGGAACCAACGGTCGTGACTGATAACCACGGCACAGCCTGCAAAATCATTCAAGCCTTCCTCCAATGCACGTAGGGTATTTACATCGATATCAT
Source organism: Prevotella sp. (assembly GCA_017550455.1). GTDB lineage: Bacteria > Bacteroidota > Bacteroidia > Bacteroidales > Bacteroidaceae > Prevotella. Next base: position 5,583 of record JAFZPF010000083.1, read on the forward strand.
TGGTTGGCTCATCTAAAAGGAGCACGTTTCCTTCTTCTTTCAGTGCCATAGCCAGTTGTAAACGGTTACGTTCACCACCGGAGAGTACACCGCATTTCTTTTGTTGGTCAACACCGGAGAAGTTGAAACGAGAGAGATAAGCACGTGCGTTGATATCCCTTCCCCCTAAGCGTAGTGTCTCATTTCCACCGGAGATGACCTCGTAGACACTCTTCTCTGGTTGGATGTCCGTATGTTGCTGATCAACATACGCTAACTTTACAGTCTCACCAACCTCAAAGACACCACTGTCAGGTTGTTCCAATCCCATGATCAGACGGAAGAGAGTTGTCTTTCCGGCTCCGTTAGGACCGATTACTCCTACAATACCGTTAGGAGGTAACATAAAGTTCAGATCATCATATAACAGTTTATCACCGTATGCTTTAGCTACATGATGTGCTTCTATCACCTTATTCCCAAGACGTGGACCGTTGGGAATAAAAATCTCGAGTTTTTCTTCTTTCTCTTTTACTGTCTCGTTTAACAGTCGGTCATAACTGCTCAGACGAGCCTTACCCTTAGCTTGTCGAGCTTTTGGAGCCATACGAACCCATTCCAACTCTCGTTGGAGTGTTTTCTGACGTTTACTCTCTGTCTTCTCTTCCATGGCCAATCGCTGCGCTTTCTGCTCCAGCCAACTGCTGTAATTACCCTTCCAAGGAATGCCTTCACCACGGTCAAGTTCAAGAATCCATCCTGCCACATGATCAAGGAAATAACGGTCGTGAGTCACAGCGATCACTGTGCCCTCATATTGTTGGAGGTGTTGCTCCAGCCAGTCGATAGACTCCGCATCCAAATGGTTGGTAGGCTCATCGAGTAATAACACATCGGGTTTCTGTAGTAGTAAACGGCATAGAGCGACACGGCGACGCTCACCTCCGCTCAGCACTCCAGCTTTCTGATCTTCCGGTGGACAACGCAGAGCATCCATGGCCCGCTCCAGTTTACTGTCAAGATTCCATGCATCGGTGGCATCAATGATATTCTGCAGTTCTGCCTGACGTTCGAACAACTTATCCATCTTATCCTGATCCTCATAGTATTCAGGAAGACCGAACTTCTGATTAATCTCCTCATATTCAGTCAGGGCATCGACAATATGTTGAACACCCTCTTGTACGATCTCCTTCACGGTCTTTTCCGGATCGAGATAGGGATCCTGAGGAAGATAGCCTACAGAGTAACCCGGTGAGAATACCACCTCCCCTTGATATTGTTTCTCTATTCCGGCAATGATCTTCATCAGGGTTGATTTACCGGCACCGTTAAGTCCGATAATTCCGATCTTCGCTCCGTAGAAGAACGAGAGGTATATATTCTTCAGTATCTGTTTCTGATTCTGCTGAATGGTCTTGCTCACGCCAACCATTGAGAAGATGATCTTTTTATCATCAGTTGTTGCCATAAGGTATTAGTTATTTGATTTTTACATTAATCTTTGTAAGATCTTTATCTGCAGATGAGGTACCAGTCCATACCTCGTATTTGCCATTAACCACGCGCATGGTGTTGGTGGTAGTATCCCATAACTCAAACTTTTCACGGGGTAGGGGAATCTCCACCAGTTGTTGTTCACCAGCTTTCACCATCACTCGTTGGTAACCGCGTAATGTTTTAAGCGGACCTTCGGTGTCTTTGGGATTTCGGATATAAACCTGTACTACTTCTTCTCCGTCCCGTTTACCGGTATTGGTGACAATCACGCTTACCTTACCATTGCGATAAAAAGGCTTTGACAACTTAAAGGTAGTATAACTTAATCCATAGCCGAAGGGGAAGAGAGGTTCTCCTTCGAAATAACGATATGTACGTCCTTTCATGGTATAATCCTCAAAGTCGGGTAACTGCTCTACATTCTTATAGAAAGTCACCGGCAGTTTACCACTGGGATTGTAGTTGCCAAATAACACGTCAGCAACGGCATCACCGCCTTTCTCACCGCCATACCATGCTTGCAATATGGCATTGGTATTTGTGGTTTCGGGAACCATGCCGATGGCACTGCCAGAACAGTTGACAAAGACCACCTTCTTACCCATAGCATGAAGGTCTGCTAAAAGCTCACGCTGTACCTTGGGCAGTTCGATGTTCAGACGGTCACCACCACGGAATCCTTCTGCATCTACCTTCATCTCTTCACCTTCCAGTCGGGGAGAGATACCACCAACGAAGATAACCACGTCGGCTTCTTTTGCCTGATTGAGGATCGACTGCTTCGTTATTTCTCTTTTTTCAGTAATATCAAACTCTATGTATGCCAATCCATTACGTTGTATATATTCAATCTTTACTGGATATGTTTTTCCCTTCTTTACCTTCTTCTCGAATGGATGATAGCCCACGCCATGATTGTGCCAGCGCTGGATAAGTGTGTCTCCGTCAAAAATAATACGACCGTAGTCTTCGAAGTTGAAACTTAACTCAACCGTACCATCATTTTCAGGACGGAACACTCCCTCATAACAGGCAGAGAAATTCTCCAGGGCAACGCCCTGTGCAAAAGTGGTATTACCTCCATTATCCAGATGAATGGCTTCGGTGATCTGTTGGGATATGACGGGTGTTCCTTTCATGTCCTCATTGTTCCAGTAGGTTGCCTTTAAACCTCGTTGTCCCTCCTGGTTATACACCTGATTAAAGATACTCTTATAACTGGTATTACGAGTCAGTCCACAACCATCGATATAGCTTACTTGAGATGCATGCTGTTGGATACCTTGTAAAATGGTCGTGGTAGCAGTGGGCATACCATTATAGTTTCCCCACATCATCACTGAATCGTTGGCATTCGGTCCCATCACGACAATCTTCTGTGAGGGAGAGAGAGGTAGTGTACCATCGTTTTTCAGCAATACCATCGATTCCCTTGCAGCGTTAAGCGCCAATTGCTTGTGATTCTTACTGGCAATGACACTGGCAGGAATTTTTGTCCAAGGCACCATCTCATCAGGATCGAAGTCACCTAACTCAAAGCGAGCTTGTAACAGTCGTCTTATACTCACATCCATCTGCTGTTCTGTGATAAAACCAGCTTCCAGTGCTTGTGGCAGACTCTTATAGTCGCTTCCACATTCTATATCGGTACCGCTGATAACGGCTTTTGCTGCAGCCTCTTCACGCGTTTTTACATAGTTATGGCGGTTAGGACGCCAGAAATCGCCGATGGCACCACAATCGCTCACCACCAGTCCAGGGAATTTCCATTCCTCTCTAAGAATCTGTTGTAGATAACGGTTGTTACCACAGCAGGGTTGACCGTCAATCTGTTGGTATGCACACATGATCTCTCCCACATGGGCATCCTGTACCAACGACTTAAAAGCAGGCAGATAGGTTTCCCATAAATCACGTTCAGGAAGATTCTCTACATTAAACTGATGACGGTTCCATTCTGGACCACTATGAACTGCAAAGTGCTTGGCACAGGCTAACAACTTACGATATTTTGTGTCCTCCGGTCCTTGCAATCCACGTACTACAGCACAGCCCATCATAGAGGTAAGATAGGGGTCTTCACCGTATGTCTCCTGACCGCGACCCCACCGAGGATCACGGAAAATGTTGATGTTCGGGGTCCAGAATGACAGACACTGATAGATCTTGATCTCTCCGTTTTTCTTGGCTAACGCATTCTTGGCTCTTGCCTCATCACTCACTGCTGTAAAAATACGTTCTACTAAAGGATGATCCCAAGTGGCTGCCATTGCCATGGTGATGGGAAAGACTGTAGCATAACCATTGCGGCCTACACCATGGAGTGCCTCATTCCACCAGTTAAACTGAGGTATTCCCCAACGGGGAATGGCCGGAGACTCGTTCATCATCAACTTCGTTTTCTCCTCCAACGACAGTCGTGAGCAAAGGTCGGCAGCCCTTTCCGCAGCACTAAGTTGAGGATTCTGATAGGGATATTGCTGAGCAGACGCTGCAATAGTCATGAAGATCATGACGAAAAGTGTTCGTATTCTCATATTATCTAACAATTATTTTCTTACCATTCTTAATATATACACCCTGATGAGGCTGTTTTATTTCTACTCCTTGAAGATTATAGATCTTGTCTGAGTCTATCTGTGACGATGCAACATGCTGAATACCTGTTGTGCTCTTTGTCGTTTCCAAGGTTATCACCCATACCACTTGTTTTCCTTGTGGGGTAAATGTGAGTTTGCTGGTAGCAGGTGTCGCAAGTGTGATTTTGTATGACTTAACAGTATATGTGTCACCGACCTTTTGGGGAAAGACATAATCGGTGGATGGATATGTTACCCCATTAAGTTCTCCAAGATATGAATCTACTTCTGCGTAATTGTCATATCCTTTTATCTCTATGGCAGAAACAGAGAGTCCTTCGGGAATAATTATGGTATATTGTACACCACTTGAATATTTGATACCGTTTTCCTTTCCTGTACTATACCCTTTATCTTTTGTGTTCGAAATGGTAAATCCTCCATCAAATCCCCAAAGAGTTTTAGTTTCATCACTACCATGTGTCAACATTGACAGCTCATAACTTTTCTTTTCGGATTCTTCCTCTGCTGTTTCAATGCTTCCCATCACAGTACCATTGCTGTTCTGTTGGTTGGTGATGTTTTCTACGAGACTGTTCAGATAACGTTCCACTGGGGAATAGCCATCGTCTCCAATAACTCTTCCGTCAGTAGCATCATTGGGATTCAGTCCATTCGCCTGCTCCCATGTATCGGGAATA
>JAFZPF010000084.1 GCA_017550455.1 Prevotella sp.
ATCCCCGAGAAGACAACACTGTATCCGGGAGAACAGTTCTCTGCACAGATCGTGATGGCTGCCGTGGATACGACCATGCAACCGGAGATCTATGTCAACGGTACACGTATCAACACGCAAAACGGCAGATATGCTTTTACGGCCGGTAGTGTGGGTGAACATTCGTTCGGCGGTTATCTGATCACCAGAAATGCTGCCGGTGAGGATATCCGTCGTGACTTCCTCCAGAAATACAGTGTGATACCGGCACCTATGGGCGCTACCGTGGCTGCCGACCTGATGAATGTGCTGTATGCAGGTTATTCCAACCCGATGAGTGTGAGTGTGCCGGGTGTGCCATCCAATGCGGTGTCTGTATCCATGAGCGGCGGTTCCCTGACCTCAAAGGGTAACGGTCATTATGTGGCAGTGCCTTCTGCTGTAGGTAAGGATGTGACGTTTACGGTGACAGCCAATGACAAGGGTAAGACCCGTCAGATGGCACAGGTAACGTTCAAAGTGAGAAAACTGCCTGATCCTACCGCTTATATGGTGGTTGGCGACAACCGTTTCAAGGGTGGCGGATTGGCAAAGGCTTCTCTGATGTCAGTCAACGGTATTCGTGCAGCTATCGATGATGGCTTGTTGGATATTGAGTTTAAGGTGACGGGCTTCGAGACGGTATTCTTCGATAATATGGGTAATGCCGTTCCGATCGTCAGCAGTGGGGCTTCATTCTCTGAACGACAGAAGGAGACGTTCCGCAAACTGGCTCGTAACCGTCGTTTCTATATTAACCGTGTAACAGCTATCGGTCCCGACGGTATCACCCGTACACTGCCGGGCTCTATGGAAGTAATCGTGAAGTAGTTCATAGTTCATTGTTAAGAGTTTAGGGCTTAGTGTTCATAGTTTAGAGTAATAACTTGTCAACTCGTTTACTTGTTTACTTGTCAACTAATAAAAAGATGAAAAGAATATTATTGATATTATCAATCGTGTGTGTGACCGTTGGGATGAGTGCTCAGCCGGCATCCCGTCGACAGGCACAGCAACAAAGACAGTCGAATGCGGAGAACCTCACCACTCGTGCAAGGGTGGCATTCCCTACAGCAGCTTCCATGTCGGAGGATGTGGTGTGGCGGCGTGATATCTACCGTGAGCTCGACCTAAATACGGAGGCAAACTCCGGGTTGTACTATCCCGTAGAACCGATAGGCACTCAGATGAATCTGTTTACCTATATCTTCAAACTGATGATGACGGGTCAGATCAAGGCTTACGAGTATCGGTTGGATGGTAATGAGGTGTTCAGCGACTCATCCCGGGTGAAGCCTTTGGCTTTCCTGGATAATTATCATATCTACTATGAGCGGGTGGATGGTCGTGTGCATCTGGACAACAGTGATATTCCTTCACGCGAGGTCACCTCTTATTATATCAAGGAGAGTGCCTATTACGATCAGTCGAATTCCTCTTTCCATACGAAGGTGATCGCTCTCTGTCCGATCATGAGCCGGGAAGATGATTTCGGCGATGGGGCTGCTAAGTATCCGTTGTTCTGGGTGAAATACGATGACTTGGCTCCTTTCATCAGTAAGCAGATGATTATGACGAGCAACCGTAATAATGCTGCCACGATGAGTGTGGACGACTACTTCACAAAGAACATGTATCGTGGTAAGATCTATAAGACGACCAACATGCTGGGACAGACCTTGGCACAGTATTGCAATACAGAGGAGGCGCTCACCGCTGAACAGAAACGTATTGAGAAGGAATTGGTCGACTTCGAGAAGAATATCTGGGGTGATCCGGCAAAGAAAGACTCGCTCGACAGCATCGCCAAGATAGAGACACCTAAGGCAAAGAAGGAAGCGAAGAAAACACGTAAGGTGGCTTCAGACAGTAAGACGAAAGTCAAAGCATCGAAACCAGCAAAGTCTTCCTCTTCCTCATCATCCAGTCCCCGTGTATCGGTTCGGAGGGAGAGACATTAAGAAGCCCGATTGCATTTATAATAATGTTGCGATAGCGAGTTCTCTTTTTGGTTGCTTTTCTCTGTCGGTACAGAGAAAAAGAACTTAGTAAGAAAATGAACTATAATATACGGACGATACTTCTCTGCATCTGTCTGTTGACGCTTACCAGCGCACAGGCACAGCACAAAGACCATCTTTTACGTTTTGGCGTGAAAGGTGGTGTGAATCTAGTTGACTATCCTTTCGGTCATGATATGCTCAAGAGCGAAAACCGGGAGGGTTTCTTCGTGGGGCCAAACATCCTCATTCATGTTCCCATTGTGGGTCTCGACGTGGATCTTGCTGCCTTATACAACGACCGTAAGACCTTGGCTGTCAATGAGGATAAGATTCATCAGAAAACACTCGATATCCCTCTGTATCTGCGTAAGGACTTCTCCGTTATCGGTCCTTTAGGTATCTTCGTTGCTGCAGGACCTCAAGTGTCATTCCAGTTGGGTGAGAAAGACTTCTCTTTTCATGATGCCAACTGGAAACTGAAAGAGTCGTATCTCAGTATTAATGTAGGGGGTGGTGTCACCCTCAGTAACTTTCAGTTGGCTGTCAACTACGGTATTCCCATTGATAACACCGGTAACGTGGAATGGAAAGAAACCGTTGACAAAACCTTCCATGCCCACTCGAAAGATAAGATGTGGCAACTCTCTTTATCTGTGTTGTTTTGAACAGCTAAATATCTTAGCGAAATATTTCACAAAAACCAATATTTACACAAAATAGTTCCGAAAAGTGTTGAAAACAACACAAATCGGAACTTTCTTGTGTAAAGTTATACTTTCATTATGGCAATGATATATCATTACCATAAAATAAGGCGATAATATAATTGGCATGAATGTGTACTTAATAACTGCATAACCGCAACGCGGTTACCGCTCAATAGCCGTAGGTCGGCACGACCTACGGATAAGATGTCCTAACAATTATCCAACCTTGGAGGGGTTGCCCATCAATATTTATGGGGGCACGCCTTCAGCGTGCATATTCGTTGTTGCGTTGTTTTCCGCAGGTCTTCGACCCGCGGCTACTGAGCGTTGACGCTTTCAGCGTCATGTGCCAACATCCCTTTTTCGCAGGGGTTACGCATTGCTTCACCCCTGCCTATGTTCTGACGCACTTTCAGTGCTCTAATGTACAGGCAGGCGCAAATCAAGTACGCCCCTACTTTATAATAATTCAGTACTCTAGGTCAACTGATATGTCATTACCTATTATACTTGTTCACTAGTTATTTATAAAATAATTGACGCATAAAACGCTTATTTACAATTCGTAGAAGATGGAAAAACAGTAACAAATTGATTCGTAATCGATTAACCCTATTTTCGTAGAAGATGAAGAGCATTTTGAATTTTTCTTCCGAAATATTTATTTAAAATGACCCGCCAGAAGGGGTGGGGTTTATCCCTACCCGGCAGCCTGACTTCGGGTGGTTGTCATTATCAAACTAAAATCTTTAGCAACACTGGCGGTAATTCGAAAATTATTCCTAAATTTGCAGAAGATGTCATTAGAACATATTTGGCGGCATCTATCAACAATTTATAAGGAGTCGGAGATAAAGATAATACTATCTAAAAACAATACAATATGAATATTAGCAAACAAGCATTGGATATCATTGACAATAAGGAATATCAGTTGTGGTTGCAGCACCTTATTGGTGAGATAGATAAGCAACGGTTGAAAGCAGTAATGCAACTGAATGCGGCAACGCTTCAACATTATTGGTGGTTGGGTAATAATATCATTACGAAACAGAAAGAACAAGGCTGGGGTTCAAAGGTCATAGACCAACTATCGACAGATTTGCAAAAGCGGTATAATGGCGATAGTGGATATTCTATTCGCAATCTCCAATATATGCGACAATTTGCTGATGAATATCCTGATTTTCCTTTTGTGCAAGTACCACTTGCACAAATTCAAGAAATGCCTTTTTTACAATCGCGATTTGCAAAATTCACAGTGTCTGCGGACGGAGACTTTGTGCAAGTACCGCTTGCACAAATTACGTGGTATCATCATATTTCCATGTTTTCGAAGGTTAAAGACACAGTATTAAGAACTTTTTACATGACAGAAGCAGCTATTCATGGGTGGAGTCGAGATATTATGCTGATGCAGATAGCGGATAACTATCATACTAAGGCACAGACTCTCCCAAACAACTTTAATACAACCTTGCCGCCAGTTAATAGTGATTTGGCGAAAGCAGCTTTTAAAGACCCGTATAATCTTGGATTTGTGGATATGACGAGAGTGAAGCGAGAGCAAGATCTTGAAGAACAATTAACAAATAAGGTGACAGATTTTCTTTTGGAGTTAGGTAAAGGTTTTTCTTATATTGGTCATCAATATCATCTGATTATTGCTGGTGAAGAAAGTAAAGTTGATTTGCTGATGTATCACACTCGTCTACATTGCTATGTTGCTATAGAATTGAAGGTCGTAGATTTTAAACCAGAGTTTCTGAGCAAGCTGAACTATTATATCTCTGCCATTGACGATTTGTTAAAGATGCCTGAAGACAAACCGACGATAGGTCTGTTGCTATGTCGCACAAAGAATAATACAAAGGTTGAATATGCACTTCGGGGTATGACACAACCGTTGGGAGTGGCGGAGTATCAGACAAATAAGATGATTGAGGAACTAAAATCAGAGTTACCATCCATTGATGATTTGGAGAAAACGATATTATAGCCAGCCTTGGTATTCTTCTCTTAATTTATATGTAATTCGTCTTTAGTAATTCGAAAATTATTCCTAAATTTGCAGAAGATCGCAGAAAGATATGAAATACGTGGATGTAATCTTACCGTTGCCTTTAGAAGGGATGTTTACGTATGCACTGCCGGACCATGTGAGTGCATCCGTGAAGAAAGGTATGCGCCTGCTGGTTCCGTTAGGGAAGAGCAAGCGTTATGTGGCGGTGGCGGTATATATCCATGAGAGGAAGCCCGACTTCACAGTAAAACCGATTATTGAGGTGCTCGATGAACAACCTATGGTCACTGGGCGGCAACTCGCTCTCTGGCAGTGGATAGCCGACTATTATCTCTCGCCGATAGGAGAGGTGTGCAATGCGGCGTTGCCATTAGGACTGAAGACGGTGGGAGTCTATAAACCTAAGACGGAACAATATGTGGGGTTGCCTGAGAACCTGCAACAAGTGCAGTCACTACATATCGTGATGGACATGTTGCAGCGGGCTGAAAAACAGCGAAAGGCTTTCTATGAGTTTTTAGAGATGAGCCATTGGGATACCCTTGATGAGCAAGGGCATGATCCTATCGTGGAGATTACCCGTGAGGAACTTATCAATACCAGCAGATGTTCTCCTACGATAATCAAGAGTCTTCTCGACAGGCGGTTCTTATATACTTATGAGAAAGAGGTGGGGCGACTGAACAGTGATCTCGAACCTCATCCTGAGAATATCCATCCATTGAACCCTGCACAGACAGAGGCATATAATCAGATACAGTTCTCTTTCCTGAAAAAGAATGTCGTACTACTCCATGGCGTGACCAGCAGTGGCAAGACAGAGATTTACATCCATCTCATCCAACAAGCAATTGAAAGGAAAGAACAGGTGCTTTATCTCTTACCGGAGATTGCCCTTACCGTGCAGATGCGTGAGCGCTTGCAGAAAGTGTTTGGCAACCGTCTGGGTATCTATCATTCGAAGTACAGTGATGCCGAAAGGGTGGAGATATGGAAGAAACAACTGTCGGCCCATCCGTATGATGTCATCCTCGGAGCTCGCTCGGCACTCTTCCTCCCCTTCCAACGGTTAGGATTGGTGATTGTCGATGAGGAGCATGAGACATCCTTTAAGCAACAGGAGCAGGCACCCCGTTATCATGCGCGGAATGCCGGTATCGTCTTAGCCCAGATGTATGGCGCTAAGACCCTCTTAGGTTCTGCAACCCCTTCCATGGAGTCATACTACAATGCGAAGACGGGAAAATATGGTTTTGTACAACTCTTATCGCGTTATCAGGATATCCGCTTGCCGGAGATACAGGTGGTGGATGTGAAAGATTTGCGTCGCCGTAAGATGATGAAAGGAACACTTTCTCCTGTCTTGCTGGCTGCCATGCGTAAGGCCTTGGAGCGTGGAGAACAGGTGATTCTTTTCCAGAATCGTCGCGGTTTCTCTTCGTTTGTG
>JAFZPF010000085.1 GCA_017550455.1 Prevotella sp.
AACTTATTAAGCGAACAATAATAATAGCATGAAAATCGGTTTATTTATTCCCTGCTACGTCGATGCTGTCTTCCCAGAAGTCGGTGTCGCCACCTACAAGCTCTTAAAAAGTCTTGGTCTGGATGTGGAATATCCGTTGAATCAAACCTGCTGCGGACAGCCTATGGCCAATGCGGGGTTTGAGAAGATGGCAGTTCCCCTGGCTGAAAAGTTTGAAGACAAATTCAAGGACTTCGACTATGTGGTAGCTCCCTCTGTGAGTTGTACGGCATTCGTCAAGATTAATTATCCCCGCCTGTTGAAAGGCAAGCATGAGTGTGTTACCTCCGATAAAATCATGGATGTGGTGGAGTTTCTGCACGATGTAGTGAAAGTAAAGAGCCTTCCCGGTAAGTTCCCACACAAGGTAAGTCTTCACAACTCCTGCCACGGTGTACGTGAGTTAGGACTCAGTTCTCCTTCTGAGGAGCATATCACAAAGTTTAATAAGATCAAGGATCTGCTGGAACTGGTTGAGGGCTGTGAGGTCGTAGAGCCTGAGCGTCCTGATGAATGCTGCGGATTCGGTGGAATGTTCTCTATTGAAGAGACCGCCATCTGTGAGCAAATGGGTAAAGACAAGGTAGAGCGTCACATGGCTACCGGTGCTGAGTATATCACTGGTCCCGACTGCTCTTGCTTGATGCATATGCAAGGTGTTGCCAAGAAACAAGGCATGAAGATTCAGTTCAAACATGCAGTAGAGATCATGGCAGCAGGACTGTAAATGGTTTAGAGTTTAGGGTTTAGAGTTTAGGGTATTAACTCGTTATTTTGACATATTGTTAACTTGTTAACTCGCCAACTTAACAAACGTATAATTTATGAGTACAGCACATTCAAAAGCAGCACAAGAGTTCTTAAAGAACCAAAAATATGCGAAGTGGCACGACGCAACATTCTGGTCGGTGCGCACAAAGAGAGACAATATGGCCTATGGACTGGAGGAATGGGAGCAGTTACGTGAGAAAGCCTCAGCCATCAAGCGCCACACCGTAACCCATCTCGATGAATATCTGGAGCAGTTCTCTACCAATGCAGAGAAAAACGGATGTATCGTTCATTGGGCCAAGGATGCCGATGAGTTCAACAAGATTGTTCTTGAGATCCTCACCGAGCACAAAGTGAAGAAGATCGTTAAGAGTAAGAGTATGCTTACCGAGGAGTGTGAGATGAATCCATTCCTTGAGGAGCATGGTATCGAGGTGGTAGAAACCGACTTGGGTGAGCGTATCATCCAGTTGAAAGGACAGAAACCCAGCCATATCGTGATGCCAGCTATTCACCTGAATCATGATGATGTAGGTGAACTGTTTGAGGAGAAACTGGGTACAGAGAAAGGTAATCACGATCCAACCTACCTTACATACATGGCACGTCTGAGTTTGCGTAATGAGTTCCTTACTGCCGATGCGGGAATGACGGGAGCCAACTTCGGTATTGCCGAGACCGGTGACATCGTGGTTTGTACCAACGAGGGTAATGCTGATATGAGCACCTCCTGCCCGAAACTACATATCGCAGCCATCGGATTGGAGAAGGTGATTCCCAACTACGACTGTCTGGCTGTGTTCCAGCGCATGCTCTGTCGTGCAGGTACTGGACAGCCCACCACTACCTTTACCTCACATTTCCGTAAGGCTCGTCCTACAGCAGCCCCGATGCATATCATCCTTGTGGACAACGGTCGTAGCGACTTCATCGCAGATCCTGAGCACTGGGAAGTACTGAAGTGCATCCGTTGTGGTTCCTGTATGAACAGTTGTCCGGTATATCGCCGTTCCGGTGGTTACAGCTATTCTTACTTCATCCCCGGTCCTATCGGTATCAACCTCGGTATGTTGCGTGATCCTCAGGCACATAGTGGCAACGTATCGGCATGTACGCTCTGTCTGAGTTGTCAGACATTGTGCCCCGTGAAGATCAACCTTGGTGATCAGATCTATCAGTGGCGCCAAAACCTGGATGACTTCGGAACAGCAAATCCACAAAAGAAACTGATGTGTAAGGGTATGAAGATGCTCTATGGCAGCAGTGCTATGTATAACACCGCCATGAAGTTTGCACCGATGGCCAATTGGGTTCCCAGCGGTATGATGAACTGCGGACTCAACCCATGGGCACAGGGTGGACACAAGATGATGAAGTTCCCGAAGAACTCCTTCCAGGAATTGTGGAAAAAAGGTAAAGTTAAATAATCAAATTATCTGACAATGAGTAAGAAAGAAGATATTCTGTCAAAGTACAGAGCAAATATAAAAGAAAGGTACGACATGCCCGACCTTACGGATATCAAGGGCATTACCTATCCTGACCCGCTGGCTCAGTTTATCTCAATGACTGAGATGGTTGGCGGTAAGGTGGTTACAGTAGAACCGGGTAAAGACATCAATGAGATCATCAAGGAGTTGTACCCGGATGCCAAAGAGATTGCCAGTAACCTGCCGGAAGTGACTATCGCCACCCGTAATCCTGACACCATCGGTTCGCCACAGGCTTTGAATGGCACGGATGTAGGTGTTATCAAAGGTGTATTCGGTGTTGCTGAGAATGCCTGCGTATGGGTGCCTCAGACGATGGTGGAGAAAGCTGTTTGTTTTATCTCTGAGAACCTTGTCATTCTTTTAAAGAAGTCTGAGATTGTCAATAACATGCACGAGGCCTACAAACGTATCCGTTTCGATGAGAAATACGATGGCTACGGAACATTTATCAGCGGTCCTTCAAAGACTGCCGATATCGCTCAAGTGCTTGTCATGGGTGCTCAGGCTGCCCGTAGTGCTACCATATTATTATTACCGTAATAAAGATGAAGTATTTTAGACTAATCATTGTTATGGCTGGCTTCATGCTGCTCAGCAGTTGTGATTTTGATAGTGTCGTTCCCGAGAGTGAACTTCCTCCTGCAGCCAAGGCTTATATTGAGCAGAACCAGCCCGATACAAAAGTTCTTTTGATAAAGAAAGAACGTAGTCTGTTCAAGACAAGGTATAATGTAACGTTAGACAACCGGATGGAGATCGAATTCAACGGTGACGGTCTGCCCGTAGATCTCGACATGGATGACTAGCATAACTATTCCATTCCATTAAAGAGGACACGCAAGTGCCCTCTTTTTTTGTGAGTAAGTAATTCATCAATTCATTCTTGTTTACCCGATCCTGATTCTTTCGGGTAAGGGTAAACCCTATCCCTACCACTCATAATCTCATAATATTATAAACTCATTGGACAGTTTTTTCAGCATTTTCTACGATATGTCCAACAGCCATCTCCTTGTCCATACAACATCAACAGAAAAACACACAAAAAAAATGCGAGTGACAGAATCGGTTATATCTTTGCAATAGAAACAAAGAAATAATAACAAAAAAATAAAAGATTATGAGAACAAATGTATTAAACAAAGAAACCATTGCAAAGAGAATAGCAATGTTGGAGAGTATCAAAAAGTCAAGAGTGTTCATGGAAGAGGAAAGCACTTTCAACCCGTTCGTAACCCCAGACTCCATCGATCCCCTGTTGAATTGATTACGATGCGTAAAAAGAGTAAGACGAATAATAAATCTAATAAGAATGGGATGTGCCGCCGCACATCCCATTTCTTATTTCTTTATCCATCCCTTACGCGTGAAGATGTCAAGGGTATTGGCAGCGCTCTCGCGCGCTTTCTTTTTCTTGACCGACTTATACTCATTCAACATGTCAGGATCATCTGCCAACAGTTTCTCCATCAGTTCAGTATCGACCCGAAGAACCTTCACGTTCTTGTCTCCGGAAAGTGAACCGGTACGAACCAGGTAACAAACCATATTCTTCAGCACATCGCCGGAAACAGCCCCGGCAACGGCAATGCCGGCAACAACACCGAAAAGAACGGAAGTTCCCAAGATTGCATTCCCAGACGATACTGGCGGATATACTACAAGAAGATTACCATCACTTATTGGAAAGGCTTTGGTATACCCTGTGCCGAAGGGGCGTTTTCCAAGCGTCTCGTTACTTCTTAATCGCTTGCAGTTAACGTACAGACTATCCTGATACATAATAACAAAGGCATCGTTACGGAGCATCTTATCGGTTTTCTTGTCTTCGGTAATAAACTTAAACTCACTACCGCCCCACCACCATTTCTGTTCCTTAGAACGATGATCAACTTGGATGGGCACATTAAGCTCAATCCACTCTCCTGCCCCATACTCCTGAGGACCTACACAGTATTTCAGTTGTGCACTGGCTGTCAGTTGGTAAAACACCAACAATAAAAGAATTATTCTTTTCATCATACTACTAAATTACAGATGGAATCTTAAACCTACAAGAAATGAGAAACGATTGATGGCATTGTAGTCATAGTAGCCACTCTTATCCTTTCCAAAATACGTATTAACGACAAACATATCTGCACCCACACCGATATGACGAGTCAATAGATACTCAGCACCAATGGAGTAGTGTGCTCCAATGCCCGACTTGGCATCATAGCCATAATCATCTTTATAATGCGCATAGCCCAGACCGGCAGCCATGCAAAACTGCCATTTGTTCTTACCGCCACGCATGGCAAACTCAGGGGCAAGATAATCAAGGGTGATTCCCGAAGAAGGGAAATCTGTAAAACTGTGATCTCCCATCAAACCAAATCCCATCCCTTTGGAGAAGACACAGGTATATTCTGCATGTACTCCCTGACCGGTACGCCAGGAATATTCACGACTTGACATAGGATCAGCCACCTTCGATGTGATCCACCCTAAATCATAGTTTATTGATAATGTGTGTTGTACCGGCTTCCTGTTTACCACATTCAGTGAATCCTGTACCGGTCCTTGGAATGCCATAGCACCCTGAGCAACCATCAACAAACAAACTGAAAGAAAAAAATGTTTCATGTGTCGAATAATTAAAATCTATTTTTGAACATGCAAAAGTAACAATACTATTTGTATCCACCAAAATCTTCTGAAAATATTTGCAAGAAATGTTGAAAAAGAATATCTTTGCAACAGAAACTAAAAATGAAAACAAAAACATGAAAAAAATAATCGTATCTTTTTTATTAGTTAGTCTGGCTATGACCATGAGTGCACAAAATGAGAAAGGACAGTTCTCTGTCAAGCCGTTGGCAGGTGTGAACCTCTCTACCTTAGCTGGTTCAGATGATTTCTATAAATACCGTGCGGGATTTACTGCCGGAGCTGAATTGGAATATGGGGTAAGTCCTATTCTGGGCATCTCATTGGGTGCTCTGTACTCACAACAAGGAGCAAAGTTTGACGGTCAACTAAATAAATCCATCATCAGCCAAACGGGAGAAAGCTCCATTGATGTGTCATGGGTAACTGGTAAACTGACTTGTTCGTATGTGTACCTGCCATTGATGGCTAACTTTTATATCCCCGCCTTCAAATATTTCTCCTTTAGAATCGGAGCCCAGTTCGGTTTCAACTTAAACAACGAGATGAGTCTGGAATTATTTAATTCCAAACAAACAACAAGTTTCCATCCTTCCCATTCATTAGGAACTATAGAACCCTATACATACAGTATGTCAACACTCACCAGCAAAGAGGTATGTAAAACGATGGATTTCGGTATTCCTTTAGGATTAACCTACGAATACATGAACTATTCTTTAAATATCCTTTACTATTTCGGTTTGACAGATGTCTGTGACAATCCCGATCTTTCCTCTTTCCATAACCGTTGTCTGAATCTCACACTCGGCTATAGATTCAAGTTGAAGTAGTAACTGAGACTGGAGTTTTTGCTTTTAGATCATAGGAACTACAATCACACCCTACAGTACCAATGATTCTCACTCGACTAATCAGTACTCAATTAGTCCAGTATCTATCACTAATACTCGACTAATCAGTACTCAATTAGTCCAGTATCTATCACTAATACTCGACTAATCAGTACTCAATTAGTCTGGTATCTATCACCAATACTCGACTAATCCATACTGGTGCACGATAGTACAAATCACTGATACTTATTAAGGAGATGAATAATGGTCGTTATCTCTTCCTCTGCAAGCAACGGATGCAGTGGGATGCTCAGTTCCTGACGGTGTATCTGCTCTGTCACCGGTAAACGATAAGTGTTCCAAGAAGCATAGCACGGTTGCTGATGGGGAGGTATGGGATAATGGATAATTGTCTCAACCCCATGCTCACAAAGATATGCCTGCAGTTGATCACGACGCTCGCATAAGACAGGGAAGATATGATGGACACTGTTGTGTACAAACTCTTCTGAAGGGAACCGAAGCTGAGGATTGTCAATCTCTTGAATATACCGCAAGGCTATCTCTTGTCGCCGTTGGTTATCCTGATCCAAAAGCCTCAGTTTGATACGCAATACTGCCGCTTGGATTTCATCAAGTCGGGAGTTCCTACCGAGATACTCAAAATGATATTTCTTGGAAGAGCCGTAGTTACCTAATGCCCTTACCACTTCTGCCAACTGCTCATCATCGGTAGTGACAGCCCCGCCGTCACCCAAAGCACCTAAGTTTTTTCCTGGATAGAAACTATGTCCTGCAGCGTGTCCGAGAGAACCGGTCTTCCTCCCTTCAAAACAACAGCCATGCGCCTGTGCATTATCCTCTATGAGCAAGAGATGATATTTATCACAAAGTTGTGCAATCCGCTCAGTATAAGCACATTTGCCATAAAGATGCACGAGCATGATAGCCCGTGTCTTAGAGGTTATCTTCTCTTCTATCAGTGTGTCATCAATCTGGAAAGTGTCTATCCGTGGTTCCACCAAAACAGGAGCAAGATGATTCTCCGTGATAGCTAAGATACTGGCAATATACGTATT
>JAFZPF010000086.1 GCA_017550455.1 Prevotella sp.
ATCAGGGAAACTCTCCCCATTAGTAGTAGGCTCGTGCATATAATCGTCGAACCACTCTTGGATATGCGGATCGTTTTTCTCTATCTCCTCAAAAGTGCGCATTTCCCAGTCGCCCATATTCATCTCTTTCAGTCGTTCGTCGAAAGTTGCATCAGGATAACCGCAGAATGTCGCCAGCCGGTAAGCACGTGTCAGTGGTGAAGAAAATACCTTATCGAAGATGATGTCATCCAATTGACTTTTTGTACGAGTAGCTTCTTCGATGAATGTATCAGCAAGGGGCACATCACTCCATCCGTAGCATGTTCCCTTGGGCACTTTTACACTGGTATGTCTTACAAGAACCACTTCCATGTTAAAACATTGTTATTATAGTGAGATAGAATGAAAGTTCGATGAGTAGGGCCAAGGCACCGCAGCAGTCACCGGTATATCCATGTATTTTGCGGTGCATCATATAATAGAGGAAATACATCACGATACAAGGAATGAAGATGAGCAGATCCCAGCGCAGATGTGCCTCCTGATGGGTAAGATAGAGAAACATACAGAGTGGGAGTATGCCTTGCAGAAAAAGGCTGATGCCAGCCTTGACACTGAGTTTTCGGTAGATGTTATGTGCTTTGCTGTCTGCTTCCGTACGGGCATAGGGCAGAAACATGATGATTTGTCCGGCCAGTAGTTTGCTGTAAGCATCACCGGCAAAAACCACCAAGGCAGCCATGAGCGGTGACAATTGTGACAGACAGAGGTAGAGCATGGAGAAATAAATGATCAGTCCGATTACACCATAGGTGCCAATATGTGAGTCTTTCATAATGGAAAGAATCCGCTCGCGGTTATTCCCCCCACCGCCGAAGCCGTCGCAGAAGTCGGCTAAACCGTCTTCATGGAGGGCACCTGTGAGTAATACTCTTGCGAGGATGGCGAGCAGTACGGTAACAGCCCATGGGAAGAGCATGTTGCCAAAATAAAGGACGAGTGCCATGACTCCTCCAGTGAGCCATCCTGTCAATGGCCAGTGCTCAACAACCGACCTGTAGCATTCCTTCGGTGGTTCGTACAATCGCCATAGCGGCAGCCGTGTGAAAAAGATGAATGCCGCATATATGCGTTGCCACCATCGTGTCTGATCAATATTTATTTCCATAATCTTAATGATTGTACAATCAAATCTTTACAAAATAATTCTTCACTCTTCACTTTAGAAGTACTTGGTGATGTTTGCATTCTGGAAGTTGTTCATCTCGTTAACCATATGTACGGCACTCTCAATGATGGGATATGCACAGAGCGCACCGGTGCCCTCACCTAAACGAAGTCCCAGTTGCAAGAGTGGTTGGGCATGCATCAGGTCAAGCATCTTACGGTGACCTCCCTCATCACCGCAATGTCCGAAGACCGCATAACGGAGTATCTCAGGATATAATCTTGAAGCTGCCAACATGCAGGCGGTCATGATAAAACCATCCACCATGACAATCATTCCTTTTTCCGCAGCACGCAGCATGGCACCGATTGCTCCTGCCATCTCAAATCCTGCGAAGTAACGGATGATGTACTCAGTATCGGTATTGTTATTGGTATTAAACCTCGCTACTGCCTTATGTAGGATCTCCCTTTTATGTTGAAGACCGACATCGTTAAGTCCGGCACCAACACCGATACACGCATCGAGGGGTATATTACCAAAGAGATGCATCCAGATACTAGAAGGTGAGGTGTTGGCGATTCCCATCTCGCCCATACAGATGATGTTACAACCATCATCATAACAACGGTCAACCATCTCACATCCTGTCTCAATGGCTTGTTGGAACTCTTCCTCAGTCATGGCTGGCTCGTAAAGGAAGTTTCGGGTGCCATGGGCTACCTTACGGTTGATGATATCAGGATTATCTGTCAGATCGTGATCCACCCCCATGTCTATGATATACAAAGTGAAGTGATGTTGCCGACAGAACATATTCACGCCACCTCCTCCACGGGTGAAGTTAAGCATCTGTTGCCAAGTGACATCACGGGGAGAAACGCTTACTCCCTCTCGTTCTATGCCATGGTCACCACCGAAGAGCAGATGACAGGGATGCTGTAGGGTAGGCAATAATGTCTGTTGGATCAAACATATCTGTTCCGCCAATGTCTCCAATCTTCCAAGAGCTCCTTTGGGTTTGTTAAGATTGTCGATCTTATCGATGATCTGGGGTAGTATCTTTTCGTTAGGCTTTTGAATATTGAATGTTCTCATGACTGAATGGTTTAAGGATAGGGTATGCTTGACTACCCTTTGATTTTTACAGGAATACCACTGACCATCAGCACTACTTCGTCGGCTTTTGCTGCCACATGCTGATTCATCCAACCCTCCAAGTCTGTAAAACGTCGCTGGATAGGATCAGGACTCACACCACCACTACCTATCTCGTTGGTAACAAAGATAAAGGTAGCTTCTTGTTGTGTAAAACGGTCGAACTCCTCGGTAATCTCTCTGAGTGCCTGATCCACTGTTGGCTGTTCCCACTCCGGTGCTCCCTGCTTGAAGAAAAAATTGGTACACCAAAGAGTGATGCAGTCGATCACCGCCACTTTTCCAGTGATATCATGCTTACTGAGATATTTCTCTTCTTCAATGTTTGACCACTGTGCCCCACGTCGTTCCTGATGTTTTTTCACACGTTGCCGGAACTCTTCATCCCATATGTGGGCGGTGGCGATATAGACAGGGTTTTCAGAAAGACTCAAAGCGAGTCTTTCTGCGTAAATACTCTTGCCAGAGCGCTGTCCACCTGTTATCAGGATAATTTTCCCCATGTTGTTGTTATTTGTCCGCAAAGTTACTTTATTTGTGGGAAAAATAACTCTATAACAATCAGTTTTTTTCTTTAAAAATATGAAATCACGTATTATTTGTTTTGATTTATTCTTATAGAACAAAAGATAATTCTTGTTTTAAATTATAAATTTATATGTTTTATCAAAAAATATCAAAGAATCGTTGGTAAAGTGAACAAATCTAACTATATTTGCAGCTAATTTTTCAAAAGGTAAGGTAAAAAGATGAAACATCAGCTGAGAAGTGCTGTATGCACAGAGGGTAGAAGGATGGCAGGATCCCGTGCTTTATGGGTGGCAACAGGTATGAAACAGGAGCAGTTTGGTAAACCGATCATTGCTATCGTCAATTCGTTTACCCAGTTCGTTCCGGGGCATACCCATCTGCATGAGATAGGGCAGATTGTCAGGAAAGAGATAGAGAACATGGGTTGTTATGCAGCTGAGTTTAATACCATTGCAATCGATGACGGCATAGCTATGGGCCATGATGGTATGCTCTATTCTTTGCCATCCCGTGATATCATTGCCGACTCCGTGGAATATATGGTGAATGCTCATAAGGCAGATGCTATGATTTGTATCTCCAACTGTGACAAGGTAACTCCTGGTATGCTGATGGCAGCGATGCGACTGAATATCCCTGCTGTTTTCTGTTCGGGTGGTCCGATGGAGGCAGGGCGTTGGCGAGGACAGAATGCTGATTTGATTACCGCCATGGTGAAAGGTGCTGATCCGGAAATGTCGGAGGAGGAGATCAGAGAGATTGAGCACTGTGCCTGTCCTGGTTGCGGCAGTTGCTCAGGGATGTTCACAGCCAACTCGATGAACTCCCTCACTGAGGCTATCGGTTTGTCACTACCTGGTAATGGAACGATCCTGGCCACGCATGCTGATCGTGTAGCACTGTTCAAGGCAGCGGCACGTCAAGTGGTGGAGAATGCTTATGCCTATTATGAGCGGGGGGATGAAAAAGTATTGCCTCGAAACATTGCTACTCGTGAAGCATTCCTGAATGCTATGACATTGGACATCGCCATGGGTGGCAGCACGAATACCGTTCTGCATCTGTTGGCCGTGGCTCAGGAAGCTGGTGTAGATTTTAAGATGCAGGATATTGATCAGTTGTCAAGAAAGGTACCTTGTCTGTGTAAGCTGGCTCCCAACACACAGAAATATTCTGTGCAGGAATGTGGTCGTGCCGGCGGTATCCTGGGTATTATCCGAGAGTTGGAGAGAGGTGGACTGATCAATACAGACTGTATCCGTGTGGATGGGAAAACACTGGGAGAGCAGTTAAAGCAATATGACATTACTACAGAGGCTTTTGATTCATCTAGTTATTCTCCGGATGATCCCCGACATATTTATTTCGGGGCACCCGCCTATAAGTTCTCTACCCAAATGGGGTCCCAGCAAGAGCGTTATCCTTCGTTGGATATTGATAGGGAAAACGGTTGTATCCGGGATATTGAACATGCTTATACGAAAGATGGTGGTTTGGCTGTCTTATTCGGAAACATTGCTCAAGACGGTTGTGTGGTGAAGACGGCCGGCGTGGATGAGTCTCTTTGGCATTTTGAGGGTCCGGCAAAAGTATTCGATTCTCAGGAAGATGCCTGCGAGGGAATCTTAGAAGGGATGGTAAAGAGTGGTGACTGTGTGGTAATCACTCACGAAGGTCCTAAGGGTGGTCCCGGTATGCAGGAGATGCTTTATCCGACGAGTTATATCAAAAGTATGCATCTTGGTACCGAGTGTGCCTTGATTACCGACGGACGATTCTCCGGTGGCACCTCAGGATTGAGCATCGGTCATATCTCTCCGGAGGCGGCCTCTGGGGGTAATATTGGAAAGATAAAAGACGGTGATATCATCGTGATTGATATATCAAGCAGAACCATCAATGTACGACTTACCGACGAAGAGTTGGCTACACGTGAACAGCAGCCGTTGAAGCGTCAACGTGTGGTAAGTAAGGCTTTGCGAGCATATGCTCAAAGTGTGAGTTCTGCAGATAAGGGTGGTGTGAGGATTATCGATTAACCAGTTGATGAATGGTATTGTCAGGTGGTTTTATTAAGGTAGATGGAGTATGGATAAAGAATGGATAACAGGCGCGGAAGCAATGATGCGGGCTCTTCAGGCAGAAGGGGTTACGACGATTTTCGGTTACCCCGGCGGAGCCATCATGCCTGTATATGATGTATTATACGATTACACGCAAGGAGAGAAAAAGGTTTTCGATCATATCTTGGTTCGTCACGAACAGGCTGCAGCCCATGCTGCAGAAGGGTTTGCTCGGGTGAGTGGCAAGGTAGGCGTCGCTTTAGTTACCAGTGGTCCCGGAGCCACCAACACACTGTCAGGTGTTGCTGATGCGATGATGGACTCTAC
>JAFZPF010000087.1 GCA_017550455.1 Prevotella sp.
CTCAGAGAGGTTTTCCAATTCTACGTCAAAGCCCTTGGCATTCTCCTGGATCCAAGCCCAGTCTTTGTCAACATTGGCTGCATTGGGAACGAGGAAGAAGTGCTGTTCACCCATTTTGTAAACGAGCATATCATCAACAGTACCACCATTCTCATAACACATCATTCCATAATAAATCTTACCTATTGGGGCGTCAGTCACATCGTTGGTGAAGATATAGTTTACAAACTTCTCAGCATCCTTACCTTTCACGGTTACCTCACCCATGTGAGACACATCAAAGACACCGCAGTGCTGACGGACAGCGTTGTGCTCCTCGATGATTGAAGAATACTGAATCGGCATGTCAAATCCTCCAAAAGGACTGATCAGGGCTCCCAGAGCCACATGTTTGTCATAAAGACAGGTTCTTTTATTTTCCATTCTTTTGATTATTTGGTTATTAATAATTATTTCAAAATCAATGTTATCAATTTTTCTTTCTGCAGTCCACGGATGATGTCTTCCACACTATCCGGCAGTGCTGCATTTAAGGATTCTGCATCCAGGGAAACATCTTTCAGTCGATCGAGCATATCATTGAGGTCACCTATCAGGAAGTAATCACCAAGGATATTGATGTTCTTCAGGATGCCACTCCTTACCTCCATCCTCAATTCCAGTTCCCCAACTCCTTCTATTCGCTCACGCTTAACCACAGCATATTTCGGGTTATTCCCATAGATAAACGCATCCGACAGATATTCCTTTTCCATCTCCTCGATAGTGAGGACATCCTGTTCTGTCAACATATATTCCTCCGTACAGAGATGTTCTTTGACGAACCGTTTAAAAGCTGCCTGGTCGAGATCAATATAATCTTTCAACAAAGCGATACGCTGACGTACACTCTTCACCCCTTTGCTTACCAGTTTGGCATCGCTCGGAGTAATGCTCCCCACCATGTTCTCCATATCCGTGTCGTACAACATTGTGCCATGGACGATACTTCTTCCCGGCAAATGGTAGAAAGCGTTTCCACTCACCTTCCGATCACCTATCATTATGTCGTTGCGCCCGCTGGCTTTTGCGTCAATGCCCAACAGCCGGAGAACATGTACCACCATATTGACATAACGATAAAAAGTAAAACCGACATTATCCTCACTGGTGATATAGGCAAACATGATGTTGTTCATATCTGCATATACACAACCGCCTCCGCTCTTTCTCCGATACATCCGGATACCATGCGACCGACAGTAGTCAATATTTACTTCACTCTCTATCAATTGGTTACGACCAAAGATCACACTGGGCTGCACCTGCCACATAAAGAATGCATCGGTGATATCTGTATATCTGGCCACATATTCTTCCATGGCCAGATAAAAACTTAATCGACGGTCTTTTTCTTCCGGTAAACGAATATAAACCATGATAAATATCGGTGCATCCCTTTTATGTGGCAAAAATACAAATAAAAAATGTATTTCCCAACAGAAAAACACAGGTTTTTGCCGACTCTTAACGATTCTTACAAAAACGAATTATCATAAGACAACAAAAAACTTTCTTTTTCTTACAATCTGCAATCTGTTAACGCACAACGACCTTTTTATTGTAAATAAAAAACCTCAAAACCCTGAACGTTAATTTTTCAAAAAGAATGGCTTCTTCCCTATGCTTTATATCAACGGTAATGAATGTTTATCACTTCCTACTTAACCTCCACGACAGTTAGACGATTTCCTTCCACCGTAAAACGAATGTCTCTGTCTTTGAAAGGCATTCCATAAATACGTCCTTTCTGTGAATTGTCTGTATGATAATGAGGACGTGGATCTAAAGCCAGGATTTCTCTCAATGCTTCACATTCCTCACCTAAGACTTCAACAAGGTCATCAGGAATGACAACCTCCAGATTTATCCAGGATGTCGTATCCGTCATACCGCTCCGTATCTGCGTATGACTGTCGGTATATTCCAGATAAGGCTTGATATCATAGATGGGTGTGCCATTCATCAGATCTGCTCCAACGACATGAATAACCGGTCCGTTGACAGAGTCAATCTCTATCTTTTTAATACGTACAGACGAGAGTCCGATAGGATTGGGACGATAGGGAGAACGGGTGGCAAACACGCCCATCCGCTCGTTACCGCCTAAGCGAGGAGGACGAACGGTGGTACCCACAGCCTCATGTTTATTAGCAGAAAATCCCCACAAAAGCCATAGATAGTCATACTCTTCCAACCCTCTGATGGCCTCTGCCCGCTGCCATTCAGGTACAAAAACAATAGACCCCTCAACCTGCTCTACCAACCCACTCTGCCGGGGAATACCGAACTTACTGGAAAACGGTGACTTAAAATATGCGATAACTTTTAATTCCATCTCAAAAGGTTTATTATAAAGACTTTTCGAGCATCTGCTACAGGTATAACACAAGGACATCCCAAACAGCAATGATATGACAGACAGAGCCCGCCAAGACAAAGAAATGGAATACACTGTGCATATAGCGGATCTTGTTCAGACTATAGAAAACAGCTCCGGTGATATAACATACACCCTCAGCAATAATCCAGATAACAGCTGCCGTACTGACACTGTCTACCAAGGGTTTGAAAGCTATAAGAACACTCAGCCCCATCGCCACAAAACAAGCAGTTTCCCAATTACTGTGCTCTTTCAACTTAATAAAACTGACAATCGTCCCTGCGATGGTACATAACCAAACAAAACAGAATAAGATCCATCCCCAATACCCTTGTTCACGCATGGCTATCAATGTAATCGGAGAATAACTGCCGGCGATATGCCAATAGATAGCGGCATGGTCGAACTTCCGCCAGACAGCCTTGGCACGCCACCCTTTGGGTAAGGCATGATAAACGGTTGAGGTAATATACGAACCGAGCATACCTACCAAGTAGAGAATGACGGCCGTACTTGCCCATCCATCACCACTGCGGAAGCACCACACCAAAAAGATGACACCAATGATAACACCCAACAGGATACCTGCCGCATGGGATGAGGAATTTAGTATTTCTTCGTTTTTATTATAACGAATACTCATTGGATGACCTTTTCTTTGATTTACTATACCACTACAAAAATATAAAAA
>JAFZPF010000088.1 GCA_017550455.1 Prevotella sp.
CATTTTAGGGACAGGGCCGCTTCGCATACCAGTCCCTGAGGGTAATCATAACTATACACTATACACTATCAACTATACACTCCTTCTGAATTCTCGAGAGAATTCAGGGGATTTAGTGCTTAAAAGCCGGGCAAAAAGGGAGTATTACGCTCCAATTCTCGAGAGAATTCACGAGAAATAATAGATAATATCTCTTCGTTTGTTTTATTATCCCCTATCCCAACATCACCGTTATCAGCATCTGCATCAGTTCTTGATCCTTGAATTTCTCACGCAACAGACTGATCATTTTGGCCTTACGCTTATTAAATCCATTGATAGAGATATCCAAGAGTCGGGCCACCTCCTCATTCTTCAGTCCCTGTTCGTAATTCAATTCAAACAACTGTTGGTATTTCTCAGGCAGTTCACGGATGGCAGCATGCAGCATCTCGATGGTCTCCTGTTCAATCATCGAGGCAGAAAACTCCTGCTCAATCACCTCTTGCGGTTGACTGACATAGTTTTGATGACTGCTTACTTTCCGTAATACGGAGATACAGTTATTATGAATACAAGTAAAAAGGAATGATTTAAGTTGGTAGGGAGTGGAGAATGTACCACGAGTCTGATACGCTTTGATGATTGCTTCCTGCACGGTATCTTCGGCCATCATCGCATAGTCGTTGGTAAGAAAACGGGCAGCATAGGACATCATCGGTGCATACATCTCTGCATACAGCGAATCAATCTTACCCTGTTTAAAATCAGTATAAACCGTCTCTTCTCTTACCATATCATAACTTTCGTCCGCAAAAATAAACATTTTATTTAACAAAACAAGTATTAATCTGAAAAAACCGGTATTTTTGTTACAGATTATTCCGAAGATTGCGTATTATAGATATAACTAAAAATCATTTCTGTAATAATTATGAGACATTTAACTATTATCAAATGGGTGCTGATGGCGGGCATGATATGTGCACCTCTATTGGTACAGGCCCAACTGCTGAAAGGCAAGCTGGTGAATATTAAAGAAGACATCGCCTTAAATTACGCTCCCGACGGAAACATCATGTATGCGCAGTACCACCCCCTAAAGGTTGCTGCCGACGGCACATTTACGTTCGACATGGAGATGGTTCAACCGACAGCCGATGTAACAATCTATGTAGGAGAGAAAGGAACCTTAGGTGCACAACTGGTTAAAGGCAAGACTGTGGAAATGACCATCACAAACATCAACGGTGATTATCAGGCCACATTTAAGGCTCCCAACGCAGATGTTTGCCGTTTTGTCAACCAGCAGGCAAAATCATATGACATGTCAAACTACGACGCTATGGATCCTTCCGATCGTAAGCCAAACGCAGAATACCGTGCCCTGTTAGAGAAAGAAAATAATAAGGTTCAGGCCCTGCTGCCCAAGATAAAGGATAAGAAACTGCGCAGCTATTACAGTGAGTTGGCTGCTGCTCAATATAAATGGCTGAAGGTGCGACTCATTGCTGACGATTGTGAACACAAGAAAATTGACCGTAGGGAAAACGCTGAGTTGAAAGAGTTATTGAACAACCTTGATGTGAACGACGCTATCAACTACCAGACGAATCTCTCCCTCTGGGCCCTCCTCAACAAGACCAAGAGTGAGATGAAAGGCAATAATGAGGCATATAGCTATGAGTTGATGGATCTAACCAAACAATTGGTCACCAATCCCAACCTACGAAAGCAGATGATACAAATCATCGGACAGAATTACTACCTTTATGGTGATGGCACTGGCAATTACGAGGAATTCACCAAGCGCTTCCGAGAATTTGCCGGAAAAGATGCCGCTATCGTTGACGGCATGTACAAGAACTTCTTAGAGGTAAAGAAATCAAAGGAGAAGACAGCTGCAGGAACCCCTGCCCCCGATATCACTCTCGACCTTCCCGACGGCAAGCAAGTACAACTGAAAGACATCGCCAAAGGTAAGTTCACCTATATCGATGTGTGGGCTACCTGGTGCGGACCCTGCAAGAAGGAGATTCCCCACATGGCCAAACTCGTAGAGCGTTTTAAGGGCAACGACAAGGTGCAGTTTATCAGCATCTCCGTGGATGAGAATGTAGATGCATGGAAGAAAATGATTGCTGCCGACAAACCCGCATGGGCACAATATAATATCCATGGCAAGACCAACCAGCAGTTCTCTGCCGACTGGGGCATCACGGGTATTCCACGTTTCATCATGATCGACAAGGATGGCAATATCTTCTCTGCCGACGCTACAAGGCCCTCTAACGAGGAGACTGCCAAAACCATTGAAGAACAAACGAAGTAGTTCATAGTTCACAGTTCATAGTTCACAGTGTAAAGTGTAGAGTGTAGAGTTATGATTACTCTCAGGAACTGGCTCTGTTATGTGCCTGCCCGGAGATTACTCTAAAACCTTGACTAAAAAAAAGAAAGATATGGCACAGATGGAAGAACAAAACCTGATATCTTGGCTGATATGCAAGCAGATGATCGGTACGATTACGGAAGAAGAACAGAAGATCCTAACTGCATGGCGTGAAGAGAACGAACATAATGAGGCAGCTTTTCAGCGGCTGATGGACACTGACCGTCAGACGTTGGAGTATCGCCGCAGTAAGTTAACCGACTACGATCGTCCGCTCAACGACATGATGCGAAGACTCGGTTTGGATGAATCCGTCACAGAAGAGCCACGCACTCAAAGTGTCATGATCTATAAACTGATTTCTGCCGCAGCCGTAGTATTATTACTCTTTGGTGCTGCCTACTATTGGAGACATGCGCAACCAGAACCGCAAATAGAACAACAGACGGTTATAGCCAAAACTGATATTACCCCTGGAACCACCCAGGCCATATTATCTTTCGACAACGGTAAACAAGTGCAGCTGGGTGCTGATAACCAATTGAACAACAAGGCCATTGCCGAGGTTATCAAAGGAGAGGATATCGCCTTTAAGAATCTGACTACCCCCCGTGGCGGCGAGTTTAAGGTTACTTTAGAGGATGGTACAGAGGTATGGCTGAATGCAGACAGTAAACTTCGCTATCCGGAAACCTTTGAGGGTGAAGAGCGCCGTGTGGAGGTAACTGGTGAGGCTTACTTCAAGGTTGCCAAGAACACTGAGAAACCATTCTATGTGGTGAGTGGCGGACAGGAAGTGCGTGTGTATGGTACAGAGTTCAACGTGCATGCATACGATGATGAAGCAACGATCTTCACCACACTGGTAGAAGGAAGCATTTCTTTGCGTCCTGTCAATGGCAACAAGAGCGAACTGATGCTCACTCCCGGCAAACAGGCGCAGTTTAATAAAGACAATGCCTCTGCTCATGTGGTGAAAGTAGATACTGACGTGGTCACCAGTTGGCGCAGTGGTACCTTTGTCTTTGAAGACCAGAATCTGGAGCAGATCATGCGCACGTTGAGCCGTTGGTATGACTTTGAATATGAGTTTGCCGACCAGAAGGTGGCCTCAACAGTATTCATGGGTAGTATTCCACGTTACGGCAGTTTCGCTGAGGTGGTAGAGATCTTTAAGAAGATGGGAGGTATCCAACTGCACCAACGCGGTCGCAGGGTTGTGATATCTTCTAAATAATGCAACTAACTTTTTTAATAATATAGATATGAGAAAATTACAAATCCTTTTGACGCTCATGGCTGTGATGCTGCTGACATCCTTGTCTGCCAATGCACAGACCTACGACGTAGACTACAAGAATGTACCTGTAGAACAGGTCATTAAAGACTTACGTAAGCAGACCGGACATCAGTTTGTTTACAAGAAAGAAGTATTGCAGGGAGTACCTAACGTGACCTGTACGTACAAGAACGCTACACTGGAGCAGATACTCAACCGTATCTTCTTGGGTACGACTGTCGACTTTGACATCGTGAAGGGTACAGTGGTATTGAAGAAAGCTGCGCCTAAC
>JAFZPF010000089.1 GCA_017550455.1 Prevotella sp.
AAGAACAAAGATAACGATGAAAACGGCATGTGGGGATGGGGATCTCAAGCCGGTTTGATTTTCGACGCTACCAAGATAACATGGGCTAACGAGGCTATGGCAGGACGGTCAACACGCAGTTATCTCCGTGAGGGGCGCTGGGAAAAGGTGTATAACTCACTACAACCGGGTGACTTTGTACTTATCCAGTTTGGGCATAATGACATCTGTTCCATCACCGATCCTAAAGAACGGGGAGTGATTGCAGCTAGCTACGACACCTGTCATGTTTATCAAATGGAGAAAGACGGCCGATACGAACTGGTGTATAGCTTCGGATGGTATCTTAAGAAATTCATTGATGATGTACGGGAGAAAGGAGCCACCCCGATCTTATTATCCTTAACCCCACGTAATGAGTGGCCCAACGGAAAGATCGAACGTCGCAACGACACCTATGGGAAATGGTATCGTGACGTGGTTCAGGCAACAGGCGTGGAATTTGTAGATGTACATAACATCTCTGCAGATTTCCTTGACAAGAAGTTTGCTTCCAAAGATGGAGTGAAAAGCAAGAAACGGGCTGCTAAATATTTCAACAACGACCATACTCACACTTCCAAGATCGGGGCCCAGATGAATGCACGCAGTGTGGCCAAAGGGTTGCAATCAATCAATTCGAAGCTGTCAGGATATCTCAAGTAGGTATTTGAATCGAATGTAAAATAAAATAAGGGGCGCAATGAAACGCCCCTTATTTGTTCACAGATTTTACACTATTATACTATTAACACATTACGAGAGATTTTTAATAGCCAGGATTCTGCCATGCTTTCTTTTCGGCATCGCTGAGATTTGTACCATCCTCGTTCTGAAGAGTATCAATGAACTTTTGTGGAATAGGACGATACATATGACGTTCCTGCACGTTTGGAGCAGCCTCGGGATTGAATGCCTTTGCACGCTTTACAAGTAAACCGGTACGAGCCAGTTCATCCCAACGGTTCCACTCACCGAGCAACTCACGGGTACGTTCGTTGAAGATGAAGTTCAGCATACG
Organism: Prevotella sp.; assembly: GCA_017550455.1. GTDB lineage: Bacteria > Bacteroidota > Bacteroidia > Bacteroidales > Bacteroidaceae > Prevotella. The sequence goes on from JAFZPF010000089.1 coordinate 1,040, forward strand.
GTCGTATTCACTCGTTGCACCGATAGCGGCGAGAACGGCCTCATCTTCGGCAGGAAGCTGGGTATAACTCTTAATCTGAAGATCGGAAGCTGCCTTTGTCGAGTCAATACCTGTAGAGAGGTAGTAGGTATTCTTGTGCGTCATGGAAGCATAGTAAGCCTCAGAATTGATGAGCTCCTTGCCAACATTGTTCTTATTCTTCTTAACCGTAGTTGAAGCAGCTGTGGAGTTGTCTTCTTTACCACCGTCAGCCTTCAGGAAGGCCATTGAGCCATCGGTATAATAGCCACGGTCTTCCCCCTGTTTCCATTGACCACGGGCACGGAGCTTGTTGACTGTGGTGATGGCATCCTGATACTTACCTAAGCGAACCTGTGCCTCAGCTTTTACGAGGTAAGTCTCACCGGTACGGGCCATAATCACATCACGGTGTGCGTCTCCCTTCTCACCGGTACGTGTACCGTCGGCCGTCTTGTTGATACCACAGAAGACATTAGACTTAGAAGGATTACCTGTATAGGTATTCAGCACATACTTTCCATCCTGGAAGGTTACGAAAGCATTGGGCACCCATTTCTTGGTAAGAGGATTAACGAAACTGTGAGCATCGCTTCCACGTCCAAAGGTACCATAAGGATTACCATCAAAGCGATGGTCGTCTTTCTTATTCAAGATAAAGATGATACCCTCATCACCAATGTCAGGAACCTGATCAACAGTGATTCCATTCTGAGAAGCCACGGATTCACGGTCGTACACATTTATATCCTTTCCGTCCTTGTCTTTTGCGTTTTTAAACTTGGTAATATTGTTCAGTCCATAGACGGTCTTGAAGGTCTTCCACATACGGGCATCGTTCACGTTGTCGAATACAGAATAGGTGTACTCTGTCGGACGGCAACGCTGGAAGTCCATACCACCGATATACTGACCGCGCTGTACCCAACCACCTGAGAAGTTAGAGAACTGAGGATCGAAATAGTTGTAAGTACGGTTACCGAAACGTCCCTGAGTAGTATTGTCCAGGTTATGCTCAGCAGCCATCAGAATCTCGTCAAGACCCTCATTGGGACAGTCTACACCCGTCCACTTAGCATACAGATCCCAGTAGTCAGAAGCTAAGGGGCATGCAGCGATCACCTCATCACAGAGAGAGATGACACGATTCAGGTCTGCACTCTTCTCGTACTTCGAAGCCCAGGAGGCGCAACGCTCAGACTGACGGTAAAGCAGAGCCTTAGCCAGGAAGTGAGCTGCAGTGTACTTTGTCCAAGTTCCGTTACCACGCCATTTTTTGGTGGGCAGGAGCTGATAGGCTTTCTCAAAATCATCAATAATCAGATTCAGCGTTTCCTCCTCGCTGGCACGTGTGTAGTTCTTTTTAACGACTCCGTTAGCAGGTTCTGTCTCCAAAGTCACAGCACCATACTGACAGAACAGACGATAGTAATTATATCCACGCAGGAAATGAGCCTCACCAAGAGCCTTGTTACGGGCATCTTCATTGGTTACATTGTCTGCCTTGCTGATAATCAAGTTGGCAGTAGAGATACCATAATACATCTGATCCCAGAGTGCCGAAACAGCAGGACAGTTCTTGTTTGCTGCACCTAAAGCTGGTGTACAATCCAGAGGATTCAAACGGTTGTCATATGTATTCCATGGTTCTGAAGTAAGGTCTGCACCATTGGTAAACTCATCGCAACCATAGAGTGTGATACCGTAAGCCCACTCATAACCGAAATGCCAACGTAAGTTTGCATAGAGGCCGGCAGCCATAGCCAAGGCTCCATCCTGTGTCTCAAGCAGTGCGTCTGTGTAAAGATGACCAGCTTCTTCCTCCAGGAATTCGTCACCACAGGAGGTAGTACCCATCAAGGTGAACAACGACAATGCACCGCAAACTATTATGTTATTAAAATATTTCATATTTGTTTCGTCTTTATATTATTACCAAAAGTTTAGAAATCAACCTGAACACCAACGGTAACACCACGGTTAAAGTAAGTGCGGCCAGTATCGAGATCCATGAAATCAACTGAAGAGTAAAGCATACCGAGGTTCTTGCCCTGAATATAGAGTTTCAGGCCATTGATACCTATCTGACTGAGCAACTTCTTATCGAAATTATATGCGAGAGAGAGGTTACGGATCTTGATGAATGATGCATCTTTGAATCCGAGCAAACCAGCATAGGGGTCACCTCCAGCCTGGCTGTAAACAGGCTTCTGCCAATCGGCACCGGTATTGTCTGGTCTCCAGTAGCTGATCTCACGCTGCTGATACATACCGAGCTGACCTTCACCACCAGTGCTGATAGTGTAGCCGAAACGGCCCTGCAGATCGAGCATGAGCTCAAAGCCCTTCCAACTGATGCTATTTGACCAGCCTGCTGTGAAACGAGGATTCTTATTTCCAATAATAACACGGTCCTCAGCATTAATCACATAGTCACCATTCTGATCGACAGGACGAACACTACCTGCTGTGAACTTTTCACCTTTCTCATTAAACTTTGCCATCTCTTCAGCATCGCTTTCCTGCCAGATACCATTAGCCTCAAATCCATAGTGTACAGCTATCGATTCACCAATGAACCAAGCATTGTTGACGTCGTCCTGTTTGCCATTAGCCAGTTCTACGATTTCATCTTTCTGCCAAGCGAAGTTCAGATTTGAATTCCAGATAAAGTCTTTGGTAATCACTGGGATTGTATTCAATGTCACTTCTATACCCCTGTTCTTGGTCTGACCGACATTGGTCTTCATGGATGGATATCCAGAAAGTGAAGGAATTGTCATATCAAGAATCAAGTCCTTGGTACGAGATGCGTACATATCGAGGGTACCACCAATACGGCCTTTCAGGAAACTGAAGTCGACACCCAGGTTCCACTGAGTAGTCTTCTCCCAACCCAGATTCCTGTTAGGCATCTTGTTAGAACCTGAAGAATAATAAGGCTCATTAGTGACGAGGATCTGAGAGTTACCAAGGCTGAATGGCATCCAATAAGCACTGATCACACCCAATGTTCCGTAGGGATCTACGGCGGCATTACCTGTCACACCGACACCGAAGCGGAGTTTCAACTGATCGACCCAGCTGACATTCTTCATAAATTCCTCCTCTTCCATACGCCAACCTAAGGCCATAGAGGGGAAGAAGTCCCATTTCTTTCCTTGTGCAAGCACTGACGCACCATCCCAACGTGCTGATGCTGTGAGGAGGTAACGCTCCATGAACGAGTAGTTCACACGAGCCATATATGAAGACAATTGATTACCAGAGAGGCCAGAACCGATACCCACTTGATACTGGGGATCCGTTACGTCAACGGCACCAAGGTTATTCCAAAGGAATGAAGACATAGGAACCTTCTGCTCACTGATAGAACTGGTTTCTGTCCTAGTCTTAGAGGCACTCTGCAACAAGGTTAAGCCAAGCGTGTGAGCACCAAATGACTTATTATATAACAACATATTATCGAGTGTCCATGCTAACTGCTGACCATCACCACGGCTAACGGTGTTGTTACCGCCGGCACGGCTGATAGAACTGCTGTCAAGGAAATTACCATTACGATAGTAACGGAATTCAGGTCCGAACTGAGTTTTCCACATCAGTCCCTGAAGAGGCTCATAAATCTGTCCGAAGTCAATCTGAGCATAGAAACTGCCCAACAGACGGAAGCTCTTTCTCTCATCATTCGACTTTGTCCACTCATCTATGATGGAATAGGTATTCGTAGTAGATCCACCAGGCTGAGTAATGATCTCACCATTCTCATCATATGGAAGCGTGTAACGCAGAATAGCCTTGGCTGCACCATAAAGATCGGTAGGGCCGGAACTGGTGCCGTAAGCCTTAGAGTAACCATACTGCTGAGTAGAGAAAGAAGCATTGAAAGATCCACCGGTCTTGAACCACTTGGTTCCCTGAATATCTGCTGAGGCAGAGAAATTATAACGATCATATGTCTGTCCCTTCTGAGTTCCCTCGTTACGGAGATAACCGAAAGATACAAATCCTGCAACATTCTTGGTACCACCACGGGCACTAACAGTGTGCTCCTGAGTAAGACCTGTCTGAGTAGCAAACTCTGTCCAATCTGTATCTGTTACCTTAGAACCGTCCCATGAGCCACCGGCCCATCCTTTCAGGACATTATTCAGGGCAGTGTCATCACCTCCGAAGAAGTTTCGATCCTGCATCTCTGTTGGCTGATCACCCGGAGTGTACTTATCCGGACTCATGTTATAGTAAGCCCAACGACGCCAAGTGATATAATCACTGGCTTTCATGGCAGGACTCTTATCAACAATCTTCTCAAAAGTTAAAGAACCGTTGTAGCTCACCTGCATCTTACCTTCCTGACCACGCTTGGTGGTGACGAGTACGACACCGTTAGCACCACGGCTACCATAGATAGCAGTAGAAGAAGCATCCTTTAAAATATCAATACTCTCAATGTCACGAGGATTCAATGCCTCAATACCACCCGATTGAAGGGGTACACCGTCAACCACGTAAAGGGGACCCTTGCCAGCAGAGATAGATCGCTGACCACGAATGGCGATGCTACCAACCGTTCCAGGACGCTCACTGGTAGTGATATCCACACCGGCAGCTTTACCCTGAAGTGCTTCAAAAGCATTGTTAACTGGCTTCGAATTCAATTCCTTCTCGCCTACACGGGTCAATGCACCTGTCACATCTCTCTTCTTCTGAACACCGTAACCAACTACTACGACATCATCGAGGAGCTGACGGTCTTCTTGTAATGTGATGTTAATTGAAGATTTTCCTCCCACAGGAACAGTCTGTGTGGCATAGCCTACATAAGACACAACGAGACTACCATTCTGTGGTACATTGGGAATGGTAAAGTTACCATCTAAGTCGGTAACGGTTCCTGTGCTTGTTCCTTTCACAACCACACTGGCTCCAATGACAGCCTCACCATTTGCATCGACTACAGTTCCTGAAACTTTGTTCTGGGCTAGGGCTCCTGTGGAGCACAGCACCAT
>JAFZPF010000090.1 GCA_017550455.1 Prevotella sp.
AGTTTGCCATCTGTGTTATAATGGTAATAATGTCCCCAACCTGTACGGTCGCTCCACAGGAAAATATGTTTGCCATCGATAATATGACAGGCGAACATATCCGGGTTAATACGTGGATGGCTCTCTTCGTGAATCACCACCTGTACCAATCCTGCGGTATCTGCCACGCATAATTCGGCTTCATTACGAGTACGCTTGTTTCGCCAGAAATAGACACGGTCGGTAACGCCCTCTGCCTTTTGCCACTTTAACTGTTGCCAGCGCCAGTGATGGGTATCCAACTGCTGCAATGTTCCCTTTCGCAGATTACCTAAATATAGTTGTTGAGTCTCAACAACAGAATCCCCAGGAAGTTCGTAGATATAGTCACCGTTCATGGGGGGCATATTCAGGGAGTAGGTGAGAGAGAACAGCCTGACTCCACGGGTATCCTTACGCATGATGATGAAATAATCGTTATCAAGCCAGTGGGTATCGATAATCTCAAACTTCAAACCTCTGGCGCCATCCGTAGTGAGCTGTTGCTTGCTATGTGACTTCAGATTCTCCAGACACAGGTTATTCAGACTATCTTCTGACAGACGCCAGAGAGAGTCTGGGGATGTTCCATAAGGATTGATCTTCGGATAAGTCCTCTGTTCAAAATCCTTAATATCCGCAATGGTGTATTTACCTTTCCCCTGTTCATAGACATGATATTCTTCCTTACTGTCGCCATAATCCTGCCAGGAATACCAGAACTTTGTTCCCTCCTTGTTAAAGAAAGGAACGATGGCAGTCCTGCCGATAAGTGGTTTGAGATTGGGTGCATCAAATCGCTCCACGTTGACGGTATCTTGGGGCATGCCCACACTTGTCGTGAAGACCTGTGCAGACGATGTCAGTGCCAGTCCGAAAGCTATCACTGTCGATAACAGACAGTTGCGTAATATACCATTGTAATTCATCATCAGTATAACCTATAATTGGTTTGCTTTATTGTATGTTCTTATTGAAATACATCTTATCCAGACGCATCTTCAGCAGAGAGAAGTGCTCACGACTGTCTTTGTCATGATGCTTCTCTGCCAATGATGCAACCTTCTTGGCAGTATCCACCAACCATACCTGTAGCAGACAATTCCCTTCGTTCTGCATGCCAAGAACGATATTATGCTGTGCTACATATTCTGCAACATTCAACAACAGGGAGATCTGAAGCTTTCGCTTGAAATCGCTGACAGGTTGTGTCTTGTTAAAATCGGCAAATACAACTCTGTTGATATAGTCTGTTAACTCTTTGGCGGTAAAAGCGTCTTTACCAAGAGCTCTTTCCTGATCAGCAAGACTCTGCAGAACCTCGGCACCCATCAGTTTTTTGAGGATACCATTAGCCGTACCGATGCTCATGCTACTCATGTTTCCTGAGCAGAAAGCGGTAATCTCTGGGCGCAACAACCACTGGGGAACACCACTGAGGATATTTTTCTCCAGATAGTCTAATGCTGCAATCTGTTGATCTCTTGGAACATAAACTGTTGACTTTTCACTGAGCTTTCGGATAATAGGATACTTACTTCTTCCACCAACGAGAGAAGCTATCTGCGTAAGATATTGCTCCATTCTGGTGAGATGTTGCACGGCAATACGAGATTCCTGATTCAGGGAGTTCTGGTCTTTTGGCAACTTGGCAAAGTCTTTATGGAGCAGGGCATAGCTCTGCTGCGTGTTCTTGATAGCCATATCGCTTGCCTTGAGGATGTCGGATGCTAAAAACAGTTTGCTGGCAAAAGGATCCATCTTATCTTCCGCACTATAGAATTGTTTACGGTCGGAAAGAGAATTTTTGCCCCTTCCGTATGCAAACTTCATTGCTGCAATATCATAGTCGGAAACGCGAGGCATCAGTTGAGATATCTTGACACCCTGCTTATCTGTCGGGAGATAGTTAAAGGTAAGCGGAGCCGTAACACTGGCAGACATGCCGTGTGCCTGTAGCCATGAAGGAGTGCACAGTTGTGTTGAGGTGTATGCAGTTGTTCCTCGCCAGTTGGGTTTCATTCCTAATACCTTTCCTATTTCAGCGGCTAACTGTACGGTGAGAATCTCGCTCCTTACCTCCAGGTTTTCTAAATCCTTTGCTACGCGTTTGTCTATATGGCGACACTGTATATAATAGGTAGGCATATAAGTCTCGGAGATGCTCTGATCGGTAAAGTTCAGTCTTGCGGCAAGAATCTCGCCCGTTGTAGGATCAATAATCTTATTATGTTTGGGTTCCATGGCAGCATTACCCCACATGAAAAGAAGGTGATGATAGCTTAACGATTTCTCTTTTTCATCAGAAGTTATCACAAACGACTGTTTTACTCCTGCCTTTGTCAGTGCATCTTCCCACTGACGGATAGCATTGCGCACACTCTGTTGGAAGACGGTGGGAGTAGCGGGATCTATATAAACCGTAACAGGAGTATCAAAATTCCATTTGCAGATGTAATTTACGCGGCGAGCACCGTAGTTAGTCATGTTAAATTCCTGCCTGGTGATAGTCTCAAAGCCAAAGACAGGACTCTCTGCTACCATAGATGGTTTTCTCTCCGGCAGTAGCTGTAGGATGAACTCCAGTTGATAGGTGTTTGACACATCCTGCATATTGTCCATCGATCCTAAAGGGATATTGTCTGTCTGAGAGCGGTATATGTCGATGGCAACGCCATTATTGATACCGTGGATACCGATAAGTCCGGAGCGTGATGGATCCGGATGACTAAGTCCTGAGAACTTACTCACATCAAAGAGTCCGGAAGCCTGACTGATATCTCCTGTGATATCCACGATGTATGAATCGTCGTTCTCACCGAGCGTCATGATAGTAAATGCCTTGTCGATAGGTAGCATCATACTGTTTCGGATAGCATCTGTCATAGGCACGTCGGCAGAGTCTGCCTGTACATCCAAACTACGGTTACGATACATATACAATGTATTGTCATTATGTTTCTTAAACCGTACCACATCGGAAGAGGGGGAGATGAAACTGCTATTATAACTGATCACCTGCGCATTGACAAGAATGTCTTTTTCTAAAGCGCTGAAAGGAATCTCCAGACAGAAACGGTCATTCTTCTGATAGATATTGAAATAAGCCTCGTGCTTCACAACTCCCGGCTGACTGATAAACTGCTCAAAGGTAAGGGTATTAGGAGCAGCCATGTTATTCTGGGAATAACCCCCTTGTGCTATGAGGGGTGTTGCCAAACCAAGGAAAAAAGCTGCAAGTAGGATGAGACGCTTATGTTGTTTATTTATGTGTAAAACCATTGTCTTTATAATTATCAAGATTATTTATTATCACTGGTGAGAAGTCCACGGTTATTTTCTTGTTGCCATATCGTAACAAAGTTGGCAACGGCCTGATGATGATTGCGCTGCAGATAGTCTGATTCTGCTTGGGCTTTTTTTAGGGCATCAGCTTTTACGTTTTCAAGGATTTGCTTAAACAGGGTACCTGTAGTAAACTGAATGGCAACAAGATTTTCTGCGTTCATCGTCAGGTTTGTGAGCATCTCTTTCTGAAGTACCATATCATGCTGACTTAACTTTGACTGACGGTTCTTCTCAGTGTAAACTTTATTGCAGACATACTCAATAAGCTCTTTGGGTGTCATGTCGCCAGGACGAGGGCATTGGGTGTTCAGTGTCCCATATTTAAGGATGACGATTCCTAACTGACGAGCTGCACTCATCATGTCTTGCGTGGGGTTCACACGTGTTTTCTCCATTAATGCGGCAGGATGTAGCCATGTCTGGTCCTTGATCATCCATTCATTAAGGAATTCCAAAGCCTCCATTTGTTTTTCCTTGGATACATGTACATTGGTCTGTAACGGCTCGTTTCTGTCTGCATTATCGTCGTAATGACCACCCACATATTTCATTACGTGACCGATATAGTTCCAATATTGGTTCAATACAGAGTGATAGCGTTTCTGCAGCACATAGTAATCATCATCGTTTACGGGTGTCCACTGCTCCAGATGTTGCATGATATACTGTAGATTCTTCATGCCGTATGTATTGGCTTTGATATCATCGTCGCTGGAATCCTCACTTTGGATTCTGGGATCTTCCAGCGTACGTTCTTCGATATACAGGTAACGCTTATCTTTAGCGCGTTGTGCTGTCGTCCACTGATGCAGTTTTTCTGTTTGTCTTTTAATATCGTCATCAGGGAACCATCGATACCCCCATTCAATAGCAAACATATCATATTCACCGATACGGGGCAATAAGTCTTCCGGATCCAGCTGATCACCCGGTTGTGCAATATAATTAAAACGTTGATAATCCATGATACTGGCTCCCAAACCGTTCTTCTTGATAAATTGAGAGGAGCGTAGGGAGTCGGTAGGGTAGCAGGTACTGCCCATGAAATCGTGGCGCAGTCCTAAGGTGTGTCCCACTTCATGTGTAAGTACTGTTTCTGCCAGTTTTCCCATCAAATCACGATCCATTGGATATTGGCGTGCTCTTTCATCTACTGGCGAGCACATGGTGAAATACCAGCGCTGGATAAGTTCCAATACAGAATGATAGATGCCGATATGGGTGGTAATAATCTCTCCGGAACGTGGATCGACAATGATCGGACCATACGCGTTGGGGATAGCGGATGCTTTATAAGACACCAGCGGATAACGGACATCACCTTGGGTGTAATCGAAATCCTTTGGTGCCATCTCTGCATGAATGGCATTTTTGAAACCGGCACGCTCAAAAGCTTTCTGCCAATTGTTCACCGCCTGAATGAAATAGGGTTGCAGGAACTTAGGGGTTGCAGGGTCTATATAATATATAATAGGTGTCTTGGGCTCAACGAGTTCACCGCGCAGATACCTTTCTTTATCTTCATCTTTCGGTTCCAGTCTCCATCTTGCAGCCATGGTACCCAAATTAAAAACATCGTTGCGTGTGCTGAGGCCGAGCAGACCGAAGTTGAAATACCCTACGCGAGAGTCAAAAACTCGTGGCGTCATGGGTTTTTCCGGTAGTAAGAGCCATGAGGAACAGATTTCCCATTGAGAAACGGGTAACTCACCTTGTGCCGGTTCTTTCAGCATGTAACTCCTCTTACTGCTGAAATTGATGTTGTTAGGGAAGGCTTTCACCTCTTGTATTTGTGTATATTGAGGCATCGCACCACTCAGTTTCAGGGTGCTGGCTCCACCGTTGAGTGAGAACAGCGCATCATCAGACATCAGCCAGTCGGTGATATCTACTAAGTAGGAATTCTTACTTTGTGCGATTACGGGAAGTGCCTTGGTAATAGGTGATAACCGACTTTGACTATATGCATGGTGGATACTCTGCTTATTGTCGTAAATTGCCTCTGGCATAGTCACGAATATTCTACCATCGTTTCGTGTCAGTCGGATCATCTTATCGTACATAGAGTCACCACCATATCCAAAGCGCATATCGTCTTTGCGTTCCTTGCGCCATGCACCTTTGGTAATGGTTATGGTTACGAGGATGTCACGTCCTAATACTCTATCCGGTATCTCCAGAAAATATTTGTCGTTTTGGTGATAACAGTTGAGAAATCCTTTTGAAACGACAGCATCCCGATGGATAAAACTGTCGATAGGGAAAGAAACATCTGTCTGCACCTCTTGGGAACAGACAGATGTTGTAATTAGTAACAGCCATATAGCTGTGATGGTTTTTCTTGGCATGATGTTTTTCTTAATAAGAGAATGTGTTTCCTACAGATTGTAAATCAAATCCATAATTGTCAATGAAGAATTTACGTACCATCTGGTAACGTTTCTTCACTAAACCGTTTACATCTTTCACACTTGTCAGGATACCACGAAAATCCTTTGCCTCATGAATTGAGGAAGCACCGTAAGCTGGGTTAGACCAACTATCATATTGCCCCACGGTGGCGTTCTCGTCATTCAACAATGATTCTGGGTAGTTGAGCATCATAATAATGAACTTACGCCAGTCACTTGTTGCTGTTGCCGTTGAAGTACCATCCAATATACCTAGTTCACAACAGTCTTTGATATAAGACTTATACGCACTAAAGTTACCATATGGTACTGAGTTCTCGAATTCTTCTGTCGGTTTTGCAGCGTATGCTGCGATATACTCTGGCCACAGATGAAGAATACGGTCTGTCAGTCTTTTCTTCTCTTTGTCAGACATTGTCAAGATACCACTGTTTCCATAACCAACGCAAATATTATCATAGTTATACCATCCTGGAACAGGATCTTTATACTCTGTGGGTATCTGTGATACTGGTGTTGTAGAGAAGTCCCACTGAATCTTTACATAACATGAATCCACATGGTCACATAACAAGATCTTTAACGGGAGTAATTCTTTTAACATTTTATCGTTGAACCTACTGAACCAAACCTCTTCCAGCAAATCTATCTGCTGACCGACGTAATTGGGATCGGCACATGTCATAGATAATCCAACTGATGAAGAAGAAGGAGCTTCAGCATTAAACTGATACATCTTCCAACCGCTAGGTGTCCAATAGGCATCCTTGTCGGTGAACTGATACAATAGGCACACACCATATTTCTTGTAGAAGTCAACGATGCGCTGGTCGTAGTCGTGGTTGCCCTGAGGAAGTTGATAGCTGGTTAATTCGCCGGACGGCTCTAATTCATCCTCACTGTAATCACACGACGAAAGGGCAAAGGCAAAGGAGAACAATGCTATAGCCATTGCCATGACTATGTTTGATTTATTCTTTATCATCTCTTATTCTGTTTAAGGTTAGGATTCTTTGAAATAGCATCATGAGGGATTGGTAAAGCATAGAGAGGATCACCTGCCTGGAGCGTGTATGTTGTCTGAGAGCCATCCTCATCGGTAAAGACATGGGTCACACTCAGATTATAACGTTTGATATCCATCCAGCGGAAACCGCCTTCCCATACCAATTCACGCTGACGTTCGTCACGTACAAACATCTTAAGTTCTTCATTATTCGTGATGTTCAACGGTTGGTAGCTGGCAGCTGCAAAGCGATTCTCACGTAACTGATTAAGGTCTGCAAGAGCGTTGGCATTATCCCCTTTCTGTGCATATGCTTCCGCACGGTTAAGATATGCCTCTGACATACGTACACCATTTTCACCATTCTGACTGGAATATGAAAGTATTTTTTGAACATAGAATCCACCGCTTGCATATCCTCCGACATATTTCTTACTATATACCGGAGTGGTACAGTTGCGCATGTCACCTGCTTCATACATATTCATCACGTTAGCCGATAAATTATATGGAAGATATCCGCCAGATACCATATTGGTGCTTTGAATATAATCAGAGCCTCTTGGTGCTCCGGCATAATTCCAAATCACCTCGGTTGTAGTATTTACATCATAAACTCCAAGACTTCCCAGTGTCTTAAAGTCTGCTAACTTCGGACCATTGGCAATGGCTGTACTTGCATACTCAATCACTTTATCCCATTTTTTCTCATAGAGATACAGACGAGATAACAATACATCAACGGCCGGTTTTGTAATCCTGTAAATGGTTGTAGGTACAAAACCTTCTAACTCTTGTGAGGCCTGTTTGAGCTCTGACTCCACAAAATCATAAGTAGCACGTAGTGTCTCACGGTTTGGATAATTATCACTTACATGTGAGGATGTAATATGAGAGAGACCAAGTTCGCTGTCGGCTATCGACTCATCATAAGGTAGGCAATAAATCATTAGGAGCCTGAGGTAGTAATAAGCACGGAGTGCACGTGCCTGACCAGATATGAATCTTCTGTCTTCCTCTTTACCTTTCATCTCATCGATATAATCCATGACGACATTACAACCCTTAATCAGAGTATAGTAATTCTTCCATGAGTTTTCATCAGGGATGAAAGACTCATCACCGTCGAACATTGTCTTTGAGAAACAATAAACAGGTTTACCCTTAGCCATGCGATCCTCGTATGAAGCTAAAGTATATTGATGATTTTCCACCTCATCGGTGAGCAGTATTAAATAACCGTCGGAAGAAAACAGATAAGGATAGGCTGAGCTGTAAAGGACGGAAGCAATATCTTCTGTTGACGTCGGCCTTATCTCATCCTGACTGGTCTCCTCGAGAAAGTCACCGCAACCTGTCAGTAACAGCAACATTGCAAAAATAGGAAATAATATTTTTTTCATTTTTCTTTCTTTTAAATAGTTTTAGAATGCAGCGTTCACATTGATAGACATTGATCGTGTACGAGGTTGTTGGCCGGTAGCAACCTCAGCATCACGCCCCTTGAAGTCTTTGCTATTAATAGAGAAGAGGTTTGTAATGGACGCACCAAATGAAAGTGACTTCATGCGGAGTGCTTTAGTAACCCACTTATTTGGCAACGTGTATGACAATGACATGTTATTGCAACGAAGTGAGGAAGCACTTACCACTCGTGCTGTGGACCAGTTGTACATCTCATAGAGATTAACATAGGTTTTTCCATCAGGCAGGGCCACATTATGTAGAGTGATGTTATAATCAGGAAGTCCTGGAAGTTCTGCATTTACATTGTCAGGTGTCCAGCGGTTGAGCAATTCACTTGTCATATTCTCATACTCTGATGGCAAGGTGGTTGATATGAAGGCAGGAGTAAGGAACTTCTTTCCTCCAAGTTGCAGATAAAGACTTGTTGACAGAGAGAATTGCTTGTAACGGAAAGACATACCCAATCCACCTGTAAAATCAGGATCTAACTTACCTGCATATACCATATAAGATGTCGGATCTGAGGTATCGGCACCACTCTCAGTAGAGAGATCTATGATAGGATAACCCGTTTCTTTATCTATTCCGTCGAATTTGAATGCCCAGATAGAACCTACAGCATATCCTGACTTATAGAAAGAGCCTGACTTAGCTGTCGTCCAATTCATACTCTGCATACCTACCTTGTTGACATCATTCCAGTTCTTGGCGGTATTGATATTAACATCCCATGTGAAGTTCTTCGTACGTATAGGGGTAAATCCTGCTGTTATCTCATAACCTTTGTTGGTCATTGATCCGCTGTTTACAGGCAGGTTCTCGATACCATATTCGCGTGGCAGTGGCAGCAGTGTGATAATATCGGTACCTTTCTTATAATAATACTCCACGCTCATACGGATCTTATTATTAAAGAGTCCGAAATCTGCACCGTAATTCTGTGAGAAGGTCTTCTCCCAGCGAAGATCATCATAAGGAACACTCTTGATGTTGAGCAGATAGTCGCCTGTTCGTTGGTCAACAATAGAGGATGGTGATCCAGTGGGGATTCTAAGAATCAGACTTGAACTGAAATTGCTGGCCATATTACGTTGGAAACCGAAGCTGGCACGTACAGACAGGTCACTGATGATATTCTGGTTTTGGAACCATTTCTCTTTAGCCACATTCCAGCGCAGGCCACCAGCCCATACAGGATTGAACTTCTCATTATGATACTGTCCGAAACGGTTAGAGGCATCACCACGTACGCTGAGGTTGATTATATAACGGTTATCGTAGGCGTAATTCAACGTGAGGTAAACACCCATAGTATTAGTCTTCGTGTCAGTAATAACTGGATAGTATTTCTCAGCTAACTCATTAGCTCTTGAATCTCCGGAATACATATTTGTGAGTAATGCCGGGACGGTTGCAAAGGATTTTCCTCGACCTGGCAGATAACCGAAACGTGTGTCTCGCTTTCCATCGTATTTAGTGCTATTCATTTCCAAACCTATCATGGCTGTAATGGCATGAACCTCATTGAAAAGCTTGTCATACTGGAGTGAATTCCTCCATCCCCATGATAGTTGGACAGTGTTATCTGAATTATACTCACCGCCTCTCGGTAATGGTGAATTAAGATATTCTGGACTTGAAGGGAGCACACTTCCATACTCATAGAAACGTTTTGTGGCGATATAGTTGGTATATTCCGTAGCCCAACTTTCTCCGTTGACACTTGATGTGTTCAAGTTGAAAAGGGTGTTGAATTTTAGGTCATCTGTAATACTATAGTAAGCGTTGATACTACTGGTCATGGAGAGATTTTTGTTTTTGTTACCAGAATTATCACGCTCATTGATAATATTGTATTGATAACCATTGGCATGGATGTAGTAAGCCAAGTCGCCATTATCCTGATATGCAGGAATAGCGCGGTTCGTATTTATAGCATAGGAATATGGGCTGATAGAGCCGTAAAAGCCATTGGTTGTGGCATACGATATACTTACATTTGCATTGACCGTGAATTTAGGTGAGAAGCTGAAGTTTAAACCGACATGAGCACCGTAGCTTTCAGAATCATTGCCAATAGCTGTACCGTTTGTCTTCCGATAGGAAGCTGAAGCATAGTAACGCGCTTTGTCATAACCACCACCAAAACTAACGCTATGATTATGGCTTACAGGGTTACGGTATAGAATGTCAAACCAATCGGTATTGACAGTTTCCAAGCGGGCTACCTGTTGCTCAAACTCTTCAGCAGTTATTTGACGGAACAAATATTTATTGAGAAGACTTGAATATCCTACACCGGAATTGGGGTTTGTCGCAGATGCAATAAGTCCACGCTCAAAGATCTCTTTTGATACAGCAATACGCTCACGGGAATTCATTCGCTCAAGTGCTTTGTAACTGACACGTTCTCCGAAGTTAACTCCGCCACTGTAACTGACGGTTGCTGTTCCCATCTTACCGCGCTTAGTCTTAATGACAATCACACCATTGGCAGCACGCACACCGTAGATAGCGGTTGCAGATGCATCCTTCAAAACGGTGATATTCTCGATATCCATGGGGTTGAGCCAAGAGATACTGTTTCCTACGAAGTTGCGGATATAGTCGAAATTGTCCTCTGTGATACCACCTTGTGTATCAAACTCTGTAGAACTGAATGGTAGGGGTGTTTCCTGAATAACACCGTCTACGACCCAGATGGGCTCCTGTGAACCAAGTAGGGTAGAGGTTCCACGAACACGGGTCTTCTGTTTGACTCCTACAAGACCACTTTCATTAGTGATTGCCACACCGGCAAGTTTTCCTTGCATGGCCTGTTCCAGAGAGTTTATCCCGTTTAAGTCGAGATCTTCACCTTTTAGAATACTCACAGCTCCTGCAATACGGGTACGGTCCAGTTCCTGATAACCGGTAACTACCACTTCATCAAGTTCTGTGCTGCTGTTCATGGCAACGTTCAGTGTTGTCAGTCCAGTGCCTTTACGGACAAAACGCTGCTCGGGCCTCATTCCTACAAATGTGAATTCCAATGTACAGTCGCCAGTCGGGATTTCCAGACTGTATCGTCCGTCACTGTTGGTGACAGTTCTTATCTGGTGACCTTTTACACTGACAACTGCACCGGGCAAGGGATCACCGCTTTGGTCGATAACACGACCGCCGATAGTCCGCTTGCTTCCACTCGTCTGTTTGTCACTCAAGGCAATAAAGCCGTCGCGAATCTCATAACTGAAACCGGCTTTACCAAGAACCTTGTTTAAT
>JAFZPF010000091.1 GCA_017550455.1 Prevotella sp.
AACTTTCTCGTCAGTTGTGACAGGATCCGGTGTGTTGAGAGAAGCAGTTTCTTCGATGACTTCCTGGGGCGCTTCAAAAGATTCTTTTTCTAGAACTTCGGTAGGAACCTCTTCGACAATCTCAGAGATCTCTTCGATAACCTCCGGTTCTTCAACGGGTTCCTCTGGCACGTCATGAAAATGAGTGGGCTCACCACAGATATTGCAAACATCAAGATGGGCGTTGATCATCTCACCGCAAATCGGACATTCACGCATCTCTGTATTGTCAGACTCTTCAGTAACATGCTCCTGTTCTGGTGAAGGATCCTCTGTCAATTCCTCACCACAGATTGGACAAACAGTTGCGTTGTCGTCTATCATTTCGTCGCAAAATGGACATTTCCTCATGATTATTGCTATTTAATGGATGTTTTAACTATTCTTTGGACAAAGATATAAAATTTTTCACAACTCCATGCAAGGTTTGTCCTTTTTTTTGAGTTATAGTTGATGGAACATCCATTAACACTAAAATTTAAGAATATGACTCGGAATAATTTTTTCATCATGATGGTTGTCTCACTGCTGTCGGCATTTGCAATGATAGCGTGTAGTAGTGACGATGACTACTCAGACGTTGAAAAGACCATTGTTGGAGAATGGAAACTCGTAAAAACCAAATACTCTGATGGTCACTTTGACAGTAACTATGGATATGTCAAAAAGATAAGTTTCTCAAAAAACGGTATGTTCCATTACTATTACAATGATCCGAAAAATGACATAACGGAAGAATATGACGTACCATACGAGATTGAGATGGATGACGACTCACAATCTTTCAATTTAGTTTTCAACCACATGAGAATTGAGGACTCAATAACTTTAACCAGTTGGTATTTTTTCGAAGATGGTTACCTGTGCAATGGTGTCATAGGGTGCTTTACGTCTTACGTGAATTATTACAAACGGATAAAGTAGTTATTAAGTCTCTTGAATTCTCTCGAGAATTCCCGGCAAAAGCGTACCTTTGGCCGGGCTTTTAGTACCCTTTTCTCTCCAATTCTCGAGAGAGAGCCCCCCTCTATCCCCCGAAAGGGGGAAGGGACCCCCTCCCAACCTCCCCGAGGGGAGGAGATAATTGATAATTATCGGAGTCCGCAAATGTACTCCTCGCCCCTTTAGGGGAGAGGTTGGGAGAGGGGTAATAATATTCAAGCCGCCCCTTTGATGGGGCGAGCTTACCTTAATGAACGAGCGACGAGTAGGAGCGGTTACAACCCTCTCCAGGAGAGGAGAGGGCGTGGGAGAGGTCGAAATATCGTGCAAACCGAATGTAATGAGCTTGCTTATTGCTGAGGTGCAGCCGATATTCATGGAACACCCATAGTGTTCCCCTCCTTAGGCAAGGAGGGGGTGGGGTGGTTGTGTCAACCTTGTGTCAACCTGTGACAGCCTCCAACAGGTTGCACGCCCTTTGCTACAAAGGGTTTTGACAACCTGACAACCTTTTTTGAAAAAAATCTTGTATTGATTATTTTTTTTCAAGACCTTTTTCTCTTCATGGTCTGTTGTCCCCGTCTTGTCATTTCCTCAGCGAAAGCTTGCTCTCCGTTCTCACGGATGTATCGGATGCAGGCGGCTCTGTCACTGTTAAAAAGGATCGCGAAAACCTTTCCAACAAAGTTGTTATGAGTCTTACATGCTTTCACGTCCTTGTCACATTCAGCACAAGTGTGGAATCCTTTCTCCACACAACATTTGCGGATCTTACACCTTTGAAACCCACTTGGTAGGGGGTTGCCTAAGTCTGGGTTATCTTGTTCTGAGGGTTGGCACTCTGCACATTTGCCATGAAGGAACTTCCTGCAGGCTCCGCAATAGAGTCCGCAAGCGGCAATCAGCCGACGATCAATTGTTATCTTATCCATCTTTTTACCTTGTTTGTTATGAACTACTTAAAAATAATTATACTGATGGTTGCAAAGATAATGTATGCCTTAGGGACGAGTCAAGAGAAATGAGACATTTAACATGGATTTAACAAATTGTGACTTGACTGTCGTTATATTCCTATTCGTCACTCAACACTTTTTGGTTACAAATGGAGACGGAAGACGTCGTAATATTATATAATCGATATAATAAGGTGTATGAGACGTCTGCTTTTATTCTTTAGCTTGTTGACAATGTCTGTTTTCTGTGCTTTTGCCCAGGAGACAAAAGGTGCTTCTACAACGGTGGATATCCGTGATATGGTGCATTATACAGGAACGGAGGTTGCTTATCCCGGTCGCCATGACGGTGGGTTGAGTCCTGTCGTGGGAGTTCATAATATCCAGTTGATGCGTGGAGCCAAGCCCTGGACCTACAACCATCAGCCGATGATGGCCTATTGGCATGGGAAATTCTATGTTCATTATCTCAGTGATCCGAGACATGAACATGAAGCCCCGGGCAAGACCCTGTTGATGACGTCTGCCGACGGCTATACCTGGACAGCCCCTGTGGATCTCTTCCCGGAGTATAAGGTGCCCGACGGTACTACCAAGGAAGAACTACCCGGTGTAGTGGCAAAGGATATCAAGGCCGTGATGCATCAACGCGTAGGCTTTCATGTGTCGAAAAACGACAGACTGATTGCCACAGGCTATTATGGTATCGCACTCAACCTGAAGGATCATCCTAACGATGGTAACGGCATCGGAAGAGTAGTGAGAGAGATCAAGGCAGACGGTTCTTTCGGTCCGATCTATTTCATCCGTTATAATCACGGCTTTAACGAGAAGAACACCGATTATCCTTTTTACAAGAAATCAAAAGACAAAGGGTTTGTCAAGGCGGTTGACGAGATCCTAGCAGATGCCACACAACGTATGCAATGGGTGGAGGAGGCTGATAAAGATGATCCGTTGATACCATTACATAAAGACTACAAAGCTTTCTGTTATTATACCTTACCCGACGGACGTATCGTAGGTTTGTGGAAACATGCCTTGCAGAGTATCAGTGAAGACCGGGGAGAGACATGGCGTGAGCCGGCCACACGGGCACCGGGCTTTGTGAACAGTAATGCGAAAATCTGGGGACAGCGGTTGTCTGACGGAACGTACGCCACTGTCTATAACCCCGCGGAATATCGTTGGCCGTTGGCCATCAGTCTGAGTAAGGACGGTTTGGAATATACCACACTGAACCTCGTGCACGGTGATATCACCCCTGAGCGTCATGGCGGAGGTTATAAGAATTACGGTCCGCAATATACCCGTGGTATTCAGGAAGGTAATGGCACACCGCCGGACGGAAACCTGTGGGTGACCTACTCACATAATAAGGAGGATATGTGGGTTAGCAAGATTGTGGTTCCTGTATTGACAAAAGCCACCAGTCATGCCGCCGGTTTCGGCAGTTACAAGCAGTTGGCGGATATGAACGACTGGAATCTCTATGTTCCTCGTCTGTGCCCAGTGGTATTACAGAATGGCGGTTTGCTGCTCAGTGATTCTGATCCCTACGACTATGCCAAAGTGGAGAGGGTGATACCCGCCAGTAAGGAGTTGGAGGTGGAGATGGATCTCTGTGCTTCGCAGAACGATCACGGTGCTTTGTATATCGAGTTCCTGGATGCAAAAGGTAATATGGCCAGCAGAATTCAGATCGATGAGACGGGTGATATGCGTATCAAGGGTGGTGCCCGTTTCGGCATGATGCAACGACAATATGAGGCAGGTAAGACTTATCATGTCAAGGCATTGCTCTCCTGCGGCATGCATCGGGCCGTCTATTTCGTGAACGGTAAAAGAGCTTGCGTACGACAGTTTGATACCCCGGTAGAGACCATCACCCGTATCGTCTTCCGTACAGGTGCTCTCTTCACCGAGCCGAATATAGAGACACCGGCCGATCAGGACTTCGACATGCCGCGTGCTGACGAGACAGATCCTGTGGCATCTTACTTTATCAAGGATGTCGTCTCACGACCAATGGATCCGAAAGCATTCCCGTTGACAGGTGCTGATGAGCCGAATATCCAGCAGACAGCCGATGTTCCGTCTGCCGTATTATCCGCTGCCGACTATCGTCACTATGTGGATTATTTCAACGGTATGGAGGATGAGAATATCGTATCGTTCATCCCCAATGCACAGTCGTGGGAATGGGTGCAGAAGAATGTGCCGCTCTTCGACTGTCCTGACAAGGATATGGAAGAGATGTATTACTACCGTTGGTGGAGCTTACGCAAACATATCGTTGACACACCGGTGGGCTATGGTATGACGGAGTTCCTCGTGAACCGTTCGTATGCCGATAAATACAACCTGATAGCCTGTGCCATCGGTCATCATACGATGGAATCCCGCTGGATGCGCGATCCTATCTATCTGAACCAGATACTACGCACCTGGTACTTCGGTAATGAGGGAAAACCGATGGAGAGGATGAATAAGTTCTCTTCCTGGAACCCTGCCGCTATCTACGAGGCATGGAAGGTGATGGGACCCGCATTGAATCTCAAGGACTTCAAGGCTTCCTTGGAGGCAGAATATGCCGATTGGAAGAACACCCATCTGTTGCCAAACGGACTATATTGGCAGGCAGATGTGCGTGACGGTATGGAGGAGAGTATCTCCGGAGCCCGTCGCCAGCAGTATGCCCGTCCGACCATCAACAGTTATATGTACGGTAATGCCTGTGCGCTGGCTGCCATCAACAGGATGTATGGAGATAACGACAAGGCAAAGATGTACGATCAGGAAGCGCAGACGCTGAAGGAGAAGATCGAGAAATACTTGTGGAACGAGCAACATCAGTTCTTCGAGACCCTGCAGAAAGATACTTCTGCCAATGTGCGTGAGGCCATCGGTTTTATCCCCTGGTATTTCAACATGCCGGAGGATAAGCGCTTCGAGACTGCCTGGCTACAGTTGGTGGATGAGAAAGGGTTCAATGCACCTTATGGTCTGACGACAGCTGAGCGCCGTCATCCGCAGTTCCGTTCACATGGTGTGGGTACCTGTGAGTGGGATGGGGCTATCTGGCCTTTTGCCACCAGTCAGACACTGACCGCTTTTGCCAATTATCTGAATAATACCGACCAGCCTGTCATCGGCGATACCGTGTACTTTGCTCAGATGAAGAAATATGTGGAGAGCCAGCATCACAGAGGCCGTCCCTATATCGGTGAGTACCTCGATGAGAAGAATGGTGCCTGGCTGATGGGTGACCGTGAGCGCAGCCGTTATTACAACCACTCCACCTTTGCTGATCTGGTCATCAGCGGATTGGTGGGTGTCCGTCCGCAGGCTGAGAAGAAGGTGGTCATCCATCCGTTGGTGCCTGCCGGCCAGTGGAAGTATTTCTGTTTGGATGCTGTACCTTATCAAGGTCATCTGCTGACTATCCTGTGGGATGAAGACGGACAGCGTTATCATCAGGGTAGCGGACTGGTATTGCTGGTTGACGGAAAGAAAGTGGCTTCTCGCAGCACATTAGGAGAATTAACATATCAGTTACCATAACATGAGAAGATTCGTAATTGCATGCTGTGTCCTTTGTAGTATGCAGGCATCGGCACAGACTTTTGAGACAAGATTCACACGTCCGCTCAGTGATGTGATAAAAGATATTGAGAAACGTTTCGACGTGAAGTTGAAATGCAGTGATGTGGATACCACGGGCTTGAAACTTACTTATGCCGATTTCCGCATCCGTCCGTATTCCTTGGATGAGACGCTGCAAAACGTACTTTCTCCATTCGATTTCAAAGTGGTTTATCAGAATGGTAATCTGTGGAAGGTTAAACCATACGAATATGCACGCAGACAACCTGCCGACGGAGAGAAGATGATTGCCTATCTGAACACCTTATATAATAATAAGGAGCAGTGGGAGGCAAGAAAAGAGATCGTGCGTAAGGAGGTGCGTGAGCGCTTGGGCATTGACCCGCTGTTGGCACAGTGTGTCAACGAGGCTCCGCAATATACGAAGATCCGTAAGCTCGATGGTTATACCGTGCAGAACTTCTGTCTGAAGACGGTCAACGGATATACCGTAAAAGGTTCTGTCTATGCTCCGGCAAAGAAAGGCAAGCATCCGTTGATCATCTGTCCGAACGGTCATTTCCTCAA
>JAFZPF010000092.1 GCA_017550455.1 Prevotella sp.
TGCAACAGCTTAACGACATGCTCCTTACCACGGAACATATATGAGGTGCCGGCAGAACGCTCACTGCCGAATAATACCAACTCGTCCATCGGGAAATTTCTCTGATCGAGAATACGCAGGAACTCCTGTCCTACAGCGCCACTGGCGCCAACAATAGCCACTTTCATACCTATTAATTATTTGTTATCACAATAAAACGCTGCAAAATTACAACTTTTCCTTCTATTACACGTATAATTTATATTTTTTTTATTCAATGATATATCATATGATTTTCCATTATCTATTTTCCATTTTCATTTTTTTTGTAGAATACAAAAATAATGTGTAATTTTGCAGAAGATATGTTTAGCTCCTATTTTCCCATCACCGACCCTACGTGGGTTTTCTTCATTGTGCTCTGTATCATTCTGCTGGCGCCGATGATCATGACAAAGTTACGCATTCCCCATATCATCGGTATGGTGCTTGCGGGAATCATCGTGGGAAAATACGGACTGAATATCCTGGAGCGTGACGACAGTTTTGAGCTCTTCGGACAGGTGGGACTTTACTATATCATGTTCCTGGCTGGGCTGGAGATGGATACCGAGGGACTTCGGAAGAATCTGAAACAGGTGGCTGTCTTCGGTTTATTGACATTTCTGATACCTTTCATCTTGGTGTATATCGCCGGCATTAATATCATGGGATATTCGATGCATGCTACACTGTTGCTGTGCTGTATCATGGCCAGTAACACGTTGATTGCTTATCCCATTGTAGGAAAATATGGTCTGCAGCGCCATAAGAGTGTGACGATCAGTGTGGGTGCGAGCATGATAGCTCTTACCCTGGCGCTCTTGTCCTTGTCTGTTTTCGTGAGTCTGAGCGGCAGCGGTGCATCGGTGCCAGTTCCCTTGAGTATTCTTTGGATATTGGTAAAACTGGTGGTTTACTGTGTGGTACTCCTCTTGTTGATACCACGCATCACGCGCTGGTTCCTGCAGCGTTACTCCGATGCCGTGACACAGTTTATCTTTGTTTTGAGCATCCTCTTCCTCTGTTCTGCTATCTGCCGACTGATCGGATTAGAGGGCGTCTTCGGGGCTTTCTTCGCTGGTTTGCTGTTAAACAGATATATTCCCCGCGTATCACCGCTGATGGGACGACTGGAGTTTATCGGAAACGCCTTGTTTATCCCGTATTTCCTGATAGGTGTAGGTATGCTCATCAATGTACGTGTGATGTTCTACAGTTGGCACACTGCCTATATTGTGTTGATCATGGTGGTGATAGGAACGGTGGGAAAACTGTTGGCGGGATATGCCGTGGGTATCGGACTGCGTTTCCCTTTGAGCTACGGACATATGATGTTCGGCCTTACCAGTGCGCATGCCGCAGGATCTATTGCCATTGTGATGGTGGGACGTAACCTGCAGATTGCTGATGGTGTCTATCTCGTGGATAATGAGATGCTCAATGGCGTAGTGATGATGATCCTCTTTACGTGTATCATCTCCTCGGTCATGACAGAGTTGGCTTGTCGGCAGATTGTGCTACATAATCCGGCAGAGAATGAAGCGAACGAGCGTGGTGATGATGAAAAGATTCTCCTTGCGCTGAAGAATGAGAATATGATGCGCGAACTGCTCAGTATGGGTATCATGATGCGTAATCCGAAACTAAACCGTGGCTTGATAGGATTGAACGTGGTGCTGGACGACAGGAATGTGGCGTTGAACCAGACGAAGGGGAAGGCTATGTTGGAGCAGGTGACACGGGCAGCAGCAGCGGCAGATGTGCGGATACAGACACAGAGCCGTATTGCAACGAATATTGCTAACGGTATCATGCATGCTTTCAAGGAGTATGATGCATCGGAGATTATCATCGGACTGCATGAGCGTAAGACGGAGAATGACAATTTCTGGGGACTGTTTACCGAGAATCTCACCACCGAACTGAACCGGCAGATTATCATCGCGCGACTGATGCAGCCGTTGAACACCATCCGCAGAATACAGGTGATCGTGCCGAGCAGGGCGGAATATGAGCCTGGCTTCCACCGCTGGCTGGAGCGTCTGGCAAGGATGGCTGGTAATATGGAGTGCCGCGTACAGTTCCACAGTAAACCGGCAACGCTGGCGCTCATCAATCAATATATACAAAACAGGTACCCGCATGTGCGTGCGGAATATACCGCGATGGAACACTGGAATGAGATTCCCAGGTTGATGAGCAATGTCAATGATGACCATCTGTTGGTCATCCTCACTGCACGTAAGGGAACCATCAGTTATAAACCGGTGTTTGAGAAACTGCCACAGGAAATCCTGCAGTATTACAAGAAAGAGAACCTGATGATTATCTTCCCGGATCAGTATGGGGAATCAGTGAATATGATGACGTTTGCCGCTCCTCAGAAGAATGAGCAGCTGAGTGCATATACGCAGATACACGACTGGATCACGCTGCATGTCAGGTATTTTAAGAAGATGATAAGACGTTGATGGATTAGAGTTTTACATTCTATAGTTACTATAGATACTATAGTTACTATAGGTACTATTTTAAAGATTATAAATATGATAGATATCGAGAATATCACTAAGAGTTTCGGATCACTACAGGTGTTGAAAGGAATCACACTACATATCGACAAAGGAGAGATCGTAAGTATCGTTGGTCCGAGTGGTGCCGGAAAGACGACGCTCCTGCAGATTATTGGTACTTTGGATCAGCCCGATGGCGGCACCATCCGGATCGATGGGGTAGAGGTGAATAAGCTCAGCAAACGAAAACTATCGGATTTCCGCAATAAACATATCGGTTTCGTTTTCCAGTTTCATCAGTTGTTGCCGGAGTTTACGGCATTGGAAAACATTATGATTCCGGCATATATCAGTGGTGCTTCACACAATGAGGCAAAGAAACGGGCAGAGGAACTACTCTCGTTCATGGGGCTCCTCGACCGTGCGCATCATAAACCCAACGAACTGTCAGGCGGTGAGAAACAACGTGTGGCAGTGGCACGCGCCTTGGTAAACAATCCGGCCGTGATCCTTGCCGATGAGCCTTCCGGTAGTCTTGACAGCAAAAACAAACAGGAACTGCACCAACTCTTTTTCGATCTGCGTGACCGTTACGGACAGACATTCGTCATCGTCACCCACGATGAGGAGTTGGCCTCCCTCACCGACCGTACCATCCATCTGCATGATGGAGAGGTAGTGGAATGACAATCTGAAGGGGTAGGGTTATCCCTACCCGGAAGTGGGTAGAAATAAAAACGGGCAGACATGAAGTCTGCCCCTACAATAAAAAGATTCTGTGCGCCTGACAGGACTCGAACCTGCACGTCCTGGAACACTAGATCCTAAGTCTAGCGCGTCTACCAATTCCGCCACAGGCGCCGCTGGATAGCATCAGCATGTTAAAATGCAGGTGCAAAGGTAGCTAAAAAAAAATATTATGCCAAGAAAAACTTTATTTTTCTGACAAAATAATCCCGTGGATAGTTTGTGCTTTAAAGGTAACATATTAATTTTGCAGCATAATCAACAATTACGGGATGCTATGAAAAGGATATTCTCAATAATCAGTTTATTAATCGCGGTACTGCAGGTTACCGCTGAAGATCTCTATGTGAAGATGACCTCTCTGGATGAGATAGATACGAAAAGTACCTATCTGATGGTTGGTGGGGATTACATTGGAAAGGCGATTTCCAATAATGTTATAACCACATTGTCAAAAGGCTCTTGGTTTGATAGCTCAAAAACAATTCTCACCGTACCTGATGAATACTGTTCTTCTGGCTTACTATTCTTGCAACTCGAGGCTGTCAATGCCAGCAGTAATGTGTATGCCCTTAAGATAACCGCCTCAGGAAAATACATTAACAACCCATCGAGCACTTATCTTAACCAGGCAGATAATTACTCCAACAAAAGAGCCCAGTGGATTATCACTAAGAGCTCAGATGGCTTAAACTTAAAGTCAAACTACAGTTCAAGTTATTATATTAAGAAAAAAGGCAATAATGATATCTGTTGTACAAGCAGCACTGCCAGTAATTACGTAAAGGTTGTCCTTTATAAGAAAATCCCTTCAGCCGAGAGCATCACTATTGGTGGCTCCGGATATGCCACCTATGTACCAACGTATGCGTTGGATTTCTCTTCACAGACAGCGATAACACCCTTTGTCGTTACAGAGTCATCGAATACCGCGGCAATACTGACGAGTGTGGAGCAGGTCCCGGCAAAAACGCCCATCGTGGTAAACGGTAATCCCGGTACTTATTCCATTCCTGTAACACGTTCATCAACTTTAGTTACAACAAACCTGTTATATGCCAGCAATGGTGCCGTGAAGGGTGACGGTAAAACCATTTATGCGTTGGGTGATCTGTCGGATGGGGTGGGGTTCTACCTGGTGGATACAGATGTGGTTATCCCTGACGGCCGTTGTTATTTACGTATCCAAGAAAGTGGCACATCACCTTCGTATATGCATATGCGTATCGGTCATACCACGGGAATAGAAGAAAAGATCGAGATATCTGATGATCCTTATTACTATACATTGAGTGGACAGCGGGTGGCGCATCCCCGTAAGGGTCTTTATCTTTATAAAGGAAAGAAAATAATGATAAGATAAACGATTAACTATGAAGAAATACATCAAACCTCTCACTTACTGTTACCGCATCAACGCAGAGTCCCTGATGGTAACAGCCAGCCTGCCCGTGGTAGACAAGGGTAGGGATAAAGTAGAAGATTCGGATCAGGTACTATCAAAGAAGGACCATCGGCCTTTTGATCTCTGGGGAGAAGACGATTAATGCTTAATGACACGGATAGAGAGCGACTCTCTGTCGAAACAAATACCTTCACGGTCGATAAACCGGCTGAGTGCGCCATTATCAGCCAATTGTCTCGGTGTCCCGATGACTGGTGCTTCCTGCGGCTGCATCAACCACAGAGTATCGGTAATCTGCAATGCCAGTTCCAAGTCGTGTGTCGAGAGAAAGATGGTCTTGTGTGTTTCCCTACTCAACTGGTGGAGCAACTGAAGCATATCCACTTTACTGGGGTAGTCGAGGAAAGCGGTAGGCTCATCAAGGAAGATAACAGGTGTCTGTTGTGCCAAGGCTTTGGCAATCATCATCTTCTGACGTTCTCCGTCGGAAAGGGTCTGCACCATCCTTTCTTTGAGTGATTCGATACCCACCATCTGTATGCTTTCTTCTACAATGACCTTGTCCTCATCACGAAGACGTCCCCAGAAACCTGTATATGGACTGCGTCCAAGGGCTACCATTTCCTCGACGGTCATGTTCTGTACGTCGGGTTTGGTAGTGAGTACCACACCGATCATCTTTGCCAACTGCTTATCCGTCAGGGTGGCAATGTCCACTCCTTTGTCGGCATCGTCTTCCTTGGAGATAAAGATCTGTCCTCCCAATGGTGGTTGGAAGGCAGACAGCGTGCGTAGGAGGGTGGATTTTCCTACACCGTTAGGACCAATCAGACAGGTGAGCACA
>JAFZPF010000093.1 GCA_017550455.1 Prevotella sp.
GATGTCAGTAGGGATGAGTTAACCTCGACGGCAGGTGATGGTTATTACCTTTTGTATTTCGGGAAGAAAGTACAAGACAGTTGGTTGTTCAACCTTCCTGCAAAGAATGGTGATTATGCGCGTCCAACGAAGGGTGATCGTTTTCGTGTGGAGATTGTCGACACATGGAATATGACAATAATACCGATAGACACGGTCTACGAACTTGGTGATCCTAATGACTATCGGTATTATGATAAGGATAATAAGAAAGTGTGGCTGCCTCTACAACCCTATCTTTTGCTTCGTATTAAAAAGATCGTGGAGTAGGGGAAAAGAGGCGATTATTCCGGTAGCCAGTTGTTATCCATCCGGAAGACTTCCTCTGGTGTTATCTTGGCAGCTTCTTTCTTTGTCAGTTGCTTGCTCCATGCTACACGTTCCTGTGGCTTGGCACCTTCACCAGTGTTGTTGTATTCCAAATAACGGGCGGTCTGCTCGTTGGCCTTGTTGCCCCAGTTCTGCCATCCTGCCGGTACAATATGAGCTCCCAGTTCGCAGTTCATGAAAAGTGTATAAGCATAGGGCCTCCAAGGTCTGCCCAGATAAACCTTTTCTGCCTCAGGTGCAGCAATCAGTTTGCAGTGATTGAAGACATACCCGTATTTTACATCTTTGGGTGTTGCAGCAGCTGTAACAAAAGAGTTGATCTTACTAAAGATAGTACAATTCTCAAACCATGCTGTGCTTGGGCCGAAGATAAAGTCGGTAGTTCCTTCAATATAACAGTCTCTGAAATAAAGTCGTGTGCCCGCCATACCGGTATAGATAGTGTCTTGATTACCTAAGATACGACAGTTGACAAATACCAGATGATCTCCCTCTGTATGTAGGGCAACAGCTTGTCCCCGGCGAGGAGCATTGTTCTCTATGGTGATATTCTTAAAAGTGATATAATTACCTTCTACCTTAACTGTATAGGTACGGAATGTTCCCATCGTCTGTCGGGGATCTGGATTGTCAGGAGTAGAAGGCACACCTATTTTGGCAATTCTGATGTTTGCATGATCATCCCATGTGATAATGGTATTTTCTGCATCCTCACCACATATCTCTATATGGGTAAGCCAAGAGGGGATAACGATTTTCTCTTTGTACACACCTTTCTTCACGAAGATCACCTTGTGGTAATCCATAAAGGCACGACATACTTCCACGGCTTGTGCTATGGAACGAAACTCACAACTACCGTCTCTTGATACGTAAAGCGTATCAGGGTTGTCATACGGGTTCTGTGCCCATGTTGTCAAGTTAACACAGACGAACAGGATTAAAAGGATCAGCTTTTTCATAAGTAGTTATATAATTTGTTGAATCTCCTGCAAACCGGCAATGGCTTTGAGCCCTTTTACGATGACGCCAACGTCTTCACGATCGTGAACACGCAGTTCTATCTTAGCATCGAAAATATCATCATCGCAATTGATCAATACTCGGTGGATATTTACATTCAGCTGTTGGGAGATGACCTGTGTCACTTCGTTGAGCAACCCGATGCGGTCAATGCCTCTGATCGTAATGGTAGCATCGAAGAACATCTGTTTGTGCATGTCCCATTTTACATCGATAATCCGGTTGCCATAGCTGCTTTTCAGCTTGTTGGCAACACTACAATTGCGCTTATGTATTTCTATTCTGTTCTTATTATCTATATATCCCAAGGCATCATCACCGGGGATGGGATGACAACAATTGGTAAAAATAAATTGTGAAATATTATCTTCTGTAATGAAGATCGGTTTCTTGCGGTTGAAATCTTTCGGGACGATGAAGTATCCCTTTTGTTTCATCACTTGCTCGGCAGCCTTTACCTTATCCTTTCCGATAAATGGAATAAGATGTTTCCATCCTTTATTCTTATTCTTACTCTTGTTCTTTCCATGTAATTCGTCGAGATCCTTTTCTCCAAGAATGATTTTCTTTTCTCCTAAGGCCTGGAAGAACTCCTCGTGTTTTTTGATATCATGTGCGTCACAGAGACGATCCAAGACAGAGGAGTTTAACTCCATGTCATTATGTTTAAGAAACTCTTGCAAAAGCAGTTCTCCTCGTTTCTGTATCTCTCTGTTTTCCCTTCGCAGAATAGCCTGGATTTTTCCTCTGGCTTTTGCCGTACTGACGAAGTTTACCCATGAAGCCTTAACATGTTGTGAATTACTGGTCAGGATCTCAACTTGGTCGCCACTCTGAAGCTTATAACTGATAGGAACCAGTTTGTGGTTAACTTTTGCACCGATACAATGACTGCCTAAGAAAGTGTGGATCTGAAACGCGAAGTCAAGAGCCGTACAACCTGCCGGCATGGTCTTGATCTCTCCTTTAGGCGTAAAAACAAAGATTTCCGAGGCAAAGAGGTTCAGTTTGATGGCATCAAGGAAATCCATGGCATCAGGCTGTGGATCGTCGAGAATCTCTTTGATAGTGAGCAGCCAGTCGTTCAGTTCTCCCTCATCTTCTGTAACATACTCTCCTTCCTTATATTTCCAGTGGGCTGCAAAACCGTTTTCCGCAATCTCATCCATACGTGTACTGCGTATTTGCACCTCAATCCACTGTCCTTGTTTCGACATCAGAGTAACATGCAGAGCCTGATATCCGTTAGCCTTGGGATGACTGAGCCAGTCGCGTAAACGGTCAGGATGACTCTTGTAAATCTTGCTGATTGCTACATAGATATTGAAACACTCGTTGATCTCCTCTTCCGGAACATGCGGGGTGAAGATAATTCTAACAGCCAGAATATCGTAGATCTCTTCAAAAGAAACATGCTTGGTCTGCATCTTGTTCCAGATAGAATACGGACTCTTCACACGTGCGATAATCTGGTAGTTCACCCCCATCTTATCAAGAGATTCACGTATGGGAGTGGTAAATTTCTCAAAGAGTTCCTCGCGCTGTTCTTTTGTAAGTTTCAGTTTCTTCTCAATAATAGAATATTCCTCGGGATGATCAAAACGGAAACTCAGATTTTCCAATTCCGTCTTGATCTTGTTGAGTCCCAGACGGTTGGCCAACGGTGCATAGATATAAAGGGTTTCTCCGGCAATCTTATATTGTTTGTTTGCAGGTTGACTTTCCAAAGTCCTCATATTATGCAGACGGTCACAGATCTTGATGAGGATAACACGGATATCATCACTCATCGTCAGCAGTAGCTTCTTGAAGTTCTCTGCCTGTGCCGACGCTTGTTCACCGAAGATACCTCCGGAGATCTTTGTCAGTCCGTCAACAATCTGTGCAATCTTCGGTCCGAAGATATTCTCTATATCCTCAACGGTATAGTCAGTATCTTCCACCACATCATGGAGAAGAGCAGAACAGATACTGGTAGAACCCAGTCCCATCTCTGAGCAGGCTATCTGTGCTACTGCAATGGGGTGCATGATATAAGGTTCTCCAGAAAGGCGTTTCACTCCTTTGTGAGCCTGGCGTGCAAAATTAAATGCCTTCGTAACCAGTTCTACTTTCTTACGATGGCGTGATTTCAGATAACAGTCCAACAGATATTGAAATGCATCGTCAACCAGTTTCTCTTCCGGATCGATTATGTCTTTTTTGTTCTCTTCTTCCATAGGTGTTCAGTTTTGTTATTTCACTCGGAGTTTCTTACCCGATCGTATAGTTGAGCCTTTAATACCATTCAACTTCTTCAGCTTGGCAACGGTAGTATGGTTCTTTTTTGCTATCTGGGATAATGTCTGTCCTGATTTCACCGTTATACTCTTGCCTGACGTGCCACGTCTGTTACGGTGGCGACCTTTGCTACTTCCTCTGCGGGCAGAACTCTTTTTGCCCCGTACGGTAGTCTGTCGGCTGACGGTCTGGTCGTTGAGAGTAACCTCCACTTCTGCTCGTTTCGTGAGGTATTTCTCCGGTTCGAAATTGTAGATAGAGTCCTCGTTGTCGATAAAGGCATTGATATAGTTCTGAGGCATCCGGATAACGGAGAGTTTGGTGTTTCCATTGACGATATCTTTACGATACTGGGGATTCAGCGACCTTAGCTCATCAATGCTGATACCGGTAACACTACTGATCTGTTGGAAGTGTACATCCTGATTTACCATGATGGTATCCGACTTCAGCGGCAGTTGTGTACGCATAGGACAGATATTATGGTCACAATAGTATGTCATAATATAGTTGGCAGCGATGAATGCCGGTACATATCCTTGTGTCTCACGGGGAAGATACTTGTATATGGTCCAATAGTCTTTCTCTCCTCCGGCACGATGTATGGCTTTGTTGATATTCTCCGGTCCGCAGTTGTAGGCTGCAATGACCAGACTCCAGTCGCCATAGATCTTATAGAGGTCCTTCAGATAGTGGGCTGCAGCGTAAGAGGATTTGATAGGATCTCGTCTTTCGTCAACCAGACTGTTTACCTCCAGTCCATATTGTTTTCCGGTGGCCAGCATAAACTGCCACAGTCCTGCTGCACCCACCCTCGACGTGGCCTTTGGACTCAGTGCCGATTCTATCACCGGCAGGTATTTGAGTTCAAGGGGGATGTTGTATGCTTCCAGTGCCTGCTCAAATAAAGGCATGTAGAAATTGGCAGCTCCAAGCATATAGCTTACCGAACGGCGCAGGCGCACGGCATAGCGGTCGATGAATTTCTGTACGATCTCGTTATAAGGTAGTTCCATAATAGTAGGAATGCGCTGTAACCTTTCAATATAAGTCTCTCTCGAGAATTCCGGATTAAAGTCACGGTAGTTACAGTCTTCTGTCTGCAGGTAGGTCTTGGAGTTATAGAGGTCCAGCAGACTGTCCACTTCCAAGGTCATTCCCACCGGAACGTCCATCACATCATTTTCACCTTCTTTCGTGACAATGATGATTTCATCTTTTTCTGTTTGTGCAAAGAGTATATCACTGCTTGCCAGCAGTGTAATTGCAAATACCAATAATAGTCTTTTCTTCATTTTCTTCCAGTTACATGATTACGATTAGAAACTCAGTGAACAGTGTACACCGAGAGCCGTTGATTTCAAAGGGTTTGTGCTTGCTTTCCTGTCAGCAATCACTGTTGGCGTTACCCGCATGCTAAGATCATCAGAGATATCGAACTCCGACAAAGAAGCATCTACATAAGCATCAATGACAGATAGTGCATAGACGCCTATCATGATGAACGCACTTAAGTCTCGATAACGACGGTAATAATCTTTACGTCGCTTAAACTTATTCTCGTAAGTCGACCTGTTGGCTTCTGTTATCACTGTTCCAAAATGCATAAACTGATTATAACTCTGAGTTTCCGGATTGTCATCCATGAGATCCAGATAAGCCTGAGAATAATCCTTATACATCATGTTGTTCCATCTGATAGCGTAGTAACAACCGATAAATCCACCGTATACGATAGGTAGTTTCCAATACTTCCGGTTGTAGATCTGTCCGCCACCGGGAAAGACGATAGCCAGCCACATCGCGCGCTTAATATCAGGACGCCAAGTCGACCAGTCGCGTTTTTTAAAATGAATAGTATCTTGCATAGCCATCTGAGAGATCGCTGCAGAGTCTGCTCTCATCATATTCTTCGCAGAGTCGGTGATGATAACAGTATCTGCCGGCATCATGTCAGATGCATAGAGAGGAGATGCGCCTACAGCCATAAGGATGATGAGAAGCGTACTCCGTAGGTATATTATCGTCTTATTAATCTTCATTCAAACGGTCAAAGATATTCATGATATGTTCCAATTCCTTCTCATTGGCAAAGGGAATCTTTATATTTCCCTTACCTTTTGCGGAATAGGTCATATCAACCTTTGTATTAAGAAATTTGGACAAACGGTCTTTCAAGAGATTAAACTCCTCTGGCAGTCGCTTGCTGCCTGACGGCTTTTTATTCTTTTGAATGTCATCACCTTCTTTGATCTTTTTCACGATTTCCTCCACCTTACGTACAGAGTAATTGTGTTTTACGATATCCTTGAACAGCTTAATCTGCAATGAAGGACTGTCAAGAGAAAGCAGTGCACGGGCATGACCCATGTCTATCTCTTTGTTTTGTAAAGCCATCTGTACCTGTGCGGGCAATTTCAGCAGACGAACATAGTTGGCAACGGCGGCACGACTCTTCCCGACACGCTCAGAGACCTTCTCCTGTGTCATCCCAGATGCTTCCATCAGATGCTCATAAGCCAATGCGATCTCTATGGCATTAAGATCCTCACGCTGAATGTTCTCCACCAATGCCATCTCCATCACATTCTCATCCTTAATCGTACGGATGTAAGCTGGAATATGTGTAAGACCGACCAACTGTGAGGCTCTCCACCTACGCTCACCGGCAATTATCTGGTATTTACCATTCTCCATCTGACGTAAAGTGATGGGTTGTACAATACCAATCTCCTGAATACTCTTTGCCAGTTCCTGCAGACCTTCTTGATCAAATTCCCTTCGTGGCTGGTTGGGATTAGCCTCAATATCTTGAATGGCTATCTCACTGATGGTCGACGACCCTTGTGTGGTGACATTGGAGGTATCGATAAGGGCATCAATACCCTTACCTTCGTTCAAGTCATCGAGTCCACGTCCCAAGACACTTTTATTGAATTTCTTCTTTACTGCCATAACTAACTGTTTTTATTGATAATCTCCTTTGCCAATGCC
The DNA here is from genome assembly GCA_017550455.1 of Prevotella sp. GTDB lineage: Bacteria > Bacteroidota > Bacteroidia > Bacteroidales > Bacteroidaceae > Prevotella. Next base: position 6,667 of record JAFZPF010000093.1, read on the forward strand.
AGATGATTCTTTGATCCGGTAGACTCGGCATCGTAGAGAATTGCCGGCAGTCCATGACTCGGTGCTTCACCCAGTTTGACATTCCGGTGGATAACAGTCTTGAAGACTAATTCCTGGAAATGACGCTTTACTTCATCGTAAATCTGGTTGGCCAGACGCAGACGACTGTCATACATCGTCATCAGGAAGCCTTCTATTTCCAGTTTCGGATTCAGCTTACTCTTGATAATCTTTATTGTATTGAGGAGTTTGCTGATACCCTCAAGGGCAAAATATTCACACTGTACAGGGATGATGACAGAGTCGGCAGCCGTTAGGGCATTCACGGTGATAAGCCCTAGAGAAGGTGAACAGTCGATAAGGATAAAGTCGTATTCATCCTTGATGGGTTCTATCAGTTTCTTGAGCATCTGTTCACGGTGATCAATGTTCAGCATCTCAATCTCTGCTCCTACCAGATCGATATGGCTAGGGATGATGTCCAGATGCTCAATATCCGTGGTATAGATGGCTTCACGGATATCCACATGATCGATGATACATTCATAAAGGCTACACTCTATATCTTTAGTATTAACTCCCAATCCACTGGAGGCATTAGCCTGAGGGTCTGCATCAATCAACAGGACATTCTTTTCCAAGGTAGCCAGTGATGCAGCCAGATTGATAGTAGTGGTCGTCTTACCGACACCACCTTTCTGATTGGCCAAAGCTATAATCTTTACCATATAATATAATATTTATCCTCTCCTCTGATGCCTCCTTTTTAAAAAAGGAATACACCCGGGGAGATTATTTTAGTTGCAAAGTTACATATTTTATGTGAGAAATAGGTAAATTAAAACCTTTTTTGTATTTTTGCATGCAAAAAGAATTTATTTTTATGAAAAATAATAGACCGTTAATACTTATTTCGAATGACGACGGTTTTCAAGCTAAGGGAATCAACTGCCTCATAGATATGGTGAGGAATCTGGGAGATATTATCGTATGTGCGCCCGATTCTGCCCGTTCTGGTTCTTCAGGAGCATTCTCGGCAACCCTTCCACTCCGGCTGTGTAAACATAAGGAGGAAGAAGGATTGGCAGTATGGTCATGTAATGGTACACCGGTTGATTGTGTAAAGATGGCTTTGGAATGTATCTGTCCCCGCAAGCCTGACCTTGTCTTAGGAGGTATCAATCATGGTGATAATGCTTCTGTCAATACCCATTACAGTGGAACGATGGGGGTTGTCATGGAAGGATGTATGAAATATATTCCGAGTATAGCCTATTCTTTATGTGACTTTAACCCCGATGCCGATTTTGAACCGATGCGCAGTCTTATTGAGCGTCTTACAGCCCGTGTGTTACGTGATGGCTTGCCCAAAGGAGTTTGTCTGAATGTCAATTATCCCTTGGTGGAGAAAGTGAAGGGGGTAAAGGTTTGCAGAATGGCTTTCGGTACTTGGGGAAAAGAGGTAGAGAAGTGTCATCATCCCCGTGGGTATGATTATTATTGGATGATGGGTGAATATACGAATGATGAGCCGGATGCTGAAGATACCGACAACTGGGCACTTACTCATGGATATGCCGCCATTACACCAACAAAGATGGATGTGACGAGTTACGAACTGTTGGAGGAAATGAAGTCGTGGAATCTCGGATAATATAAAAAGACAACGAATGAAGTATTACCTGATAGTGGGCGAGGCCAGTGGTGATCTGCATGCTTCTCATCTGATGCGGTCATTGAAGAAAGAAGACCAGGAAGCGGAATTCCGTTTCTTTGGTGGGGACTTGATGATGGCAGAAGGTGGTACCTGTGTCAAACACTATAAAGAACTGGCATATATGGGATTTGTTCCCGTCTTACTTCACTTACCGGTTATTTTCAGGAATATGTCTTTCTGTAAGAAAGATATTGTTGAATGGCATCCGGACGTTGTCATCTTGGTTGATTATCCTGGTTTCAATTTAAACATCGCGAAGTATATTCATGCTAAGACCGACATTCCTGTTTATTATTATATCTCTCCAAAGATTTGGGCTTGGAAAGAGTATCGTATTAAGAATATCAAACGCGATGTCGATGAACTGTTCTCTATCTTGCCTTTCGAAGTACCTTTCTATGAAGGAAAGCACCATTATCCGATCCACTTTGTCGGTAATCCAACCGCTGATGAGGTACGTGAGTTCAAGGAGCATTATTTAGAGTCTTTCTCATTTTTCTGTGAGAGGCATCAACTCCTTGATAATCACAAACCTATTGTAGCCCTGTTGGCAGGATCCAGGAAACAGGAGATTAAAGATAACCTGCCAGCTATGATACGGGCTACTGCCGACATCACTGGTTATCAGTTCGTGCTTGCCGGTGCTCCAAATATTGAATACTCCTATTACGAGACCTTTATAAAAGGTTCTCATGTGCAGTTCGTAGATAATGATACATATGCGTTGTTGTCACATGCTGTTGCGGCTGTCGTAACCAGTGGGACAGCTACTTTAGAGACCGCTTGCTTCAATGTGCCACAGGTGGTGTGCTATGAAACACCACTGCCATGGTTGATCGGTCCCCTGAAACGAATGGTGTTAAGTGTAAAATACGTTTCTTTGGTAAATCTCATTGCGGATAAGGAGGTGGTGAGAGAACTGGTAGCCGACAGCTTTTCCGTGAAGAATATCAGGGAAGAGTTATTGCGGATCCTTCCGGGTGGTGAACGCAGAGACACTGTTTTGTCGGAATATCGCATTGTTCATAAACAATTAGGAAAGATGAAGGCTCCGGATAACGCAGCCCGAATGATATATCAACTATTACGAAAAGGAAACCTATGAAAAGAATAAGTATTGTTTGTATCCTGCTATTGTCTGGCATCCTCTCTTTTGCCCAGACACGTGTGTTTAATGTGATGGATTTCGGAGCCAAGGGTGATGGGGTAATGGATGATGCCATAGCCATCCAGAAAACCATTGATGCCTGTTCTGCTGCTGGTGGCGGACAGGTGTTTTTCCCATCGGGACATACTTTTCTCTCAGGACCGATAGAACTGAAGTCGAATATCGACTTACATCTTGATGTGAATGCGATATTGAAAGCACACCCTAACGAGGCTATCTACCATCTCAGTGCCTTTAAGGAGAATCGTGGTGAGGGTATGATGTGGATCTATGCCAAGGATGTGGATAATCTTTCTATCACCGGCCGTGGTACTATCCATGGTAATGGTATTGCCTTTATGGGGGCAGAACTGGATGACAGTTATGAACTGAAGCCATTGGCTGATCCTACCTTTGATCCACGTCCACATGTTCTCACACTCATCGATGTACGCCGGTTGATCATCCGTGACGTTACTATCCGTGAAGGTGCTTACTGGACAGTTCATCTGGTTGGATGTAATGATGCTGTCATTGACGGTATCTCTCTTTTGAATAATCTGAAGATACGTAACGGTGACGGTATCGATATCGATCATTCTAAAAATGTGCGCATAGCCAACTGTTATATCACCTCAGGTGATGACTGTATCTGTCTGAAGAACAGAAGAGAGTACGAGGAATATGGCCCGTGTCTGGATATCGTGGTAACCAACTGTGTGATGACGTCCCGCTCATGCGCCGTGAAGATCGGTTCAGAGAATATGGACAGCATCGCGAGGGTACTCATAGACAACTGTATCATCACGGCTTCCAACCGTGGTATCGGCATACAAAACCGTGATGAGGGTACGGTAACAGATGTGGTATTCTCGAATATACAACTTGACAGTCATCTGTTCTCTGATGTGTGGTGGGGTAAGGCAGAACCTATCTATGTAACCTCTTATCCACGCGCCAACGGTAATCATAAGGATGCCAACTGGCGATTCCCCAAAGGACAGATAGAAGGAAAGTGCGGAGAAGTAAGCAATATCACCTTTAATAATATTACGGCCACCAGCGAGAATGGTTGTTTCGTGGGGGGTGATACCAGAAACAAGGTGAACCATATCTATTTCAATAATGTTCGCCTGACACTGAAGAAGATGACTGGTTATCGTGGGGGTATCTACGATAAGCGCCCCTGTAAGGGTGAGGGATTCATCAAAGATAATGTATATGGCGTATATGTCGATGAGGCTTCCGCTGTCTATTTTCACAACCTCGATGTGGTATGGGGAAAACCGTCTATTTCCAATGCCGGAGAAAAGACAAACCTTGATAAGAACGAGGAGTGAAAAGAGTTAAACAGAATAATTGATTTTCCATGACGAGACGTGTACGTTATGAAAGATATGCTGGGGTGTATTACGCTTATCCTAAACCGAAGGAGAGGGAGACACCTGTTCCAGAAGGCTATAATCCTTTCTATCTTTCGCATTACGGCCGTCATGGATCACGATGGATGTCCAAAGAAGAGCATTACACTTGGATTGCCCAACATTTCAACGACGAACAAAACCTTACGGATTTTGGACTACAGTTAAAAGAACGTCTGCAACCAGCCTTTGAGAATGCTAAGGGTAATGCCGGAAAACTCACCCCTTTAGGTGTAAGACAACAGCGAGACATTGCCAAACGGATGTATCAGCGGATTAAAACTGTTTTCGAAGAAAAGGATGTGACGGTGTCCGCCCGCTCGAGTGTTTCCCCACGCTGTATCGACAGCATGGATGCTTTTGTACAACAACTGCGTAAACAGAACCCTCATTTAAATATCACAGAAGAAGCAGATGAGAGATATCTGCATTACATCGCATATACATCACCAGAGGAAGAAGTATTGGAGAGGGATACAATTGTGAGATGTTCTGTAACAGGAGAGCGTTTGGCAAAATCACTTTTCAAGGATACTGAAAAGATTTGCGAACAAGACAGACTACTCACAGAACTGCATAACATGGCTTCTACCATGCAGAATATCCCACTCCCGTATTCCTATTGGGATATCTTCACAGAAGAAGAGATCAAGGCGGTTTATGACATGAACAATACGCGTATGCGACTGGTCAACGGCATAGATCCCTTTAACCGAGATATTCCTGCACGCTGTGCATCCTCCTTATGGAGAAATATTGTTGAAACAGCAGACAGTGTGATAGCTGCAGGTATGAAGTCAGCCACCTTGCGTTTCGGACACGATACCTGTCTGTATCATCTTCTTTCCCTCTTGCACTTCTTTGCTGATATGCCGAATATGATGGATGAGATCCTTCCTATGGCTGCCAACCTGCAGATACTCTTCTATCGGAATGACAACGGCCATGTTATCGTCAAGTTTTTACATAACGAGAAAGAACTGCGTTGGAAGGATGATTATCTGTCATCCGACATAGTTCCTTATTATGATTGGCAAGAGGTAAAACAACAATTCCAACACTGGTTGAATGAAGAACAGACAACCGTTTGAACATTAATCATTTCTGATCACCCAGTCGATCTCTAAAGGATTGTTCCGCATCTCCACAACCATAGGCAGTGGGGTGTCAGTCTGTATCCACATCTCTGTCTTATCGACATCTGCCTGCAGGTGGATGAGGTTATCTCTTTCCCCTTTCTTCCTCCAGGTGATACCGTCGTAGATACACATCCCTGATGATTGTATCGACTGTAGTGCCTTTTTAGAAAGGAAACAGAAGGTACCTTCAGCAACGTATGTCTTGCCGTCGAGAGGCATCTTCCAGCAGAACTGCTCACTCTCTTCCACAATCCTTTTAGGAATCTTATAGCAGGTTTCTTTCATGCCGGTAAATAAAGTGTCACCCTTCCAAGAGAAGGTGAGGGGCCATGTACGATACTGCCGGTGAAGTGTATAACTGACAGCGTAATGATCACTGCTTGCAACAGGTTTCGGCCATACTGTCTCCTGCTCTGGTTGATAGAAATTCTCCAGATTAGCCAACAGCTCCTCTTGTGTGGGAGGTAATTGCCGTGTGCCCCATGATGACAGTTTCTTTCCCATCACAAAAACCATCTCTCCGCCCTGCATCAGTTCTTGGTGAGACAACCATGCCTTATCCAATGGTGTGCCATTAAGGAGAACTTGTTGAACGTATGGATTCTTCTCCGAACGTTTTTTTACGGTAACAGTCATTGTCTTGCCATTGCATAAACTCAATGAATAGTTATCCACAAGTGGGGTGTTGAGCAGGTAATAAGGTTGTCCGGCATTGGGATAAAGTCCCATCATGTGGAAGATGAGCCAGGAAGACATAGCCCCGCTGTCATCGTTGCCGGGTAGCCCATTAGGACGGTCGCTGTAGCAGTCGTTGACAATCTGTTGTATCCTCCGGCTGCTCTCTGTCGGCTGTCCTATCCAGTGATACAGACAAGGGGTAAGAAACGAAGGCTCATTAGCCACATTATAATATTTCTTGATAAAGAAAGTGTCGAGCCGTTGTTTGAAGATCTTCTCTCCTCCACACTGCTGGATAAGACCGGGTATATCGTGAGGAATACTTAGTGAATACTCTTCCGATGTGGCTTCATAGAAGAAAGTACTCCACCAGGCAATGTACCAGGGTGCTTCTCGCGTAACCGGGGTATAGTGGAAGGTGGGATGAAACACTTTCGATTGCCCGTGGGGTACCATGTCAATCCATTTCCCTTCAGCATCTTTCGGCATGATAAATCCCTTCATGCCATCCCATTCATAGTCTCCTCGCCACAGATTTTTCCAATTAGATGACTGTTGTAAGAAACGTCTGTAATAATGATCATACCCTAACCCTTTGGCAACCTCGGCGATACAGAAGTCATCATAGGCATATTCCACGGTTCGGTTACCGGCACGGTCGATACCGTATGGCACATATCCTAACGTGTTATACTCATGTAAACCGCCCCTTCCTTCCTGCTCTTCATTACCTCCGGGAGGTACAAGGGCATCTTTCAGCATTGCACGCAGGGCTTCCTCATAGTCGATACCCTTGATGCCTTTTACAAAGGCATCGGCAAGAACTACTTCCGCATTAGAACCACCCTGTGTCCGTCCGTTGGCATTGCCACTGCGGGCATCGGGCATATATCCGTCACGCTTGCAGATATTCAACAGGGCATTATTAAGATCTCTCACCTTTGTCTCACTGAGTAAGGTTATCAGTGGGAAGGAAGTGCGGTAAGTATCCCAAATAGCGTAGTAGTCATCGTAATAAGGTACTCCCTCATCCGTCCATAACGGGTTCTCGCCGGTTCTGTCTGACGGCATCAACAGGGTATGATAGATGGCAGTATAGAACATTCTTTTTTGCTGTTCTGTAGCACTATTGCCTAACTGTATCTTACTGAGCCAGCCATTCCATTCTTCCTTCGTCTGTCTTAACTGCCCATCAAAATCGATAGATGGGATGTTCTCTTTAGCTTTCTTTGAACTGATAAAAGAGATGCCTATTTTCCAATGAACAACGGTGGCCTTGTCTTTCGATGGCTCAAAAGAGAGTAAACACCCTGTCTTTCCTTTCTCATCCCACGTCTTTTGCTGTATGAACGGTTGGTCGCTGACAGCACAGAAATAGACGGTGTACGCTCTGCCGTTATTCCAACCGCCACGGATCCTGCTAAAACCTCTCACCTCTCTGTCAGAACAGATCTCCACTTCTGACCCTACAAACTGTTGTGCCTCACGGGCATCAGGTATCTTGTTCTCACCTAAGAAGAATCCTGCGTCAATGAGGAGATTGGGAGATGTTGTCGCTTTCGGGTAGGTGATCCGATAGTAGGAGCAGCGGGCTGCCGTGGTAATCTCTGTCTGTATGCCATTCTCAAAGGTTGTGGTGTAATACCCCAATGACATCTCCTCTGTCTTTCTGCGCTGCTCATGTACACGACCTTCCAAAGTTCCGGTGAAAGGTTGGATAAGGATATTCCCATATTTCGGGCCACCACCTGTGCCGCTGACATGCGTCTGGGCAAACCCCGTCACAACCTCAGGCATGGGTAGCCATCCGCTGTTGGGCCTGCAGGTACAGTCAGGACCGGGACGTACCATACCGAAGGGTGTTGCCGGACCGATGAATACCCGTCCCAATCCCTCACTGCCGATACGGGGATCTACATATTTTGTCAGGTCTTGTGCTGATACCTGGATAATACCAAGGATGGATAGGCAAAGCAACAGCCAAAGTCCTCTCATACGTTTTATATTCATAATCGTGTTCATCTTTCTGCTCTTTTTGCAAAGATACGATTAAGCGAGTGAAATACAAAAGAAAAGCTTGTTTTTCTTTAGCAATGATATATCAGATGACCCAGAGCACTGAAAGTGCGTCAGAACATAGGCAGGGGTGAAGCGAAGCGTGAACCCCTGCGAAATGGTTCGCTATTCATAAATGCCGAAGGTATGACAGACTATCTGTCACCCTTTCAGGGTTTAGATGATTGTATACATCATTGCAGGGGTTTCGCTGCGCTCCACCACCTGCCTGTAATCTCTCCAGGCCTTCGGCCTTTGACCTATGTGTGGTAATGACCCAAGCAGCCAGGAACTTTTGTACCTGTAATTTTAAAGCTCCTTCTTAAGCAACAGCAAATACTATTCATATTAGGTCAACTCCTATATCATTACCTTTTCTTTTTATTTCCGAGCGTAAGTATCTTCGACACCGTATACTCTTTATCATGACCCTTTATACTGGATTCGTGGAGTACTAATCACTAAAAGTCGACTAATTGATACTTGATTAGTCGACTTTTAGTACTAGATACTCGACTAATTGGTACACGATTAGTCTGCTTTTAGTGATAGATACTCGGGTGGTATACCATAGAATGCAAATGAGGTGGTGATACAGAGGTTATAGCGTGATAAGTTTAGAGCTTGTAAATAGTGCTAATTGTAGGTCATAAAAACAAAAAAACTGTAGTGTGTACTACAGTTCGATACTTTCAATACGGAGTTTTAATAACCCTGCAGGGACGCGCACGGAAACCTCATCACCTACTTTCTTGCCTAAAAGCGCTTGAGCAATGGGTGACTTGATGGAGATTTTCTTCTCACGGATATTAGCCTCGTTAGGACTTACAATCATATAAGTCATCCGGCTTTTGTTGGCCAGGTTCGTGATCTCTACTTTACTGAGCAACTGTACACTGTCAGCATTAAGTCTTGACATGTCGATGACTCGTGCATTCGCAAGGACTTTCTGCTTATAACGTATCCTTCCGAGCAAACGCGCCTGCTCACGCTTGGCAGCGTGATATTCGAAATTCTCACTGAGATCACCCTTGTCGCGAGCTTCAGAGATAGCATCCCGTACCTGAGGTAATTCAACATGCTCCATGTGATGGAGTTCGGCTACCAGTTTGTCGTAGCCTTCTTGTGACATATATTCCATTTTCTTGTTTTCTTAATCCTTCACTTTTTTATTCATTCTGCGAAGGTACAAATTATTTTCGACATAAAGATGATTTCTTCCTGAAAACCATTTTTTCGAACGCAAAATCCAACATTGCAACCCAGTTGCACGTTTTTTGTTATACCTTTGTCGGCAGAAAAAAGATAGATATTATGATATTGACAATTATTGAGAATTATTGGGATGCCCTTGTCATGATGATGGCAGAGATGGCTCCTTATCTGTTGTTAGGTTTCTTCATTGCCGGGTTGTTGAAAACGTTCGTGCCGAGAACGCTTTTCTCCAAGCATCTTGCACCTCGGAATATGAAGAGTGTGGTAAAAGCAGCAGCATTGGGTATCCCCCTGCCTTTGTGCTCATGCGGCGTGATACCCACCAGTGTGTCACTTCGGAAAGAAGGAGCCAGTCATGGTGCCTGCACCAGTTTTTTGATCGCTACGCCCCAAACGGGTGTTGACAGTATAGCAGCTACCTATTCCCTGATGGGTTTGCCCTTCGCCATTGTCCGTCCTATCGCAGCTCTTTTCACGGCAATGTTTGGAGGATGGCTGGTGAATAAGTATGCTAAAGAGGATGAACAACTGTCTGCCGAAGCCAGCAAGACAGGAGAGTACGATCATTGCGACTGTGGTTGTGATGATCATGATTGTGGCTGTGATGACCATGACCATTGTTGCAATGGTGATGATGATGACTGTGACTGTCATGGTGAACATCATCATTCTTTCATGGAGAAACTGATGGGGGCATTACGTTACGGTTTTGTTGAGATGCTGCAGGATGTTGGCAAGTGGTTGGTCATCGGACTTCTTATTGCAGCACTGATCACCGTTGCTATCCCTAATGAGTGGTTGGCCGCACTGCATGACTATAAGTTGTTGAATATGCTGATAGTTCTGCTCGTAGCAATTCCGATGTATGTATGCGCTACGGGATCTATACCTATAGCTGTATCACTCATGGCCAAAGGACTTACCCCCGGTGCAGCCCTTGTCTTGCTGATGGCTGGCCCGGCAGTGAATAGTGCAAGTATGCTGGTTATCGGAAAGGTGTTTGGTAAGCGAACGATGAGTCTTTATGTCACTTCCATCATCATCGGAGCTGTTGTCTTTGGACTGATGATTGACTACTGTCTGCCGCAACAGTGGTTTGCCGTGAAGTCAGCCATTGTGTCAGGTGCTCATTGTGCTCATTGCCTTACATGGTTGGATTGGGCATTCCTGGCCGTATTCGTTCTTCTTTTGATCAATGCTTTGGTAAAAAAACACCAGCATTCCCATCAGATGAGTCATGAACATCATGCTGCTCATGCACATCATCATGATACAGAGACTCATCACCATGAAGAGGAAATCGTTTATAAGGTAGAGGGTATGGCCTGCAATCATTGTGCTGCCAGTGTGAAGAATGCAATCGATGTTATTGAGGGTGTAACCTCTGTAAAGGTTGATCTGGCAAAGGGCTTAGCTTATGTGAAAGGTAAGCATGATCATGATGAGTTGATCAAGCGTGTCTCGGATATTGGCTACACCACCAGTCTCTCTGAATAGTTATCATAATAGTGCCTATAGTATCAATAGTATCTATAGTACCTATAGGCACTACCATTATCCTTCTTCTATCCCAAGCTGCGCCAGCAGCGAAAGCAGACGCTGATTCTCTGCTTTAAGATGCTTTACTTCTTGTCTGAGCGACTGTAGTTCATGATCTTGCGCCTGCCTGAAGCCGGTGCGCGCTGCATGCATACGTTCTTTGATGCCTCCTTGCTTAACATAATCATTTTCTAATTTCTTCAGTTGATTGTTAAGCATCCTGTCTGTCATAAAACAAAGTGTTAAGGCGGTGTTTGCCATCTCCTCATTTGTCCATTTATCAAAAAAAGGCTTATAATCATCCACATGGTTATGATGCTTGCAAAACAGTGTCATCTTTTCATAACGGTCGTGTTCGGATGACCATATGGTAAGATTACGTGATAACAGGTAATCGCGAAAGTCTTCGCGCAGTTCATGCAATGAGCTACGCGCTACATTAAGAAGTTTAATATGTGTCTCAGTAGATGTTTCCCCTGCTTCTGTACCTTCAATAATATTCTGTTTACCGCTTCGTGCAGCTTGAATCATTTGATCTATAGTACGGTCACCATGTGCTGGCAAAAAGCGTTTGCAAAAAACGAAAGTTAAATGATAAAGAGTTTCAGATTTCTGGTAGTAATAGGCATCCCGCCATGGCTTCCGGTGTTTTAGAATCTGGTATTCATGTTCTTTCATAGTTATAGCTGGTAATAATTGTTTTTATAGTATTAAGAATAAAAATAGTGCCTATAGGAACTATAATATCTATAGTATCTATAGGCACTATTAATCAGAGATTAGTATCCGGGATTCTGAACCCAACCTGAATTCAAGTCAAGGTCACCCTTAGCAATTGGGAAGATACGATGAGTCTTTTCGAAGTTGGCATTCGGATTGTTCTTGTAGTGGGGGAAGAACTCATCCTCATAGTGACCGAAACGAATCATGTCGTTACGACGCCAGAGCTCGTCGAAGAACTCACGTCCACGCTCCTGATAGATGTCTGAGAGTGAAGGTTCACCGGAAATCTCTGGTGCACCGGCATACTTGCGGATTTGGTTGAAGAGATCCTTGGCACCCGATTGTCCGAGGCGTACGAGAGCCTCAGCTTTGGTGAGCAGGATGTCGGCATAGCGGAAGATGGGCACGTCGTTCGACTGGTTACGACCATTGGAGTAGTCATTGTTGCAGAGGAACCACTTCATCGAGCGGTAACCCTGTGACCAACCGGTGAGGTCGTCACCTACGTCAATAGATCCCAAGTCACCCGTAACGGTGATGTTCTTGGTAAATACGAGAGGCTTGCCATCACGGTTAAGTGCCTTCTCATTAGTGGGAAGCAAGGTCACAGGATCGTAGATGTAAACCTGGCCAAGATTGCCATTAGCCGCAGAAGTGAAGTTGCCTTCAGGATCGCAGAGACCTGCAATCATCCAGTTGCGCTGGTCACCTGGAAGATTGAAACGATCGACACACTCAGGAGTAATGGTCATATAGGCACCACCAGAGTTGTTGAGGAACTCGCCGAAGTAGCTTACGGTCATCTTCTTCACATCCTTATAAACATGTGAACGACCCCACTGCATACCCTGGGCCGCTTGGGTGTCGTAAGCGGCAGCATAGATAAAGTCCTTGATGGTACCAGCTTCTACACGCTCGGTGTTGTCCCAGTTGAACTTGAAGCGATAGGGATCTGGGCCAAGATCGAATTTTTTGGAAGAGATAATCTCGTCACAAACCTTGATGCAGTCAGAAAGTTTTGAATTGTTGTAGGCAGAAGCCTCATAGTTCTGCACACCACCTTCAGCAGTATAGACGGGCCAGTTGATGTAGAGCTTGGCCAAGAGAGCCAAAGCCATATATTTGCTGGGCTTTCCATAGTTGCTTCCAGTAGTTTCAACCGGCAGTTGATCCTTGACGGCAAGCAGTTCGCTCTCGATCCATTTAGCAACCTCAGCACGAGCTACGCGGTTGTTGGTGTCGAAACCGTTTTCACGGCAATAATCCATATCAGCCAGTGGTGCATCGCCCCAGTTCTCCATGATGATGAAGGTGAAGAAAGCACGCATGGCACGGGCACCATTCTTCGCCCAATCGGGATATTCTGAATTGAGAATCTCGGTGGCAAGAACGTTGGCTTTGCCGAGTTCATTCATCCAGTCAACAGTGGCATCTTCAGATGTCTGGTTATGATAAGATGGATGTGCGTAGGCATAGCCATCGACCCAGTTGCCACTGTATGCCAAAGATGTATACTCATCACTGGTCAGGGTCATGGCCTCCATGTAGCGGCGTCCCAGAGGTCCACGAAATTTGGTATAGATGTTGGCCATCTCACCCTCTACGGCTTCGGTGGTGGTAGGTTTGCTGGTGTACTGCGACACGATATCAACATCCAAATCCGTGCAGCTGGCAAGAGCAAGAGCAAATAAGCCAGCAGTAAGAATCAATATTTTTGTTTTCATATACGCGGAGACTTGAATCAATTTATTTGTTTTCATATACGCGGAGACTTTTTTAGAAGTTAATCTTAACACCAATCATAGTAGTGCGGGTATGAGGATAAACCTTCCAGCGATAGTCAACACCAGGATCAATGCCACCAAGGTTAACTTCAGGATCGAGACCCTTGTAGCCGGTGATGGTGAACACATTGTTCATGGTTGCATAGAGCTGAACGTTCTGGAGCCAGCCATTGAAGTTCTTGAAGGTGTAACCGATAGAGAGGCTCTGCAGACGGATGTAGCTGCCATCCTCGATGAACTTGTCAGAAGGAATGTTCGAACCAGTATCCTTGAGGTCGCGCTCGTAGATGAATTCCTTGAGGACATTCTTGCCACCGGCAAAGAAGTCAGGAGATGTGTAGTGAGCACGGAGACCGTTATAAACGTCGTTGCCGAATACACCGGTGAGGAACATCGTAGCGTTCCAATTCTTGTAGTTGATGGTGTTGTTCCAGCCGAGGGTCAGCTTAGGCTGGGCACAACCGGTAATGGTGCGGTCTTTGAAACCAGGATCACGGGTGGTGCCACCATCGCGTTCACCGTTCTCGTTACGGGTATAGTAAATTGACACGCCATCGTTGTCAACACCAGCCCACTCGTAGGTGTAGAAGGTGCCGAGAGGCTCGCCCTCCATAACACGCTGGGTCCAACCGTTAGCAGATACACCGGCAATCATGGGTTCGCCCTGCGAGAAGGTTGAAGTCTTGTAAGTCTCATTCGAGAGCTTGTCAACCGTATTGCTGTTGTGCGAGAGGTTGATGGTGGTGTTCCACGTGAAGTTCTTGGTTTCTACAGGAACGAGATTCAAGGTGAACTCAATACCTTTGTTGGTGATCTCACCGACATTAGCGTCGATCTCAGTTTTGGTAGAAACGTAAGCTGATACGGGATAGTTCCAGATCAGGTCCTTGGTCTTCTTGTTGTAAACCTCAATGGTACCATTGACGCGTCCCCGCAGCAAAGCGAAGTCAAGACCGATGTTCAACATGCCGGTAGATTCCCACTTGAGGTCAGGGTTGTCGAGCTTGGTCATCTCAAGCTTTACATAACCGTTCTCACGTTCGCCAGTCGAACCATAGGTGTAGTAAGCTGTATAAGCGTCAAAGCCCATGGCGTTACCGGAGATACCATAACCAGCACGAAGCTTCAAGTTGTCGAAGAGCGACTGATTCTCCATGAACTTTTCTTCGGTGATGTTCCAGGCAGCAGAGATCGATGGGAAGGTACCCCACTGGTGATCCTTGCCGAATACTGACGAACCGTCACGACGGATGGTCGCCTGTAACATATATTTGCTATTATAAGAATAGCTGGCACGACCATAGAACGAAATGTTGCGCACGGTCTGTACGTTGCCACTTTCGAGCCACTTGAGACCATTTCTCATCTCGCCTGCGTATGTGATGTTATTCCAACCGATAACATCATCATAGAAACTGTTGACACGCAAGCCGAAGCCATCATTGTTGCGGCTTTCCTCCCAAGAGTAACCTAACATCAAACCAATCTTATGCTTGTCAAAAGTAGCGTCGTAGTTGCCATAGGTCTCGAAGGTCTGCGTATTGCCGAAATAGGTGCTGCGGTTAGCTACACCATTGAAATCAGGGCTTACTAGACCATCCTTGTTGATGATCTGGGTGTGGTGAGAATCGTATGCGCTATAGGTGCGCTGGTGGGCGTCGAATGAGTAGTTGGCGCTCCAGGTCAGGCCCTCCATAATGGTAAGGGTAGCCTTGCCGATGAACTGCAGACGCTTCCATTCGGTCTGCGACTTGTCTTCATTGATGAGTGACAGTGGGTTGTAGTTGTTCGAACCATCACCATGTGACCAGTCACCATCGGCCTGCTTGATAGGTAGGGTGGGGTTGAAGTAGTTCATGGCATCGAGTACCGAAGCTCCTTCATCGCCCATAGGAACACCTACGTTTTTGCCGAACATACCGTTTACACCTGCCGAGAGTTCCAACTTATCCTTGAGCACCTTGCTGGAAACCAATGAGCGGACATTGGCACGATCGTTCTTTGAACCGATAACGACACCTTGGCGTTTGGCAAGGTTCATCGAAGCCATGTAGGTGGTCTTCTTCGAACCGCCGTTAATCGAGATGTTGTGGTTATGGCTCAATGCGGTGCGGAGCACTTCGCTCTGCCAGTCGGTATCAGCACCGCCATCATACATATAGCTATAAGAGGCATCAGTAGCCTTCTTGCGGCTCACGTAATTGCGGATGTCAGAAGCAGAAGCCATATCAAGGGTCTTGAGAACGTCATCGAATGCTATGTAGCCGGAGTAGGTTACATTTACGCGCTCCTGATCCTTCTTTCCTTTCTTGGTGGTAACCATGATTACGCCATTGGCAGCCTTCGAACCATAGATGGCCGTAGCGGTAGCATCGCGAAGCACGTCGATGCTCTCGATATCATCGGGAGAGACCAACGAGATATCAACGCCAGGAATACCGTCGATTACGTAGTAAGGAGACATTGCACCGGAACGGAGAGAAGATGCACCACGCAGGGTCATGCTGGGTGTACCATTGGGGTCACCTGTAGTGGTGACAACGAGTCCGGGCACCTTGCCTTGCAGCATGCTGGCTGCATCAGAGAATACACCAACGTTCAGGTCTTCTGCCTTCACTGTTGTGATAGAAGAGGTAACATCCTTACGACGCATGGTTCCGTAACCTACGACAACCACTTCGTTAAGGTTGGTGTTCTCCTCCTCGAGAACTACGTTGATAATGTTGCCACGAACAACAACAGACTGTGGCTTATAGCCAATATAGCTGAAGTTGACCGTCTTTCCTTGGGCAACAGTAAAAGAGAAATTACCGTCGAAATCGGTAACTGTTCCATTGCTGGTTCCTTGTTCAAGGACACTGACGCCGATAAGTGGCTCACCGGACTGGTCTTTCACATTACCGGTAACCACACTCTGCGCAAACATCAATGTACTGTTCAATAAGAGCAGCGCAAGAACGAGTGCTCGCGTTATGCCCTTCTTCTGAAAATGTACGTTTACCATAGTTAATTATTAAATTGATTAAAATGTTTTTTCTTCCCTTATTATATTATTAGGTTATGCTATTTCTTAATAGGTTAGAAAGCATGCAAATATATTTAAATTAATTGAAATTTGCAAGTTTTATCGGCTTTTTCTCCTATTTAGACCAGTGTAAGACAGTAAATATACACTACAGCGGCTGGAAAAGCCATCAATGAGGAATCAAAACGGTCGAGCATACCACCATGACCGGGAAGGATATTCCCGCTGTCTTTGATACCGATGGTGCGCTTGAACAAACTCTCGACCAAATCACCCCAAGTGCCGAAGATACATACGACGATACCTAAACCAATCCACTGCCAGAGCGACAATAAGCCGGTTGTTGCCGGAGCTATGGCCGTTGACTGATCATACTTGCCGATAATGATAGCAGCGATAATCACGAAGATGCCGCCGCCGATACTACCTTCCCAACTCTTTCCGGGAGATACTCGTGGAAAGAGTTTGTGTTTGCCTAACAGACTACCGCAGCAATAGGCTCCGGTGTCGCTTACCCAGAGGAAGATGAAAACGCTCAGGGGTAACAACATGTTATAATGGATGTTTCCATCAGCACTGCCATTGAAAGCTAAGACATTAATCATAGAGAAGGGCAAGGCGATATACATCTGTGAGAGCATCGTATAAGCCCAGTTGTTGATGGGGTTCTCGTGCTTGAGATACAGTTCACTGACAAACAAGTAAATGATCGTGAACAGATAGGCGATAAAAACGGCACTTGGCACAATCTCACAGCAGAAGCCAAACATAGATAGGAAGAACCACACACCTGCTACAGTACAGATAATTCGGTTGACAGTGGTTCCCTCTATATGTTCATTCACCAATCCGCAAAACTCCCAGATGGTAAGGCCGGTGACAATGGCAAATAATAGTCCCATGGCCTCTGGCCTTAAAAAACTCGTGACGATAGCCGCCACAAAGATGACGCCGGTAATGGCTCTAATTATCAGATTTCTCATTCTCTTCTGTTAACCACTCTTTTTCTTTGTTCTCTTTATTTTCTTTTGTCTCTTCCATCAACTCCTGTGAGCGACTTACCCATGGACGTTTACCGAAGATCTTCTCTACATCCTCAGCGAAGATCACTTCACGTTCTATCAGCAGTTCAGCCAAACGGTTATGACCGATACTGTTCTCACGAAGAATCTTCTTTGCACGCTCGTACTGTTCATTGATAATCTTCAGCACTTCCTCATCCATCACCTTGGCAGTAGTCTCAGAATAGGGCCGCTGGAAGTTGTATTCATTATTGTTGTAATAACAGATGTTCGGCAGTTTCTCACTCATACCGGCATAGGCAATCATTCCGTAAGCCTGTTTCGTGACACGCTCCAGGTCGTTCATGGCGCCTGTAGAGATCTTTCCGACAAACAGTTCTTCAGCCGCACGTCCACCCAATGTGGCACACATCTCATCAAGCATAGCCTCTTTTGTCTGGATGACATATTCTTCCGGCATATACCAAGCTGCTCCTAAGGCACGGCCACGAGGAACGATGGTTACCTTCACCAGTGGATTGGCATATTCGCAGAACCAGGAGATCGTGGCATGGCCGGCTTCATGGATGGCGATACTACGTTTCTCGCTGGCCGTCATCACCTTGGTTTTCTTTTCCAATCCACCGATGATACGGTCAACAGCATCCAGGAAGTCTTGCTTGTCAACAGCTTTTTTATTATGACGGGCTGCTATCAGAGCTGCCTCGTTACATACATTGGCAATGTCAGCACCTGAGAAACCGGGTGTCTGACGGGCTAACTGATCCACATCCACGCTATTGTCGATCTTTACCGGACGGAGATGAACCTCAAAGATAGCCTTACGCTCACTGAGGTCGGGCAGATCGACGTGTATCTGACGGTCGAAACGTCCTGCACGCAGAAGGGCTGAGTCAAGCATGTCGGCACGGTTGGTGGCGGCCATGATGATGACACCACTGTTAGTACCGAAACCATCCATCTCTGTCAACAACGCATTCAGGGTGTTCTCACGCTCGTCGTTACCGCCCATGGCAGGGTTCTTGCTTCGTGCACGTCCCACGGCATCTATCTCATCGATGAAGATGATACAGGGAGCTTTCTCCTTTGCCTGACGGAAAAGGTCGCGTACACGGGAAGCACCTACACCCACGAACATCTCTACGAAATCAGAACCGCTCATCGAGAAGAAAGGTACACCAGCCTCACCGGCAACAGCCTTGGCTAACAATGTCTTACCGGTTCCCGGAGGACCCACCAATAGAGCACCCTTGGGAATCTTTCCTCCCAGATCGGTATATTTCTGAGGATTCTTCAGGAATTCCACAATCTCCTGAACCTCTTCCTTGGCGCCTTCCTGACCGGCAACATCCTTGAAGGTGATGCCCAGTTCTCCACCTTTCTCGTACATCTTTGCCTTGCTCTTGCCCACACTGAAGATGCCGCTACCACCGGAACCGCCACCGCCGGACATCCTCCTCATAAGGAAGATCCACACACCGAAGATCAATACCCAGGGGAGAATACCGATAAGAACATTCCACAATTCGTTTCCTTGTTTGTTCTCATAACTGAAGGTTCCCGTGAAATGTCCGGCTTCACGCTCAGCGTTGATAAATGTCTCTACCTGATCGACACTGCCTATCTCAACAATCACATAAGGTTCCTTACCGGTTTGGTCGGTACCTTTATTGAAAACCTCGCGGATATGATCAGCCTTGACAAACATCTTCAGTTTGCTCTCATCCTTGTTGGCAACAATCTTCGAGGCATAGCCTTTTGTTACCATCTGCTGAAACTCAGAATAACCTACGGGTTTGCTGATGCTGTTTCCTCCGGCGGAACTGCCGTCGGAGAAGAAAAATACAAAGAGCAAACCCATCAGTACAGTGATATAGAGCCAGTTCATATTGAAACGTGGCATCTTAGGCTTATTTTCTTGTTCCATCGTCTTTTAATCTAAGTCAGGGATTTCAGTTATCTTGGCATCTTCCCAGAGATTCTCCAGATGATAATAGTCTCGCATCTCGGGCAAGAAGATATGGACAATCACGTCTGCATAGTCCATCGCCACCCAAAGGGAACGCTCCCTGCCTACAATACGAAGCGGTTTCTCACCACTATGTACTCTGGCAAATTCTTCAATGGAATCGGTAATGGCATCCACCTGTGAGGGGGAATTACCTTGACAGATAACAAAATATTGGCAGATGGCGCCTTCCATCTCTGTCATGTCAACTACAACAATCTTCTGGCCTTTCTTCTCTTGTATGCCTTTAACAATAGTATCTACGAGTTCTTTTGTCTTTACCATTAATAATAATATAAATTAGTTCACAAAGTTACACTGATTTCTTGGAAAACCCATAGAAAAGTGTGTTTATTTGAATTTTTTTTCAAAAAAAACAGGAAAAATGTTTGTAGTTCAAAAAAAAGCGCTACCTTTGCACCCGCATAAAAGGAAAAACAATGCATCTTGATTGGGGTATGGTGTAATGGTAACACTACAGATTCTGGTCCTGTCATTCTTGGTTCGAGTCCGAGTACCCCAACACAAATAATCGCTAGGTTGCTGGATATCAGTGCTTAGCGATTTTTTTTTAGGCAATATCATTACCTTTTTTTATGTCTCTGGAAAACAGGTAATTGTTATATCATAAAAAAGAAAAAGGCTGCAACCCGCGTTGCAGCCTTAATATTAATGGTAGAAAGTTACTCTTCCTCTTTATTCTCTTCGTCGATAGCCTTGATCTTCTGTCGAACCAGTTCACAGTCGTCTTTCAACTTCTGTACCTTGCGGTTCATCTCGTCAATCAGGCTGTTACCTTTCTTGCTGGCTGCATTCAGGAATCCCAGGTTGTTTTCGTATGTCTGGATCTCCTGCTTCAGACTCTCATAGCGGCGCATCAGACGGGTACGCTCGTTGTCGAGGGCATCCATGCTACGCTCAGCCATGTTCTTGATGTTACTCTTGAAGTTCTCCAGTCGGCGGCGGGATGTGGTGATATGCAACTCATCATACAGACGGTCGAGCACCTCGTGGTATTCCTTATATAACTTATCTTTCTCTTTGAACGGCACATGACCGATGCTCTGATATTTGTCAACCAACTCCTGTACTTTCTCTTGCAGATCCTCACCCGTCTCTTCCGTGATGGCTTTCAATTCGCGGATGATGCTACGCTTCTGTGCAAGGTTCTCACGCTCTGAGCTACGTGCGCCTGCATGAGCGGCATTGCGTGCCTCAAAGAATTTGTTACATGCTCCTAAGAACTCATTCCACAGTTGGTCACCTAACTTCTTGGGCACCATGCCGATGGTCTTCCATTCTTTCTGCAATGCGATGAATTTATCACTTGTGGATTTCCAGTCAGTGCTGTCTTGCAGGGCTTTAGCCTGTTCTATCAATGCACGTTTCTTGTCTGCGTTCTCCGCAAACTGTGCCTTGAGACCCTTGAAATACTCTGCTTTCTTACCGAAGAAATCATCGCAGGCTGCACGGAAACGCTCGAAGATCTTCACGTTCATCTTCTGAGGAGCAAACCCGATGGTCTTCCATTCTGACTGAATGTCGATGATCTGACGTGTGCGTTTCTCCCAGTCGCCAGCACCTTTATTCTCTTCCTTGGCGATAGCCTCTACCTTTTCGCAGAGAGCAGTCTTGCGCAAGAGATTATCTTCCTCCTTTGAACGAAGGTTGTCGAAGTGCTGCTGATGTCTCTTGTTGATCACGGTTGAGGCTGCCTTGAAACGTGCCCATACCTCTTCGCGCAACTCCTTGGCGACAGGACCCGTCTCACGGAACTCCTGATGGAGCTTCTGCAACTGATGGAAGGCGCTGATCACATCCGGTTCATCTGCCAGTTTCTCTGCTGCCTCGCACAGACGTGTCTTGATACCAAGGTTCTTCTTGAAGTCGTATTCACGTGCCTCACTGTTCAGTTTCAGCAGGTCGTAATACTGCTCCACATATAATTGGTAATTACGCCACAACTCGTTGGCTTTCTCTGCCGGGACGAGCTTGATGTCTTTCCACTCTTGCTGGAGTTTCTTGAATTCCTGATAATTACGGTTAGCCTCCTCAGGAGAGGTGACCATACTCTTTATCTTCTCGATGATATCGAGTTTCCTCTTCAGGTTTTCCTGTTTCTGATTCTCCTGCTCGATGAAAAGCTTGGCACGTCTTTCCTTGATAAGTCCTAACTCGGCCTTGAAGGTTTCCTCATCCATGTCGGGTGTTACCTGATATTTCTCAGGATCACCACCGCCATCGATATATGCCTTGTAGTTAGCATCGCGCTCAGCAAAGTGTAATTTATAGAAGACGGTCTTCAGATGATCAACCTCTTCTTTCGTTGGTATCTCATCACCGTGAGCCAACTCTTTCATACGCTCATTCACCTCCTGCTTGGTCTTGTAGATCTTCTTTGTCAAATCCTCAGCAGGTGCCTCTTCAGCAGGTTCTTCAGCTGCAGGCTCTTCTGCGGGAACCTCTACAGGTTCCTCTTCAGCAGGTTCTTCAGCTGCAGGCTCTTCGGTTACGTTCTCTACAGGAGTTTCCTCCGGGGCCGGCACTTCTTCGGCAGGTTCTTCCTTCTTCTCCTCTTGCGGAGCTGCTTCTTCGTCAGTAGCGGGTTCTTCTGCCGCTATAACTTCTTCAGCCACTTCCTCAACAGGAGCTTTTTCTTCTACAGGAACAACTGCCTCAGCGGGGGCTTCTTCCTCTGGGGTAATCTCTGTGTTAACTACAATTTCTTCTACTTTCTTTACTTCTTCCAGTGCCTCATTTCCGAGAACGTTTTCTTGAGAGTCCATCATTTACTGATATTAAGTTCAATATTCAAAGGTATAATAACGGGGCAAATTTAATTAAAAAAATGAAAAAAACACAACTTTAAGTGATTTTTTTCAAAATTTTCTTTTAAAGTAGCCTTTTATACCTTAAAACCACCCATGAAAGCATAGATGCCACGATGGAAATGACGAGTGCAACGGTAAATCCTATGGGATTTGACTCCATGCCGTTGATCAGGTTCATACCAAAAAGGGATGCTACCAAGGTGGGGAACATCATGATAATCGTCACGGCTGTAAGGGTACGCATCACGCGGTTCATATTATTGTTGATGATGCTGGAATACGTATCCATCGTACTTTCCAAGATATTTGAATAGATATTGGTGGTTTCACGTGCCTGACTCATCTCGATGTTTACGTCTTCAATCAGATCGGCATCGAGCTCATCCACTTGCAACTTAAATTTCAGTTTTGCCAGCAGGTTCTCATTACCACGGATAGAAGTGATGAAATAGGTGAGGGAGTCTTGCAGACGACTCAGTCCGATAAGCGACTCATTGTTCACATCATGGTCAAGATTTTTCTTAGCCTTATCAATGAGTGTGTTGATCTGCTTCAACCGTTTCAGATACCATACGGCTGATGAGAGGAACAACCGGAAGATCATATCGACATAATCCACGAACCCCACGCCACGTTTCTGCTGATAACTCACGAAGTCGATCATCATGTTTGTCTCGTAATAACACACGGTGATGGTAACGTCGCGCTTGTGGATAATACCCAAAGGCACTGTGGTATAAGGCGTTCTCGAGCGTATCTCCTTTACATAGGGAATACGCAGAATGATAAGCATCCATCCATCGTCGTATTCATAACGGGCACGCTCGTCGTTATCGCTGATGTCCGACATGAAATAGTCGGGGATATGGAAACGCTCTTCCAAATCTCTCTGATCTTCATCTGTTGGACACGTTACCTGTATCCAGCAGTTGGGCTCCCACTCGGGAAGCACTTTCAGTCCTTGATTAGTATTCCAATAAGTCTTCATTTTGCTAATCCTTCAATAAAAGTTAGTCGGCGAAGGATCAGCCCAGCGGAAAAGGGTGTCCTCAGCCTAAACGTAATAAATAGTCACTATTTTCCGCCGGATAATCGTCCATATTGAATCTATTTGGTTAATAATTTTTAAATTTTGCCATGCAAAGATAATGCAAAATAAGCAAAATAACAAACAAAATGAAAAAAAAATGCCTTTTTCAATGTTTTCGTCGGAATAAAGATACTCTTTACTACTCGTAAAGGTACTCTTTTACCCGGCTAAAGGTACTCTTTTACCCGGTAAAAGGTGGCCTTTTCGAAAGGTGATGCATCCTGTCAATAAAAATGATAGGGATCGTATTCGGTCCCTATCATAATAGCCTCTACAATTACTTGCAGCAGGACATGTACTATACTGATATTTTCAGTTATCTATCACTTGCTGGTCATCACCACTGCGATGCGGTCGCCGGCCTTGATCTTCTTGGCCATCTCCTGAATATCCTTCGGAGTGATACCGTTGATCATCTCCTCGAAGCCTTTCGATTTGTCATAGCCATGATTCCAGCGGTAACCGAGAATGTCGAGCCAGTACTCATTGACCGTGCGGTTACTCTGATCTACCTTCAACAGATATTCCTTTGCCTTATTGATATCCTCCACGTTCGGTCCGTTCTTGATCAGATCGTCGATGCCCTCATCAACCAGACGGATAGCCAGGTCACGTGATTCAGGACTTGTCGGGAAGCGCACGGCGATGCGGTAACTCTCTTTAGGATAGTAGTTGACAGAACAGCCGGCACTTACCGAGTAGGCGGCACCTGCCTCTTCGCGGATGGTCTTGGTGTAGTTGATGGTAAGAACCTGTCCGAGCAATGAAGCGATTTGCTGGTTGCGGAAAGAGAACTCTCCCGGTGCTATGTACTGAATATTGATGTTACAGGTCGGTGTCTGTTGTTCTTTCTCAAACATACAGGTACGTGTACCTGGCAGGATCTCCATCTTTGGTATCAGTTTTATCTCTTTACGAGTAGCAGGCAGGGAGGCAATGTATTTCTCCAACAGCGGGCGCAACTCATCCAAGTCGACATTCCCCACGAAGTTCATCGTAAACTGACTGGCATCGCTGAAGCATCGTTTGTAGATCTCCATCATCCTGCCGAAGTCTATAGCCTCGTAATCCTTCACCGTCATCCGCTTGGTGTATGGGTTGTTGCCGTATAAAGTAACGTTTGTAGAATCACCAAGTACAGAATTGGGCTTTCCTTCACTATCGCGGGTGCTCCTGATAATACGCTCACGAAGGGCACCGAAGGCATTGTCATCGCGGTTGGGATAGAGGAAGCCGGCATGTGCCATCTCCATCATCACAGCTAAGTCCTTCGGGGAACAAGAGCCTTGTAATACTGTCTGGTTGGGATGGAAACCGGGTTGTACACGTGCATTCACTCCGGTGAATTTCTTGTTCAGATCCATGAGGTTGTAGTTACCCATACCATTGACCCCCATCATCATATTCAGCATGTTCTGTGCCTGTCGGTACTCATCAACGGTGATATCTTCGATGCCGTCGAGACCCATGTGTGAGGCTGCCGACATCAGGATCTGGTCTTTCTTCAGGTCGGTTTTCTTTATGATGACTTTCATGCCGTTGGATAATTCCATGTTGATATAGCCTTCGGCATCTGTCGATTCGCTGACAATCTTACCCGGCACGGGTTCTTTCGGGAGGAAAGGAAGATTGTTCTCCTTATCGACGTATGGCTCAATCTTCTCATTAGCTACCTTGTTATATAATGCCATCATCTGATCCTTGGTAGGATAGTTGATATCTTCCTTGTCGGGACCTGTGATGACGATAGCCATATTCTTGCCGTCTTTATCGAAGAGTGAGAAGAAGTATTCGTTCAGATCTTTTACTGAAAGCTTGGGCAGCTCCTCCTTCCAGAAAGCCACCTCGTCCTCCAATTCGGGTATGGGATCATTGTCGAGGAAATGGCGCACATACTCATTGACGAACGTACGGCTGTAGCGCTTGTCCTTCTCCTTGAGTTGACGATCCAGAGTGACGAGCATATCCTTGCGGTAGCGGTCGAACTCAGTCTGTGCGAAGCCGTTTTGCCTTACGCGGAACAACTCACGCAGGAAAGCCTCCGTACCCCGCATGATATCATCCTTACCGCTGTGGCAAGATACGATACCGTTCAGCGAGCGGCTTGTCTGGGCGAGGAAGAAAGCACCATCGCGGATATAACCCATAGAGAAAGGTGAGCCGGGTGCCTGTACCAGGTCGAGGGTATGGTCATGGAAGGTGTTATAGAGGAAACCGTTATAGAATCCTTTGAGCATATGTTCCCTTGAGTTCTTCTTGTCACGTGGCGTGGCAGGATGTTTGAAATAGAACTGTACCATGGGAGAGCGCAACTCCTTGTCCTTGCCTATATAATAGATCAGTTCGTCGTTGTCGGGTACTGGATAGTACTCGCGTTTAGCCGCATTTTTCTTCGGCTTAGGGATGTCGGCGAAAGTTTTCTTGATCTTCTGTTCCATCTGGTCGATATCGATGTCACCTACGACGACAATGCCCTGCAGGTCGGGGCGATACCACTTGGCATAGTAGTCGCGCAAAGCTTTGTAGGGGAAGTTCATCACGATATCCATCGAGCCGATGGGCATACAGTCGCTGTATTTCGAGCCGGCATGCAGGATGGGCATGATCTTCTCGTTCATACGCTGACTGGCACTGTTACGAGAGCGCCACTCCTCCTGGATCACACCACGTTCATTGTCGATCTCCTTATCTTCGAGCAGTAGGTCGTGACTCCAGTCATGAAGGATGAGCAGACAGGAGTCGAGGATGCTCTCACGGATAGTGGGAACATTATCGATGTTATATACTGTCTCGTCAACAGCCGTATAGGCATTGAGGTCTGCACCGAACTTCACGCCGATGGTCTCCAGCCACGTACGCAGTGAGGTACCGGGGAAGTGAGTCGTTCCGTTGAAGCACATATGCTCCAGGAAGTGAGCCAGTCCGCGCTGGTGGGGCTCCTCCTGGATAGCTCCCACCTTCTGTGCAATGTAGAAGTAAGCACGGTCCTTCGGATCCTCGTTATGACGGATATAGTAGGTAAGACCGTTTTTCAGTTGTCCGATGCGTACAGCAGGATCTTGTCTGAACAATTCCTTTTGCTGAGCATTTATCGTTGCAGTTATCACTGCCAGTAATAGGATCAGATAAATTCGTTTCATATTATCGGTTTTGAGTATTAATTAACTTGTCGGCATAGTGTTTCTTCAACTCCTCCAGTTGTTGTTTTTCCTTGTCGTTCAATTCCATCTTTTCAAGTGCATTGATGGCCATGGATATCTGTCCGCCAGCTATCCTGTCGATGCCTTTCGACATCTCGAGACACTCGAACATCATCCGCTTGTCTTTCATAATGAACGAGGCAGGCAGTTTGTATTGCATATAGTATTCCTTGGCCTTGGCTACCTCATGAGCCACCATAAACTCATAGTATGTCCGCATACCATCCTCGTTGATAGCTAAGCCGTTGCCATTCCCCATGATATAATAACTCTTGGTGAACATCTTCCACTTAGCCTCCAGCTGTTCTACGATATTAGCAGGTAACTGGTTACGATATTGGTAGGCATAGAGGAATCCCTCATTGTGGGGATCTTGTACATAACGACCCAATATCTGTTGAGCCAGAGAGTCAGTCAATAATAATTGCTGATGATGATTCACAAAGTCTGTTGCCACCGTCTCTGCAGTCCTGTTCTTGCGGTTCTTCTGCAGTTCGTGGATATAGTCCGTCACCAGTTGTGAGGAACGCTCACCTTTTTTATATCTTACTGCCAACTCAGATGGTTTGTTGTTTTCCAACAGGAAAGCCACCGTATCCACAAGATGTTTGCCGTCGCGGGCACCCACCAGATGGAATTGCACTTCACCATCGCTGTTCATGAAGATCAGGGTAGGGTAGGCTCCCACATCCCACTTCTTGCCCATCTCCGGCCCTTCTCCTTTCTCCATATCGAGTTTCAGTGAGACAAAACGGGGATTAAAGAAATCACCTACCTCTTTTTGTGGAAAAACATTGTTCGCAAGCACCTTACAGGGGCCACACCAGGTGGTATAGCAATCCACGAAAACCATCTTGCCTTCTTTCTTTGCCTGTTCAAGTACCTCCTTCATCGGGCGGTTATCGAGGAAAGGTATGCCTTGTGCTGATGCTCCTACAGAGAGCACCAGCAACAAGGTTATATAGAGAGTTTTTAAGCGTTTCATAAGATCTTATTTCGCATTACGTACCAGTCGCACGTTCATGTAATAGGTCTTGTCCATGCTTCCTATCTCAGAGCCTTTCTGATTGTAAACAATCTTCCTGTAGAAAGCGAAGTTGTTACTGGGCTTTGTATCGTCAATAGAACTGCTCCAATAGAATCCGTAGATGTAGGCATAGTAGTCTACATTAGGATGGATCTGCTGGAAGAAATCCTCGTTGACATAATAACCGCCCAATCCCAGATTGATTGCCTTCTGGATATCGCCATTGGTGACACTTGCCAGATTTGCCCAATCATCATTGGTAGGCAGTCGCCATCCCTCAGGAATAGCAGCTACGGCTGCCTCATGATTGTAAAGTAGTCCGAATGTCTGGTAATATTTCGTAGCTACACCATCATCATACACATTGGCGGCTACCGGTGTCAGACTAGGGAGGGTAGAGCCGGCAGCAGGTACATAACCGAGGTTACTGGTTGTCCACTCCAGTTGTCCGTAGCGTACCCATCCGTATTCTTTTCCGTCACGGGTATCTGTCCATGATCCGGTAGCGTCGGGAGCCGGGGCTGTTCCTACCTCATCATCGTCATCGCTGCAACTGATGAAAGATACTGAGCAAACAGCCAACATGACAAAGAATAAATATTTAATTTTTTCCATATTGTCTTTTAATTATTTGATTTCTTGTATTATTAGTCGACGGTCACACCTATTTGTGCAAAGATCTGTTTGAGCAACTTAAACTTTGTCATCACAATGGGATACTGTCCGTATTTTGCTGCAAACTCAGCATCACTGTAGGTGAATACCGCATTGGTGTAATCCTGCAAGTCATAACTCTTGGCCGCGATATTATACATGATCAACGAACCGGTTGGTGTCCAACGATAGTAGCTTACTCCATTATCAAGCAGACCGATATCCATAGGAGTAGGATATTGCTCGAAGAATGCAGCAGCATCATACATCTGGTATGTACTGTAATACGGATTGGTAAATGAGTAGAACTCATCAAAGGCATCTGCCGGCAGTGATGACAATTTGTTGTTGATAATCGCCTTCAAGATGTTGTTACGGGCGGTTATCTTCTGTTCTTGTGACATCCCCGCGATACCTTCAGCGGCAATGGCCGTACAGCGATATCCTGCATAGACAATAGGATTGGTACGTGTCATCGACTGATAGGAATACTGCCGTGCATATTGATTGATCTTGCTGACCAAAAGAATAGAGAATGGTAAGAGGTCGCCACTCAGACAAGGTAATACCTGATCCTGTACAAAGGCAGTGGCAGCTTGCTTGTCTGCATCTGTCTGTAGGTACTCATAGGTAAATGCCTCGTTGAGATAACTGCTGGAACCAATCAGGTAATAGGTAAGGTCGATGGTCTCCATGTCATAGAATGGTGTGCCGTCAGGGTTCGTGGCCACCTGTTGTTTGCGCAGGGTGTCGTTGAACAGCAGATAGATCTTGTTCTTCTGATAGAACTGTGCCTGCAAGCTTTGATCGGCAGAACTGGCTCCATAGGGATGCAGCCACATGTCCGTTTCACTCGGCCCCGGTGTTACTTCGTCTGATCCACAACTTACAAAAGCCATGGTGATGGAGCAAAGGACGATCAGACTATATAGATATTTTTTCATATTTCACTCTTATAGGTTTGGATTAGTAATTAACGATTTCCACTGGCTGACGGTCTGCACGGTCATTATTCCTCATGCCGATATTGAAGTCGATGACCTCCTTCGGTATAGGAAGGGTATTTGCCGGCTCGTCGGTCTTGAGCTCATAGAAGCGTGATTGTGTAGCCACCCATTGGTAACTCCATGTTGAATAGCTGTATTCGTAACTCATCGTGGTGTAATTGTGACGGATGGTTTTCACATATGGCTGAACGCTGCAAACAGCATAGCGACGCAGGTCGAACCAACGATGTCCTTCCAGACACAACTCACGGGCACGCTCGTCACGGATGAAGTTGATGAGTTCTGTACTGCCTGCCGATACATCACTGTAACCGGACGTGCTGATACGGTTCTTACGAAGTGTGTTCAGGGCCTGAAGGGCAGTCTGTGAATCACCTTTGTAAGCGGCTGCCTCTGCCACATTCAGATAAGCTTCTGCGGTACGCAGGAGGAAATTGGCAGAAAGGGCTGTACGAGCCTGGTCACCTCTTGCTCCTCCCTTGACGAATTCA
>JAFZPF010000094.1 GCA_017550455.1 Prevotella sp.
ATGGAATATAACCGTCTGGAGGATATCCCCGACAGTTTCCTGCAAGAGGTGAAAGCCGCTGGATTCTCCGATTTCCAGATTGCCCGCTTTGTGCTTAAGCCACAGGAAGGAAACATGGAAAAAGAGAATCTTGCTGTACGTCGCTATCGTAAAGAAAAAGGTATCTTACCGAGTGTCAAGCGTATTAATACTGTTGCCAGCGAGCATCCTGAACTTACCAACTACCTCTATTTTACATATGCAGTACAGGGACATGACATCAACTACTACAAGAACGAGAAATCAGTCGTGGTATTGGGTTCTGGTGCCTATCGCATCGGTTCTTCGGTTGAATTCGACTGGTGCTCAGTCAACGCTATCAATACTGCTCGAAAATTAGGTTATAAGAGTATCATGATCAATTATAACCCTGAGACTGTTTCTACTGACTACGACATGTGTGACCGTCTGTATTTTGATGAACTGTCATTGGAGCGCGTACTTGACGTGATTGACTTGGAACAGCCAAAGGGTGTTATCGTAAGTATGGGTGGTCAGATACCGAACAATCTGGCTATGAAACTATACCGTCAGGGTATTCCTGTGCTGGGAACATCTCCGGTAAATATCGACCGTGCTGAGAACCGCGATAAGTTCTCCGCCATGCTTGATAAGTTGGGCATCGACCAACCCGCTTGGCGTGCACTGACATCCTTCGATGATATCAAGGAGTTTGTAGAAGAGGTAGGATTCCCCGTATTAGTACGTCCGTCGTATGTTCTCTCCGGTGCTGCAATGAATGTGTGCTACAGCTACGAGGAATTGGAGCGATTCCTGCAGATGGCTACCGAGGTGAGCAAAGAGTTCCCCGTGGTGGTATCTCAGTTTATGCAGGACACCAAAGAGATTGAGTTTGATGCTGTTGCCGACAAGGGTGAGATTGTTGAATATGCTATCTCTGAGCATATCGAGTATGCCGGTGTGCACTCCGGTGATGCCACAATGGTATTCCCCGCCCAGCATATCTATTTCTCTACCATCCGACAAATCAAGAAGATATCCCGTAAGATTGCCAATGAGCTGAATATCAGTGGACCGTTCAATATCCAGTTCTTAGCCAAGAACCGTGAGGTGAAGGTTATCGAGTGTAACCTCCGTGCCAGTCGTTCATTCCCCTTCGTAAGCAAGATCCTGAAGCGTAACTTCATCGAGACAGCTACGAAGATCATGCTCGACGCACCTTATGTCAAACCTGATAGAAGTGAGTTTGATATCGATCGTATCGGTGTAAAGGCATCCCAGTTCTCATTTGCCCGTTTGCAGAATGCAGACCCGGTACTCGGTGTGGATATGTCATCAACAGGAGAAGTTGGTTGTCTGGGAGACGACCTGCATGAGGCAATGCTCAATGCTCTCATTGCTACGGGTTACCGTCTACCAGAAAAGAATATCCTGATATCCTCAGGTGGTGCAAAAGGTAAGGTTGCTTTGTTGGAGCCTGCCCAGCAACTGATTAAGAATGGATATAAGATTTTTGCTACCGGTGGTACCGCAAAGTTCTTCCAAGATAATCATATCCCTGTAACTCCAGTGTCATGGCCGGATGAAGAGGCAGACAATAACGTGATGAATATGATTGCTGATCATCAGTTCGACCTGATCATCAACGTGCCGAAGAACCACACTAAACGTGAATTGACCAACGGTTACCGTATACGTCGTGGTGCTATCGATCATAATATACCATTGATGACCAACGTACGTCTGGCCAAAGCCTTCATCGAAGCCTTCTGTACCATGAAGGGTGAACCTATCAAGGTGAAGAGCTGGCAGGAGTATAATAGTTAAGGGGTTAGAGTTTAGAGTTTAGAGTTTAGGGCTTAAAGTTTAAGGTCTAAGGTTTAAGGTTTTGGGGATTTGAGGGTCTTTAGGACTTTAAAGAATGAAAATACTCACGTAATCTGGCGGATTTTAACTCCGCCAGATTTTTTTATAAAAATATTTGTGATTGGTGTAATAAATCACTATACGATGGCGTTACAATAATAGAACTTTAATATTTTTGCCTATGCCGATTTTTACTCAAGAAGACTTTAATCCATCAGAAAAGACCCTGAATTTTATCCGGCAGTTTGCTTATTCCTACCGTGTTTGTCGAATGAACAAGCAATCGTGTTCATATAGTGTCAACTGATAAGTTAAAAACAATGTTACTATGGCAGTAATGGTATCTCCTTCCCTGCTTGCCGCCAATTTTCTGGACTTGCGGAAAGATATAGAAATGATCAACACCAGCGAAGCCGACTGGCTACATCTGGATGTCATGGATGGAATGTTCGTACCCAACATCTCCTTTGGCTTTCCAGTATTGGAGGCTGTTAGCAAAATCTGCAAGAAGCCGTTGGATGTGCACTACATGATCATGCAACCAGAGCGGTACATCAAACAAACAGCCGCTTTGGGAGCGATGATGATGAATGTACATTACGAAGCTTGCACCCATCTGCACCGTACCGTTGAAGAGATTCATCAAGCTGGGATGAAAGCTGGTGTAACACTGAATCCATCTACCCCTGTATGTATGCTGGAAGATATCATAAGAGATGTGGATATGGTTTTGCTGATGAGTGTAAATCCCGGTTTTGGCGGACAGCGTTTCATCGAACAGACGATCAACAAAACTCAACAGTTGCGTGAGATGATCAGCCGCACGGGGAGTCATGCTCTCATCGAAGTAGACGGTGGCGTACAAGAAGAAACAGCCCCGCGCTTGGTGAAAGCCGGGGTTGATGTACTGGTTAGCGGCAGTTATGTGTTTAAAGCTGCCGATCCTCATAAGGTAATAAAATCCTTAAAGCAATTAGGGGAATCAGCTCAACTGTAGCATGATATCATGCTTTTTTGCCATCCGCCGCATATTTAGGATAGCATAACGCATACGACCGAGGGAAGTATTGATGCTCACACCGGTCATTTCTGCTATTTCCTTAAACGAAAGATCTTGATAGAAACGCATAAAGACTACCTCACGCTGTGAGGGAGGTAAGGCTTCCATGATCTTTTTGGCATCCTTCAGCACCTGCTCTCTGACATACTGATCTTCGATACTGTCATCCAAGAAGGATGTGCCGGGGATATTCGACAAGTCATTGTCTTCACCTTGATCAACGATACCCTCAACTTTTTGCTCACGGAACCAGTCCATGATCACATTGTGGGCGATACGCATGATCCAAGCAGAAAACTTTCCACTGGTAACATACTTACCTTGGTTGAGTTTCGTGATAACCTTCACAAATGTTTCCTGGAATATATCATTGGCTGTCTCGCGGTCATGAACCACGAACAGAATGTATGAAAACAAACGAGTCTGGTTGCGGGAAAGTAACAGATCGAATGCCTTATTGTCTCCATTGATATAGAGCATGGCCAACTCTTCGTCGGTCATTCTTTCAAGATTACTCATATAATCTAAATTTACTTATTAACTGAGTAATATTGTTTCAATAGGCATTTCTTTTAATAGGTTAAAAACTAATGTGTATGCAAAACTAAAATAAATTTACGAAACATGCAAATATTTTTTTAAAATATCGCCTTTTTCTTTGTATTTTTATAAAAAAACATTATCTTTGCACTTGAAATCACGACGAAAGGTTCGCTTTAACGCGATTAATAAGGGAATGAGGTGAGAATCCTCTACTGTCCCGCAGCTGTGAGCTTCATTATGCCCGCAAGCAATAAACCACTGTTGATTGATAAGTAAACTTATCCTTTTAAACGGGAAGGTGCTTGTGGGGGAGCAAAGTCAGAAGACCTGCCTTTACGTCAGACCAGCGTTCCTCGTGGGTTAGGAATAAATGGGTATGTTGATTCTTTTAATAATTGATTCCCTTTTAAGGGGGATTTTGGTTGTGTAGTTTTGTACGGGACTAATTGACCGTGTATTATTATATAAGTTGTAAGTTGGGAAAGAACGGTGCGCGAAGCATCGTTCTTTTTGTATTCAAGAAAAAGAGGTTGCAGCAGGATGCCGCAACCTCGACAGGTGATTTCCAAACATGGAAATCTAAATAACATATCGCAAATATATAGGAAATAAGGGAATAATGCAAATAATTGGAAATAAAAAACAAAAATTTAACTATTTGCACGGTATTATCGACTATTTTTCGTATCTTTGCATATTAATAATTAATCACTAATAAACAATCAAGATGAGGTACATTCAAGCACTGATCCTTTGTCTGCTGTTACCATTGACTGGCAATGCTTCAGTTTGGGACACGGAATACAAACAATTAGAGAAAAAGATTATCTGTCCGAAATTTGCAGAGAACTCTTTTGTTATCACCAAATACGGTGCATCGCTGAAAGTCAATGATCCAGCCAAGAATCAAAAGGCTATCAACAAAGCTATCGATGCATGCGCCAGAGCTGGTGGAGGTAAGGTGATCATCCCGGAAGGAACATGGAACACCGGAGCCATCACACTCAAGAGTAATGTAAATCTTGTGGTGGAGAAAGGGGCTACGCTGCTCTTTGCTTTCGACCGTTCATTGTATCCAAACGTACCGACACGTTGGGAAGGTATGGACTGCTGGAACTACCAGCCGCTGATCTATGCCTATCAGCAGAAGAATATCGGTATTACCGGTGAAGGCACCATCGATGGTAATGGTTCTGATGACACCTGGTGGTTGATGAGTGGTAAACGGGCAAAGAATAAGGATATCGACTATCCTGAGAAACAGCAGAATGCCGGTGGACGTGCCGATCTGATGCGCTTTGCCGAGGATGGTGTTGACATGGATGAACGTATCTTTGGTGCCGGAAAAGGATTGCGCCCACAGTTAGTTTGTCTGAACCAATGTGAGAATATCCTGATAGAGGGTGTTACCTTCCTGAACTCACCGTTCTGGGTACTCCATCCCCTACTCTCTGAGAACATCACTGTTCGTAAAGTGAAGATCTGGAATGAGGGTCCTAACGGTGACGGATGTGACCCTGAAAGTTGTGAGAACGTGCTTATTGAAGACTGTGTCTTCCATACCGGCGATGATTGTATTGCTATCAAGAGTGGTCGTAATGCTGATGGACGTGCAGGAGGAACCGGTCGTTTTGCCGGCAAACCCAGTAAGAATATCATCATCCGCAACTGTGTGATGGAAGATGGTCATGGCGGTGTGGTTATCGGTTCTGAGATCTCCGGCGGTTGTCAGAATGTATATGTGGAGAACTGCCAGATGGACTCTCCCAATCTCGACCGTGTCTTACGTATCAAGACTAACAGTTGTCGTGGTGGAATCATCGAGAATGTATATTTCCGTAATGTAAAGGTAGGACAATGTGGTGAGGCTGTCTTGAAGATTAATACAGACTATGAGCCTAAGGAGGTTTGCTGCCGTGGTTTCTATCCCATCGTTCGTAATGTCAACATGGAGAATGTTACCTGTGAGAAATCAAAGTACGGTGTGATGATTGTAGGTTATGAGGCAGACTCTCTGGCATATACCATCAATACCATCAATGTAAAGAACTGTACTTTTAACGGTGTTTATGGCAAGCCGATATACCAGACAGGTAAAGCGATGAATGTCTCTTACGACAATCTGAAGATCAACGGAAATGTTATCCTATCAGAAATGCCATACAAGTATTATAGTGAGTGGATGACGCATTCAGAGATGGCACGTGTCCCCCACTCTTACATGCTTGACTTTGCCAAGAAACCCCATTGGAGTTATACCAGCGGTACAGAGATGTGTGCTATGCTCGACACCTACAAACAGTATGGTGACGAGAGCATCTACGGCTACCTGCAGGAGTATCCTGATACAATGATTGATGAAAACGGTGTGGCAACAGGTTACAAATATGAAGACTTCAACCTCGACAATGTCCGTCCGGGTAAGTTCCTCATCGCCATGTACAAGCTAAATCCGCAGAAGAACCAACTGGAG
>JAFZPF010000095.1 GCA_017550455.1 Prevotella sp.
ATCCGCATTCGTGTGGTCAAAGGAATCTTCAAGGAAGGTGACAACAAACTGATCGATAACAAAGTATTTAAAAAGAAAGGGGTGGTGGTGCCACCGGTGAAGGATTATCCTTACGAGGCGGTATATGGCAAACTGCTCAAGAAAGGTCCTGAAACCTATGATGATGTGCGTGGGCAGGTTGTAGCTGATTATCAGGATCAGATGGAAAAAGAGTGGGTAGCCTCATTGCGCCGCCGTTATCCTGTGGTAGTCAACCAAGAAGTTGTGAAAACAGTAAAATAAATAAAGATATGAAACGTAGAAGTCTTTTCCTGACGATATTTGCTGCTGTGGTTATCCTGACCATCAGCATGAATGTCTATGGAACAAAAAATATAAACATCGGAAAGCTAAGGACTGCATCCTCAGCGGATAAAGATACGGCTAAAGCTGTACCGGCACCTATCCATGAGGCCAGTATCATTGATGAGGTGATATGGGTGGTTGGCGATGAGCCGATACTGAAGTCGGATGTAGAACAGATGCGTCTCCAGGGAGAAGCAGAGAATATCAAATGGTCAGGTGATCCCGACTGTTCGATCCCTGAGCAGATAGCTGTACAGAAACTGTTTCTGCATCAAGCAGCTATCGACAGTATCGAGGTAACCGAGAGTGAGATATCTACAGCGGTTGATCAGCAGATCAACTATTGGATACAGTTGATTGGCAGCCGTGAGAAACTGGAGGAGTACCGTAAGCAGTCACTGACACAGATGCGTCAGGAGATGCATGATGACTTCCGTGACCGACAGTTGACGGAGAAGATGAAGGAAAAACTCGTGGAGGACATCTCCGTGACACCTGCTGACGTAAGAAACTACTTTAAGAATCTTCCCGAAGATAGTATTCCTTTTGTACCTACAGAGGTGGAGGTATCTATTATCACACAGACACCGAAGGTATCTCCAGAAGAGATCAACCGCGTTAAAGATCAGCTTCGCGACTATACCGAACGAGTGACGAAGGGAGATATTACCTTTGCGACACTGGCTCGTCTGTACTCGGAAGATCCCGGCACAAGCCGACAGGGTGGAGAACTGGATTATACCGGACGTGGAATGTTAGACCCTGCCTTTGCTAATGTGGCTTTCAATCTGACCGATCCGAAGAAGATCTCAAAGATTGTTGAGACAGAGTTCGGTTTCCACATCATCCAGTTGATCGACAAACGGGGTGATAAGATCAAATGTCGTCATATCCTTCTGAAACCTAACGTTACCGATGAGGCTATCGAACAGGCTCAGGCCCGCTTGGATTCCATTGGTGACGATATCCGTGCAAAGAAATTCTCTTTTGAAGAGGCTACGATGTATGTTTCTGATGACAAGGATACCCGCAATAATCATGGTGTGATGGCTAACACCGCAGAAGGAACACGTACTTCAAAGTTCCGTATGCAGGATCTCCCCACCGAGGTGGCACGTGCAATAGAGGGGTTGGAGGTTGACAGTATCTCTAAAGCTTTCAAGATGATAAACAGCAAGGGGAAGACGGTCTGTGCTATCGTTAAACTCAACAGTCGTACGCCCGGTCATCGTGCAACCATCACGGAAGATTTCCAGGTGTTGAAGAACGTGGTGTTGAGCAAACGTAAGGAAGAATTCCTCAAAGACTGGGTGAAAAAGAAATTAAAGGATATCTATGTTCGGATGAACGATCGTTATAAGGATTGCCAGTTCGAATATCAGGGATGGGTGAAATGATAGGAAGAAAGAAGATAAACCGTTGTTTCGGCGGGCATAGGATCATACTGTTGTTGATTCTATGCCTGTTTGGGATTTGTCTGGCGGAGTCGCATCAGGCCCCAAGAAAAAGAAGGGGTAACCGACAGAAGGTGGACGAAAGGGTTTATCTCGTGCATGCTGACAAACTGAGCTACGACCGTTATGGCATCCGCCCTGACGCACAGATACTCAACGGTAAGGTGCAGTTCCGCCATAAGGGAGCTACGCTGACATGTGACAGTGCTTTTTTCTTTGAGGCAAACAATTCTTTTCAGGCTTTCGGACATGTACGCATGCGACAGGGAGACACCCTGACGCTGACCAGTGACTATGCTTACTACGACGGTAACGATCAGATGGCGATGGCTCGACGCAACGTGGTGCTCACTCACCGGAAGACGAAGTTGTATACCGATAGTCTCGATTTCGATCGATTATATAACCTCGGCTATTTCTTCGAGGGAGGTAAGATGGTTGATAAACAGAACGTGCTGACATCCGATTGGGGTGAGTATCACACGGAGTCGCACGAGGCAATCTTTAATTATAATGTTCACCTGAAGAATCCTAAATTCCTCTTAGTGACAGATACCTTGCATTACAATACCCATACTGCACTCGCACATATCGTGGGGCCTTCTGAGATAACTTCCGGAGAGAGTGTCATCCATACCGCTCAGGGGTACTACGATACGAATACCGAACAGGCACAACTGTACGGACGCAGTACATTGGTGAACAAGGAGAAGGAACTGACCGGTGATAGCCTGTATCATGATGAGAAGACAGGCATCAGCGAGGGTTTCGGAAATGTTGTCTATAAAGATACGGAGAACAAGAACCAACTGTTCTGTGACCGTTTCTGGTATGACGAGAAAGTGGGGACTGCCTATGCCACCATCCGTGCCATGCTGGTTGACTACTCCCAGAAAGACACGTTGTATATGCATGCAGACTCTCTGAAGATGTTCACACATAACATCGAGACCGACTCTGTATGGCGTGAGATCCATTGCTTTGATAAGGTTCGTACTTATCGTGTTGATTTGCAGGCTGTTTGTGACTCTCTGGTTTACAATACGAAAGACTCTTGTATGACGATGTACAAAGATCCTATTGCATGGAATGAAGGAAGACAGTTGCTGGGTGAGGTGATCGAGGTCTTTATGAAAGACTCTACCATTGACAAGGCACATGTACAGGGACAGGCCATGTCGATAGAGATGGCCGACAGTGTGGAGCATTATAACCAGGTGTCCTCGAAAGATATGTATG
>JAFZPF010000096.1 GCA_017550455.1 Prevotella sp.
GAGTTGCCGAAGATGTTATACATATACAATCCTGCGTCGTAGGTTTTTGTGCGGTATATCACCGATACGTCGGAGAACAGGTTGAACGACATGGATTCGTCGTTGCTGTGCGTACAGTCGAAGTTCCATGACAGTTGCCACATGCCGGGGAAGAAGAACAGTTTCAGGGCATGCCGGTAGTTAAGGTATGACTGACTGTCTTGGGCGTCTGTCATGTTCCTGTTTTCCCGTCGTGTATAGTTTACTGCGGAACTCAGTTCTGCGGAGAAGATCATCACCGGACTGACGGACATGTTCAGTGAGACGTTAGCCGACTGGTTCTGCAGCGGGATGAGTGCGTCACCCGACAATACCTGATAATTCCGCCAACTGTAACTGCTGTTGAACTTGATGTTGGCCATCCACCAGAGAAAACGTTTTCCTATATTGGCGTTCAGACTGTAGTTGCTGGTATGTTGTGTCATACCTGTCTTCTCTCTCGAGTACATACCATCTTTTATATTGCTTCGGTAGATATCCTCTTCGTGGAAGGTAGCGGAGAAGTTGATGCTGGCCATCATACTGTTTGCTGTACCTTGGTAACTCCATCCTGCATTGGCGATATGGTTGTCGGTACTGGTGAAGTAACCGGTTCCTCGGCGCAGGTTGTTGTAGTTGATGTAGAAAGGCACATGGGTAAGACTTCCCAGACTGCCGCTTGCGATATAGTGATACCCATAACCGGTGGAGATCTTCATGGTTCCTGTAAGATCATAGACAAGGTTGACATTGGGCTCTATGGTCCATTTCTCGTCATGTCGGTCGGCGATGCTCCTCTTTAACAGTCCCATCTTGGCAAACAGGTTGAGGCGCAGCCGTGAGAATGCCCTTGACAATTGCGGTTGGATATAGATGCGGTGAAAAGAATAACGGTCGTGGGCGGCTGTGTCGGCGTAAGCCACATCCATCATCTCCACGTCGTTCTGGATACCGCCTTGCATCATCAGACTCCAATGCGACAAGGCTTTCATGTAGGTGGCAGTACCCGTCAGGTGCATCACCTCCATGTCGAGTGTCTCCCTGTCGTTGTTGTAAAGCAGCATCGTGCCGGGAATATAGCTATAGCTGGCATTGGCGTTGATCATAACGAAGTTATTCCCTTTGATGCGCACCTGTCCGTTCAGATGATTGCTGATACTCCGCCGCCGGGGCTTTACCTCAGTGTTCACCAACCGGTTGTTCAGGAAACTGTTACCATAACCTTTGTTGAAGTCCATGTATCCCGACAGCACGTTGTTGAGAAAGGCTGTGCTGCCGTTCATCTCATATTTCATCTCTGCATTCAATTCGTTGCGACGGCCGGTCTGATGGATATCCTCGATGATGACCAGCTGACTGTCCACGTCATTGTATCGTTTCTCGGAGTATTGTTCCTGTGTGATCTTATCCAGCAACCCCGACACCTGGAAACGCAGATTGGCTTCTTTGCCGGTTTTCAACAGCCAGTTGGAGGCGGCGATATGGGTATCGTTGAAGGTGCTTCGCTGCTCTCCGCCCCTGATGATGTTGTCAATCAGACTGCGGTCATTTGCCTGTCCGTATCCTCTCACCTCGCTGCTGATGTCTTTCCCTGTGTTGTTGGTTTTGTACATGTTCAGACTCTGTTTCTTCCGTCCGAAGATCATCTCCACCCACCGCGCGTCGCGCAACCATTTCGTTTTCCTTTGCAGGGTTGCACCTATACCGGCATCCACCACACCGGTCCATACGTTCTTTGCATCTTCTTTCAACACAAGATTCAATGCTGCCTGTTCGCTGAACGATACGCCGCGCTGCATCTTGACTGGCTGGTGGTTCTCATAAACCTGAACACTTGCCACCTTGTCGGCTTGAAGGTTACGGCTCACCTGCGCATATTTGTGCCCCATCAAGTCCATGTTCTCTACGTAGAACTTATTGATGTTCTTGCCTTGATAACTGATTTGTCCTGACGCATTCACCTCAATCCCCGGCAGTCGCCGGATGACATCCTCTATCGACCGGTCTTGTTTCTGCTTGAAGCCCGCCACTGTGTAGGTGAGCGTATCTCCCTCCTTGCGCATCCATTTGGGAGTCACTTTCACTTCCTTCAGCGCTACCGTTTTTTCTTCCAAGGTTGTCTGTTGCCCGTTCTTGTATTCCTTCAGTGGAATAATCTTCTTGTCGTATGTGGTATGGTTAATCTCCATGTTTGTTGCCGTTTTCCCTTCCGGTATGGAGATGGAGAACTTTCCGTTGTCGTTGGAGCGGGTAAACGTTATCACATTATTCTTTTCGCCCTTGAGCACAACGGATGCCTTGCTCACCGCCTTGCCGTCTTTATCTACCAGCGTGCCGGTGAATGTCTGTGCCTCTGCCGTATTCCATCCAAACAGAATGGCCAGAATCAATATGATATATCTAATGACTCTCATTCCGTCTTATCTCCATAATACTCTATCAGGCAGGGGGTCTTGTGCTCAGGTATAAGAGGTACCCCCATTTTTGCCTGCCCCTGAACAAGCTGCTCTGCTATTCGTGCTCCACTCAGTACCGTATGATACTGTATGATGTTATCATAATACAGCCTAAGAAGTTGCTCATATCGTAGAGGGGTGAACATAGTCAGTTTGTTGTTGAAAACAGTCACTTTGTTATCCTCTTCGTAATTACTGTGCTCTTCCTCAACGGCTATGGCGGTGAAGTCAAACTCTCCTGTACTATCTGTGGCTTTCAATATCAGTCCTGGTAATCCGCATAGTTTCCATGGTCCTTCTGAAAAGGGAATGTCAAGGGTATACCACACATGCCATGTGCGTCCCCTGATGGTTGTTGTAGCCTTGGCGCAGGAGTAACCGCAAACGATGCTGTCACCTTCCTCCAACTGCCATTCAGACTTGGTTAATGGCTCCTCATAAGCATAGAATGAACCTGGATGTGTCATTTTCGTTATTACAGTAGTTATTCCTGGAACAGGATAGTTCTTGAAGTATTGCTCACCCATTTCTTGATCATATTTGGATGAAAAAAGCAACTTTGTGGCATAGCTTGCATATACTGTACTGCTGTCTTCAGAAGCATGTGCTTTCTCTATTATTTCCTGAGGTGGATGGTCACGGAAATATTTATATGGAGAAGTCTGGAAACGGCAGATCTCCTCACCTATTACCAACTCGCAGATGTTGGTCTTGTGACTTTGATCATCCACGCATTCTTTATACGTCTTCAGATAGTTTACTTTCAGTAAAACAGTATCAAGAGATGTATAGTGCCTCCAACGTTTATAATACTTTGTCTTTGCGGATGATGGTGATGCAACAATCAACATCATCAACAGTACAGAGATTATTCTTTTACACATCAGCATTATAATAATCAATTATGGATAAACTATGATAATACATTTTAGGATTATTGGGAAAAACACAATTGTGAGTATTGCAAACATCATTAAAATAGTAAGAGTAGTTATCTAAATCTATTGACCAATAACAAACCGTGTATTCCCCAATATCTTGGCATCCTACAAATACACAGTACCCTGATGGAGCCTTCCAAATTGTAGCCTCTGCCAAATGCAAATCGTTGTCAACATTTGTTGTAACCCAAATAAAACTATGTAACATTAATGTATTGGCCTTTACCTGTGTCGAGCACATCATTGTCAGAATGACAAACATAAACAATAATTTCTTCTTCATAATTAATAAGTTTTGTGTAGGCTTAGCCTACGGTTAGTAATTGATTATTCATTGCAAATATAATGAAATTTTTTGATACTTCCGAAAGGTTATTAAATTATTGTCTCTTTTATCAGATTTTTTTATTCAGATGCTTTCTCATTCCTTTTCTTTCCCATAATACTCTATCAGGCAGGGAGTCTTATGCTCTGTCTTTAGGGGTATTCCCTTTCCGTACATAAATTCATGCATCTTGTTTGCATGCTCTGCTCCATAGAGATGTATATTGAACGCGACCTCGTCATCGTACATCATTCTAAGCATCTGCTCATATCTTGAAGGGGTAATTTTGATAAGTCTTGTATCAAGAATATTTATCAAGCAGTAATCTTTTTCCTTCCGCTTTTCTTCTTGTATGGATATGGCTGTGAAGTCGAATTCCCCAGTCGTATCTGTCACTTTTAAGATTAGCCCTGGCAATCCACCCAGTTTCCAAGGACCTTCTGAATAGGGAATGTCAAGGGTATACCATACGTTCCATGTCCGTCCTTGGAAGGTTGTTGTTGCTTTGTTGCAGGTATATCCACATACAACACTGTCGCCTTCTTCCAGTTGCCAGTCTTGTGTTGGGATCGACTCTTCATAAATGTACATCCCATTATTAAAGATACCTGTATATACTCTTAATAATCCTTTTTCAGGGTAGTTTTTTAAATACTGTTTCCTACCTTTTCTCCCGATATACTTTCTTGATGCTTGTGTCGTATATTTTTGTACGATCTCAAAACTGTCTTCCGGATTATTTGCGTTCGCTGTTAATTCCGGAGGTGTGTTTGTCATGAAAAAGTCTCCGTAGGCATAGTCAAATACGACGTTCTCTGTACCAATACTTAGCCTACAGATATCTTCTTTCATGTCTTGATCCTCAAGTGTCTCCTTATAGTTTTTTACGTAGAAGACTTTCAGTAGTACAGTGTCAACATATGTTCCTAATGATGTACGTTTATACCATTTGGTCTTTGCCGGTATCGGCATGACGACCGCTGCCAGCAAGGATAGGATTAGGATTATGGAGATTTTCCTCATCTTAGTTTGATAATTATAAAACCCACCACTATGATAGTTCTTCAAAAGAGACAGTAGCATAATAGTGTATTACGGGATCGTTGGGATAGTAAATATTATGCTCTTCACATATTTCAATCAGTTTTGTAACAACGGCATATTCATCCTGTAGATAGATTGCATAACATGTAAAACAATAGATACTTAAGTCCGGACACCATATCGAAACATTATGTCCTGTCCCGTGATTCCATACTGTATATTCGGCAGGGTAGATACCTCCTCCCTCAACAGATATATAACAGAATCCTCTCCAATTTGTAGCAGAAGCTGCCAGTTGCATGGTAAGCAACAATAAAAGTAACAATACTATCTTTTTCATAATGAATTTGTTTTGTGTAGGACAAGCTTACGGTTAGTAATTGATTATACATTGCAAATATAACGAAATTTTTTGATACTTCCAAAAGGTTATTAAAATATTGTCTCTTTTTATCAGATTTTTTCATGAAAGTTCCAA
The DNA here is from genome assembly GCA_017550455.1 of Prevotella sp. Taxonomy (GTDB): domain Bacteria; phylum Bacteroidota; class Bacteroidia; order Bacteroidales; family Bacteroidaceae; genus Prevotella. The sequence continues at coordinate 5,263 of JAFZPF010000096.1, forward strand.
TATACTTATATCCATTTCAATGTCACTCTATGAAAGCATTTCAATTCATACGCTTATCTACTAAGAATACTTTTGTGAATGGAGTTAGTGTTACATTGATTAGAGAACGGTGATACCTTCGGAGAGAAAAAGATGACTAATCCATTTAACTTCTCTCGTATTCATATAGAATTGGGTCACTGAACAGCAACCCAATCTCTTGAAAATGATCTATTTCAACGCATGAACGTATTAATAGCCGAAGACTTTTCGTAAATCTACACCGATGGCATCACCGTATTTACCGGCAAAGACTATCTTCCCATTCTTGTCGAGTAACCATACAGAAGGGATGGCTCTGACACCGAGACCGGAGGCAACTCCCTGATCATCCCAGACAGAAGTCCACGGCAGGTTTTCCTCCTTGTTTGCCTTCAGCCAGTCATCCTTTTTCTTGTCAATGGAGACGTTGAGCATGGCGAGTTTCTCTTTCTTGTATTTCTTGGCATAGTCTTTCATGAACGGCAGTCCGCGGCGACAGGGCTTGCACCAAGAAGCCCAGAAGTCGATTATCAGATACTCCTTACCCTTGAGGAGTTTCTTCATGGAATACTTCTTTCCCTTGGCATCGGATAAGGTGAAGTCGGGCATCTCCCTCCCTACCCAGTTGTTTTCCAAGTAGCTCTTCATCGATCTTCCGTAAGCGCTGTTTTTTACATTGTCGGAAAGGGCATCATAAAGCTCCTTTGGGTTGTCTATCATGTTGACATGCATGGAGTAACAGGCAACGCTGAAAATATTGTCTTTGTTGTCGATGATGAACTTCCGTGCGTTTTCTCCATGTTCCTTCTCCCATGCCGATAACTCATCCAGATATTGAATGTACTCCTGAGAAGTCTTCAACTCAAACTCACGGTCGGGATTTGCGTTTATCTCATCCATCAGTGCCTTGTGGTTGTTGAATGCCCTGACGCGACCTTTGTTGTAGTCACCCCACATATTGTCCATAGCGGTTTTCATCAGTTCCTGATCCTTACCTGCCTTAATGAGGTTAGGACCGTCAAAGACGATGACCTCACCGGGGCTTGCCACGAAACCGGCGGTGAAGCGTGCGCCTTCCAGATGATAGATCGCCTGTTCTTTAGCATCGATGACAATCTTGTAAGTTCCGTTCTCAACGGTAGTGGTATTATTGTCAAGAGAAATACCGCGAGTGGGGTATCCGTAGGGATAGATGCCGATTTTCTGTCCATCCATGTTCTTAGCAGTTCCTCTGACCACCACTTTGCCCGGTTGACTCTCCAAAGCATTCTCAAAAGCCTCTTTCATTTTGTCGTTACCTGGATAACCGGTATGGCTGAAGGTACACTCACCCTGCTTGTTGTACACACGATAATAAGGAATGCCTTGGAAACCGTATCGCTTGCCGATAGCACTCCACTCCTCTTCATTCATCTGATATTGGTTGCCGCCGATATCCGGAATCATCAGTTCCCATTTTACAGGGTCGCTGGTCGGGGCAGAGAGATAAACGCGCACGATGTCGTTTTCTGCCATCCATCCCTCCAACGGCTGAATAGTCTTCATCGCAGCACGGCACGGTCCGCACCAGGTAGCCCAAAAATCAACGAACACTACTTTACCCGGATACTGTGCGATGATGGCATCCAGCACATTCTCCGGTTTGTCGTAGGCAGGTGTCTTGCGCATCAGTGCCTGTGCCTTGGCTTTTTGTGCGGGATCGTTAGCCTTGGCTTTCTCAGCACGCTCAGCATCAACCTGGGTTTTCAGTGCACGACCGTGGAAAGAGTTCTGCACTTTCTTTGGGAACATATTGTAGAACTCCTCATAACCTAAACTGTGTCCTGACCAAGCATATACCAGCAACGGACCGAAGAAGGTGTTTTTGTTTTCCTTGATCAGTTGCTTCATATAATCAGTCTGAGAGATATTCTGCGGACGATCCTTCTGGTATGGTTTATTATATATCTTATCGAAAGCCTCCTGATACTTTGATCCTTTCACGTCTGCCTGGAAGAATCCGTGGGGTTTATTGGCATTGATGGTAATATTGTCACCAGGAGCCACGATAACAGGTTTGTTACTGTGTGGTCTTTCCACCCACACCACCACCTCGCGTGGTTCGCTAATAGTGAATTTCAATGAGAACTTCCCATCTTTGACTGGACATTTGGCTAAAGCCTCCTCCTTTGTCGTACGACCATACACGGCATAGTCGTTGACAAGTACTTCTGTACCGTCAGGCAAATTAGATATGGTGCCTGTTATTGTTACCGGCTTCTGTGCAAAAGCTATTGTGGTGAACAGCATGGCACATAATAGAGAATATATTTTTTTCATAAGAAAAGTATAAGTATGGTATTATAGAACTCTTTCTTAAAATACGGACAAGATATGGAAAAGAGCGCAAATATTATGTAAAAATAATATAAAAAAGGCTGAGAACAATCCCCGCACCGTAATATATCTTATTGTGGTGCGGGGATATGTGTACTGACTACCAAAAAATTATTGTGCACTCTTATACTGCATATCGACAATCTTACCGAAACCGGTGAAAGTCTCTACAGGTGTCGGATCAGTAACACCGGAAGCAAGATCAGTATTGAACAAATATAGTTTTCCTTCACTGCCCGTCCAGGTTGCAATAGCCAAAATCTTATTGCCGTTCAGCAATTGCATGGCGGTAATTGTTTCATTGGAGGGACATGTCCACAGCGGAGCAGAGGGAACAGCTGCAGTTTGCTCGTCGATACCGACCGGACAAACGTAGGCACTCTTTGTACTGCTGTAGTAGAACATCGGAGAGTTGGTGGTGGTGAGGATATTCTGCATCTCGCTGACCTCCGGACAACCACTGAGGTCAATGTCAGCCATCAGCTTGCTGGCATTGGAGTTTACTGTAGCATCAATGATCATCAATGAACGCTTGGAAGCGTCAGTTGGATCCTTGAAGAATGCGTATGTCTTACCAATAGTACTCTGAAGCGGATAACCGGGAGACATGTGTGTGATATCACGGTTGATATTGCTTAACCTGGCATCGCCTGTGGGTAAGAACTCACCTGACCAGAGACCGCAATAGAGGAAACGATGACCTTTGCTGTCGAAGCAGAAAGGACCGCCACCATATACAACCATTGCCTTTTCTGCATAGTAGCTGTCGCCTTGCATGGCCTTAGGACCGGGGAAGTAATGCAGTCCATTGTCCCATCCACCGATCATCATATGCACATCACCGTTGTTAATAAGAATTTCGCTGGTGGTAGGTCCGTAATAATGCATAGGTTTGTGCGAATCGGGCTTCGTGTAAAAAATACCGTCGTAGTCTTCTATCTGAGTCAAATCCTCGTTCGACAAGCGAACACCGTCGATATCCGTAAAGATATAACTATGGTTATTGTTGTAACCCAATATCTTTGGTGTACCTTTCACAATGGTAGAGTTCACACTGGAATAGAAGTTGCGAGAGACGGTGGTATTCGTCAGTGAAGTGTTCAGAATGGGTGTGCGGACAATATCAATATCCGACAGGCCATTCCTCTCATACAATACCATCAGACCGGTTCCTGCCGCACTCTCTACAGTTAGCCTGTACTGGTTGGCTGCTCTTTCACCTGTATTCACATTTTGAGCAACAAATTCCAAAATATAGTTACCTGGCTTGGCTGTAATCTCTACGTTCAGATCCTCTGTCTCTGCCAGTATGGTTGCAAGGTTATCTGATTGGCCGTAACCGGTGTTATAGATAGACCATCTGTAAGCAAGGTCACTCTTGCTGCCGGCATAGACCAGATGAGACGGCACCTGCAAGGTATTAAACTGCTGGACTGTGTATTGCTGATTGACACCAACAGTATCAACACGGAACTCCGGCAGGTCAATGTAGTCATAGTTTCCCTCATCTTCCATACAGGCAGCCGGCATAATCAGCAGGGCAAGCAGCAGGAATGGTAACAATGCTACGCTTTTGATTCCTTTATTATTGTTTGTCTTCATATTTCTTCTATGATTAAGATTTAATAATGCAATACCTACACGGTTAGTCCTTGACCGTATTTGAGTGGTTCCCCGTTATCATTCAGATAGGGCCATCCATACTCGCTGTTAGCATTAGCGGGGTCGTTATTCCAGTCTTGTAACAGACGAATCATGAGTGACTGGAATCCGATAATCCAAGAGTAATTGTTGTTGTATTCAGAGAAATCGGTCATACCGGTCTGCTCGATGATGAAACGATAGCGTGCTTGAGAGAATGGACCTAAATAATATTCAATGACACTCCAAGAGGCAGGTTTGATGAGATAGTCACACCAGACAATGCTGAAAGAAAGACGGTCGTCCACACTTGGAGTAAGTTCTGTATCTTCCACTACACGGAACGTTACCTTGGCCATTCGTTTCTTCAGATCAAGTCCGTTCACGGTGCGCTTTACTTTGACGGGAACCGTTACCTTGTGCTGATTGGCAGGGAGAACGCAAGTACCCAGCTCATAAGCGTCGGCAGGAGCTGTGGTCATAGAATCCACCACCACCAATTTGAATGTACGGTCGTGGTCGCTCATTGCTCCTGTGAGGTTGGCAATGATGTTCACATCTTTTGTTGTAATGTTCTTGTCATCCAGGGCAAAAGTAGCCAAGGTGGAGTCACGGGTAGCTTGCTGTGCAGGGTCGCCAGACAGCCATATTTTGTCTGTGTCCTGATAGTAGAACTCTTCATTCTCACAGGATGTCGTAAAGCATATTGAAAGGGTACACAGGATGAATAATAATCCTGCTGTTACCTTATTGATATATCTTTTCATGATTTTTATATTTTAAGTTACTCCTGGTTATTCGCGATTACCAAACTGTTTCTCTTCGTTCGGGAGTGGCAATACATAGTTGGCTGTGTTATAGTTTGCCTTCCTGAAATAATATCCGGTAAACATCTGCGGAGAATTAATTCTCTTGTAGCGGAAGAAGAGCTTACCCTCGTGCATGAACTCACGAACGTATTCCATGGTGATGGCATCATTAAGAGCACCTTCATCAGTAGAGGTAATCTTGATATTGTTTCCACGATGATTGGATACTTCCTCTACATACTGTGCTGAATGAGGAACATCGCACTCAGCGAGGATGAGATACATTTCCGGCAAACGGAACATCGGCATGCGCTTCACCTTAGAGGTTGTCATACCCTCCTGCCATAATTTGGTAGAAGTGTAATAGTAGCTGCCTCCACAGTTCTCGTTGGAGAAGAAGTAGGTGCGGCGCCAGTCGGTAGCATTGGTAGCTGTCGGGAACATGGTAGTCAATCCTGTACTATAGAATTTAAAAGTAACGTTATATTGCATCGTTCCATAGACTCTACCTAATACATAATCGTCCAGATTGTCTATTTGCAGGGCAAAAATCTGCTCAGGAATAAAGGTACGATCGCGGTCTGCCTCATTTGTGGCGATGTTATCAACAGGGGTCCAAGAGAACTTTCCGGAGTTGATGACCTCGTTAGCGCAGCGTGCAGCGTTGGTGTAGTCATTCTTCCAGAGATAAGCTTCTGCCAATGCGGCAACAGCTGCGTAATAGTTGAAGTGGAAAACACGATCTAACAGGTAACCGTCATCATCGTCTGATGTGATAGCACGTCCAGTAGCAATAGGATCAGAGGTCTTTAACAAAGAAGCAGCCTGCTCCAGTTCTGCAATTACTTTTTCCAAAATCTGACTGACGGTAGAAGATGGGGTTACAGTATAAGTATACTCCGTTACATAGGGGATAGCGGGCTCATCCGGACCTACCAGATAAGAAGGAGCGAAGAGGCGCAGCAAGTCGAAGTGTAAGAATGCGCGTAGACCTAAAGCCTCACCTTTGATGACATTGTAATTATCTTGAGCGAACATCTTTGGATCAGCATTCTCCATCTCTGCCATTAAGGCATTCAAAGAAGCGATGGCGTTGTAGGCATTTGACCAGATAGCGTTGCCGATACCAGCAGCGCCGCTGTTGTTGTAGCTGCCGCTATTAATATAACTATAATTTCCACTGCCTACAGAATAATACAGTTTGCCAAGAATATCCAATGTTCCATATTTCAGTTCCTGCCCATAGAGAGAGCTAGAGGTCAACTTGATATAGACACCATTGAGCGCATCCTTGAATCCGGCCTCGCTACCGAACAGTTCTGTACTTTCTATCTGTGACTTGGGTTTCACATCGAGGAAGTCGTCGCAGCTGGTCAGACAACATGTGAACAGAAGGACCAGTGCGATAGAATTGATGCTTATATTTTTTGTTTTCATATATTTTCTTTTTTAGTAATCCTTTTAGAACATTGCCTGAATGGAGAACGAGAAGCTCTTAGCGTAAGGATAGCTGGTACCACGCTCAGTCTTGATACTACCGATACGGGCTATGTCACTCATGTCGAAAGACAGACGCAGACGGTTGAAGCCCATCTGTTTGATGGCTCTCAGGCGATCGAAGTCGTAGCTGAGGTTTACAGAAGAGATATTCCATACGTTGTTGTCTGCCACGAAACGAGAAGTAGCATAAGTTGTGCTCTGATCGGTGATGGCCTTGTACTGACTGATGTCACCCGGCTTCTGCCAACGGTCGGTGAACACGCGGCGGTCAACATTGTATTTCAGGTTGGCATTCTCTACCTTGCTCACGAGTGTAGAGTTGTAGAGTTGTCCGCCAAACTGGTAGGACATACCCACATTGAGCAGGAAACCTTTCCAGGCAGCACTGATACCACAGTTGCCGTAGATGTCACTGTTGCTGTCACCACAGATTGCCAAGTCGTTCGTACTATAATCGAATGTCGTTGTTCCGTCTTTCTTTACAAAGATTTCTTTACCGGTAGCAGGGTCGATACCCATGGATGGTACTGCCCAGATGGCTGACATCGACTGTCCCTCTTCGTATAAGATAACTGCAGAAGTACTGTTGCTGGCTTTCTGGCTGTCGTTGAAAGTCTTCAGAGAGTTAGAGATCTCCTTGATCTTATTGGTGTTATGGGTTACGTTTGCATAAACGTTCAGGTAGTCATGATGGTTGGCACTCTCCAAAACGCGTGTGCTGACATATACTTCCCAACCTTTGTTCTGTACCTTACCGAGGTTCTCTTTATAAGTGGTGAAACCTGTAGATGATGGAATGGTAACGTCTGTGAGCAGGTCATCGGTTACTGCGTCATAAACATCGGCGCGGATAGTAAGACGATGATGGAATGCCTGAAAGTCAACACCGACGTTCTTATCCAACTTACGCTGCCACTTCAGATTAGGATTAGCCATGGCAAGAAGGTAGGTACCGGGATTGCCGTTATAGAACTGGCTGCTGTAGTAGGTCCAGGTCTGCAAACTCTGATAGGAGTTGAAGTTCTGTGAACCTGTGAAACCGACAGAAGCACGGAGTTTCAACTGATCAAGCCATGTGGCACCCTTCATGAAATGCTCATTGTGAACGTTCCATCCGAGACCGGCAGACCAGAACTTACCCCAGCGTCTCTCAGAACCGAACTGTGAAGATCCACTCAGACGGAAAGAACCGTCAACAAGATAGCGGTTGTCGTAAGAGTAGTTGATAGCACCCACCAAACCGACATCATGGGTTGTTGTTTCCCTACTTGTAGGAGCACTGTCCTCTAAATACTGACGGGCATAACCGATATCATCCAGACGGTCATTAGGGAAGCCTTCTGCGATAACACTCATACTGTTGCTGCCAGCAGCATTGAGGCTCCAACCAAGGTTGGCGAAGAAGAGGTGCTTCTCAGCGAAGATATGGTTATAGTTAGCATTCACGTCGGCACTCAGACGGTAATTCTCACCATCGGAATAGGTATATTGTCCTCGACGCTTCAACAGCTCTTCAGAAGTGTAACTGGCAAACCTTGTATGACTGGCAGGATAGAATAACTCAGAACGGTCATCCTGGAACAAGACACTGAAACGGCCAATCATCTTGAAGTCCTTCGTAGCGCGCCACTCTGCGTAGAAGTTGTTATTGATCTGTGCATAGCGGTTCTGATCCTTTGTATTGATGGTGGAGTTCCAGATAGGATTAGTAATTATATTTCCTTGATACGAAGAATAATTGGCCAGATAATATGACTTGATTACATTTCCGTTAGCATCGTATGGACGGAAATAGGGGTTCATGCTGGTGTACTCAGAGAAACTGCCCCAAGGAGAGTTATGGGCATTGTTGTAAACCACGTCGAGGGCATCGCGGAAGAGCCACTTTCCATAGTGGTAGCTGAAGGTGAGTCCACCGGAGAGTGTTCTACGGTCGGATCCTTTCATCACACCGGCTACGGAGTTGTAGCCTAAGTCGATACCATATTGGAATGCCTCGCTACCGCCTTCGATATATACGGTATGTTTTGTACCTACACTGTTGCGAAGCGGTTTTGACTTCCAGTCGGTGTCATAGCCACGGAGCACATTCTGCAGGATGTCGTTGTAAGCCATGTCGTAAATATACTGTTGGTCTGCTCTGTACCAATAGTTAACACCATTATAGCCTACATAATCGTAAAGTCCTGCCATACGCTCCACTTCGAGTTTCTCTGTGGCATTGGTCAGGTCGTAGCTGGAGAGGTCGGGGAGGTTGAAGTTCACGCTACCTGTATAAGTGACGCGCAGCTCGCCGCCCTTCGGCTTCACCGTCTCGATAATCACCACACCGTTAGCAGCCTTGGAACCATAAATGGCCTTGGCAGCAGCATCCTTCAGGATGGTTACGTTCTGGATGCGGTTCATATCCATATCCATTACCTTAGTAAGACTGGTCTCGAAACCGTCAACAATGAACAATGGCTGGTTCGGGTTTGTCTGATATTCTCCTTTCAGGTCGGGGAAACCGCTCTGTCCACGCAGGGTGATGTCGGGCAGAGCATTCGGATCACTACCAATCGCGAGGTTCTCCGCAAAGTGAAAAGAAGGATCAAGGTTCTTCAGTGACTGCAATACGTTGATGTTACCAACGGCACGCAGCTGCTCCTGATTAAATTGTGTGGTAGCACCGGTGAAACTCTCTGCCGTACGGGTGTACATACCGTTATCGATTACCACCACTTCATCAAGTTGTGTGGCGCTCTTCATCGTTACATTGACGGAAGCAACCTCACGACCTGCCGGCACCTGTACGTATGTGTCTTCCATACCCACGTATGTGAATTTCAGCGTACAAGCATCCGTCGGGATCTTCAGGATGTACTTACCTTCATTATCTGTAACCGTGCATACTTTGGAGTCGCCGATACATACGGGAACGCCGACAAGCGTCTCCCCGGAATCGTCCTTTACGATACCGGTAGCCGTACGGTTGCGGTTCTTCGGTAATTCTTTTGTCACAGTGACAAGGTTACCCTCAACGTCGTAGGTGCAGTCAATCATGCCCATCACTCTGTTGAGTACTTGCCTTACCGGCTCGTTAGTTGCGTTGACTGTCACTCGTGGCAGACTACGGAGAAGTTCAGAACTGTAGATAAAATCCAGTCCTGTCTGTTTCTTCACCTGCGTGAAGAAATCTTTCACTGTTGCTCGTTGCATCGACAACGTAACAGGCTTGTCCAAAAAGTTTTGATTTGGAGCAGCCTTAGCCGTCGACATTCCGAGCCATAGTACCATCATCAAGAAGATGGATACCAGTTTTAATTGATTGTTTTTCTTCATACTAAAATGGTTAGTAATTAATATATATAGTATTGTCTTTAATCTGTACTTCATACCCTGTGATCTTGCTGATGGCATGGAGCAGAGGCTCTATTGTATCATATCGGCTGATACTACCACTTACTAATGTATTGGTAATGCTCTGATCGTTGATGATATAGTCAAGGTGATACCAGCGATAGATAATCTCCATCAAACCCTCTAAAGGATAGTCTTCAAAATCAAACTTCTTGGTGTTCCAGGCAACGTAAGGTCGCAGATCTGCTTTACTGATATAAGGAGAGTTGGAATGATCCTTGATGATGATC
>JAFZPF010000097.1 GCA_017550455.1 Prevotella sp.
CAGCGGATATCCGGCAATCATCCAGCAAACCGTATTGCTGGCCTGTTCTTTTTCCTTCACCCCTTGGATGAGCATCGTTGCGGTAGACGTATAACGGGGTATGAAGTCGCGGAAGGGATACATCACGGGTTGGCTGTCATCCTCGGGCATGATATCATACAGGTTGATGTGTGTCAGACCGTGTTTCAGGTAACGGGAAATGTGTGTCAGCAGATAGTCACAGTTGATATTACCGGCACTCTCGGCCCCTTCCATCAGTTCGGTGATTGCTGCATAACGCTCCTTGCCCGTTCGCAGCGTCTCTGCCCCGGTGAAGCCGAAGTTTGTACGCATGAGATACCCTTTCGGTGCTACGTTGGGGTCGTTGACGTCATATTTGACGTATTTCTCGTTGCCAGTCTCATAATAGGCGCAGCCTCCCTGTGCATCCATCACCCCGAAGTTAGAGTTAAGATCCCGCGGTTTGGGCATGGTGTCGAGTAAGGTCTCAAAATCCTTTAGGGTAGAACAGATCTCCAAAGCTCGTTTCATCAGGGCACCGTCACCGTTAGAATCGATGCCCTCCGGTCCGTTCAGGTTGTATGCTGCCGTATTGATGATGGCAAAACCGGTCTCGTTATGACCGCCCCATGCACTCTTCATCTTACGGTCAGCAGCGTTGAAGAGTCCGATGTATCGGTACCGCTCTCCCTGGACAAGTAGCGGCAGGTTGCTCATCCCTGACGTGGCATCACGGTGCTTGAACAGGATCGGCCGCCCGTCTGGGGTGATCTTTCCGGAGACAATCACCGAGGTGCAAGCCTTACTGTCGAAGGCTGCAAACGAAAGACTCCCTATGAGGAGCATCAGAACGAGTATTTTATTCGAAAACCATTTTGACATTTGAAACTAATTTGAATTTTTATTTGTTTGACAAAGATACGAAACATCTGCAGAGTTTCCAAATATTTCGATGGAAACTTTTCCCGTTGCTAATCAGTTAACAATTTTAATGATTACCGAATCCATTGGCAGGTAACTCGGTTGGTAACTCAAATGGTAACTCGGTAACTCGGTAACTCGCATCGTTTTTTGCTGTTTGCCGCCTAGTCTTCACTAATATTAAGATAATTAATATATTAATATAACTGTATTTTTTAAAGAGGTACGCGCCTAGAAACTTGTGAAAAATCAAGTGCGAGTTACCGAGTTACCGAGTTACCAGTGGTGGTATAGTAGCATATGTATGTGATATATTATTTTAATTATTATTGTTTGTCGGTATGATTTTGCCAAATTATTGGGCGTTTTTCTCTTGTATCAGACGGAAAACTGCGTTTTGAAATGAAATACTCTTGCAAAGAACTGTCATTTTGATGTTCAAAAATGTATGATTTTGAGTTTGTTTTATGCGTTTTTTAGTTAACAGATGGCTTTTTTCGATACTTTGAAAGGGTTTTAAGCAGTTAAAAAGAGTGAGTTTTACACGCAAAAAGGGTGTAAAATCGTTTGTCATGACTTTTTACTTTGGACTAAAATCGCACTTTTTTCACAAGAAAAATTGTTGTGATAATGGGAAAATGCATCTTTCGGACGAGAAATGATACTTTTTTCAATGAGAAATGGTGGTCTTTTCAATGAGAAAAGGTGGTCTTTTTGAGGAGAAATAGTGACTAAAACTACTGGAAAAGAGTATTAAAACTAGTGGAAAAGAGTACCTTTGCTAAAGGGATCTCGTAACTATGAACTAAAAATTCTCGTCATAAATATAGCGGTATTGAGTTTTTTTCTGTATATTTGTAAATGATAAAGTGATTATAAACTTTAATGATCATCACCTCCATGATATCAGAAAGCAAATTACAGAAAATAGAACATGTCATCGACTACCTGCAACAGGTGCCGTTCGATGCTTCACCCGCTGACCTTTATTCAGGGAGCGATCTTTATCACGGCTACCATCCCGACGCCCTGGATAGTTTCAGCCAGTGCTATGACCAACAGGTTTATAACCACTTCATTACCAAGGGCAAGCACGCACAAGACATACAGGAGTCGTTGGCCCGAACCCTCCACGACCATGCCATCCATGCCGCCATGAACCAGTTTATTGCCGAGCACGATGAACGACTCTTCATCGGTGTTATGGGAGGGCATGCTCTGAAACGTACTGATGAGATGTTCGGGACGATTGTTAGGCTGAGCAAACAACTGACAGAAGAGGGTTTTTTTATGATCAGCGGTGGAGGACCTGGTGCTATGGAAGCCACTCATCTCGGAGCTTGGATGGCTGGAAAGACAGAAACAGACCTTGACGATGCCCTCAGCATACTCTCCGTAGCCCCGTCGTTCAGTGATGAGGGATGGTTGTCTTCTGCCTTCCGTGTTATGACTCAGTATCCTCAGGAGCAGTACGTCAGCCTTGGTATCCCCACCTGGCTCTACGGTCATGAGCCTTCCACACCGTTCGCCACCCATATTGCCAAGTTCTTCCAAAACAGTATCCGCGAAGACAATATCCTCACACTGCCTTATGGGGGCATCATCTACACGCCGGGGAGTGCAGGCACCATGCAGGAGGTGTTCCAGGATGCCGTGCAGAATCATTATCTCTCCTTTGGATACTCGAGTCCAATGATCTTTATTGGCAAGGACTTCTGGACGTATGACATGCCCATCTATCCCCTTCTGGAGCGGATGATGGAGACGGGCATGTACAGGAATCTGCTGCTGACCCTCACCGATGACATCGATGAGGTTGTCTCTGAACTGCATCAATTCAGAGAAACGAAGGTCAATAATCATTAACTTTAGACTTCTTCTTACTCCTCGCTTGCTCCCTCCCCAAGGGAGGATTGTCCGATAGATTTTGCGATGTCATCGCAACTTTTGAGTTATAGAGTTGCCATAATCTCGTAATCTCGTAACCTCGAGATTACGAACTCTCTAACCCCTAACCCCTATACTCTATCCATTAATCCCTAAAATTAACACTCAAAACATGTTAAATTTATGACATTATTTTTTCGGAATTATTTACTAATTTTGCACATTAATCAATATAATTTTAATTTTATTTACATAAGATATCTGCTAAAATATGGAAATATAATATTATAAATAGAATTTTTATGAAACAAAGAGTCCGTTTTATTCTCGCTCTGCTACTCATGGCAGTGCAGGGCGTTTGGGCATGGGCTGGTGAAGGAACCTCCACCAACCCATACTTGATTCAGAATCTGACCGACTGGAAACAATTCTCCAATGAAGTATTGATGGGTGATAATATAAGCGGTAAGTATTTTCGGCTGACCACCAATATCAATATTGAGGATCAGTCGGTAGGTTCATCCTGGCAGCGTACGAACAACATCTCGAAGGGTGCATTTGAAGATGATGACGCTTTCGCAGCCTTCGCTTGCTACGCTGCAGCAACACCTGAGGATCAGGAGTCTCGTCTGAGTGAGATATGGGCTATTCTTTCTGAGGAGGGTATCATCGGTGGTGATGCGGATGATACGAGTACGCATAACACGAATATCTCCGGTGGTAATGCCACGGAACCTTCACGGGCAAAGAAAAACTGAAATAAAAAAAAGAAATCCAAGTGTTGAGTATCAGCGACTTGGATTTCTTTCGGTCGGGATTACTGGACTCGAACCAGCGACCTCGCGCCCCCCAGACGTGTGCGCTACCAACTGCGCTAAATCCCGAAACCTCTAAAAACGTCTGCAAAATTACAATCTTTCATCGACATTTGCAAACTTTTGACGGTGTTTTTGAAAAAATGCGGGAAAATAATTTTTATTTACCATCCAAATATTTGTATTCCTCCTTTATTCTTCTTCTTAGGCATCTTGTTAAAACGATAGGTGGCACTCAGCATGACATACCTCGGAATAACATTGTTGAATGTCTCCGTGCGCCCTTGCTCATTGACGGTGAACTGCTGATTCTTGAGCTGCCCTAATAAGTCGGCACCCCGCAGACTGAACACCAACGTACCTTTCATTAATGATTTATTCAAGGTCGCATTCCATACCAGCTGATCGGTGTTCATCTCGCTGGCACTGTAACCGCGGTGTGAGAAGTTGGTGAGGTCTGTAGTAAGCTCAAATTTCCATGGCAGCGACAGGGTTGCGCTTGCACCAAAACTGTAGTCACCAGCATGAATCGTCTGGAAGTCGGTGCGGTTGCCGGTAGTGTGGTTGTAAGTGCCCGATGCATGAAGGCTGACTTCGCTGTCTGCACCTACCTTGCATGTAACACTCAGATTGTCATTGATACTACTGTTATTTACTGTATTTTCCTGACTTTCTGACATTCCGGCCACAGAAGTCATATCCACACTATGACGGTAGTTGTAGCTGATGTCGTTCTTGAAGGAGAGAATATCTTTTTTACCCATCATAATACCTTCGCCACGACCGAATGATACGTTGACGCCAGCATTCCAGTTGCCGTTTACGTTGACAGGACGAGTTGTCTGTACACCTGTCTCTTTGTCGTAAACCATACTATACGCCATTTGGTTGTCAGAACGACTGTAGTTGGCACTGAAGTTGAGATTGGTCTTACTCTTATTCCATATATTGTTAGCAACCACGTTGAGATGATACATGCGTGAGTTTTTCAGGTCAGGGTTACCCAAGCGTACGTTCAGCGGATTACTGTCATCCCGGAAATCGATCAACGACAGCATATCGGGAGCAGATGTGTTGATATCTGCATGAAGGAGCAGGAATGTCATACGGTCGCTGTTGTTTAGGCGGTAGTTGATCCTCAGCTGCGGGTTGAAGAACAGGTTATGCTGATTAACTCTCGATGCTTTCTGCCGGAAATAGTTCATATCCCTTTTCTCCCATTCGAGGGGCAATGACAGTTCGAAAGTAAGATCACCTGAGGTGGGTTTAAAGCCCGTGCCTGCTATCTGCTTCTTGTTCTCAATCGGTATCCACTTGAGTGTGAGTCCTATCTGGTGCGTATAGCTTCTGCTGTCGTAGTTATAACTGTTGGCGTTGTCGATAACATTCTTGATCACTTCCCGTGCAGATGGCAGCATGTTAAGGGTGGTGCTGTCGTCCTGTGCCAGTCGGTCAAGACGGTAGAGCATGTTCTCATTGCTGTTGTAGTTATACGAGAAATCATAGTCGGCTTGAATACTATGGCGGCCAAGGGCATAGTTAAAACCGGCTTTCGTATTGATGCTGGTGCTGTTGCTAGGTGCCTGGGTATACTCATGTCGGAAGTCACGCATATCAGTCTTGGGGTATCGGAAGTCATTGAGTGAGAACCTGTCGTTATGACTATGACTGTGGCTCATGGTCATGGCTGTAGTGATCATGTCTGACCCCACCTTGATATTACCCGTTATCAAGGCATTGCCACTGTTGCCGTGAGATAATGACTCATTGGCTGTTTTCTGCATGTTGAGTGTCAGGGCACGGTATTTCTCGGGATGGACGAACACCTCCTGAAGGATGTCTGTGTATGTGCTGGGATCCTGGTCGAAATTGGCAGACATGCTGTTACCTAACGATTTCGCACTGGTATGTCCGAAAGAGATGTTCCCATGGTAGTTTAATCCTTTCGGCGAGAAAGTGAACATCATGTTATTTCTCCAATTGATATTCCTGTTTCCTGAACTGTTGGAACTGCGCCCATAGGTGTCTCCGCCCTTAAGATAAGTCTGTGAGGATGTCCACGACTCATTCATGGCATTGTTGTGGGATAGGGTAGAACTGAGGGTGATAAAGAATGGATCCCTAAACTCTCCGTGTGAGAAGGAGAGTCCGTAACTGCGATTGGTGTTCACTCCCGAGGGAGTTGACAAACTCTGTATCATTTGGGAGGTCATCGGTATGCCCTCCGGTAAATCCACGGTATTCACATTATTGGCACGAGCGGTGATGCCCAGTGTTGATTTTCCGCGCGACATACGTAGCATGCCGTCAACAAGGAAACGGTTATCTGTACCTCCACCTATACGGAAGTTCCCCATGATCCCTTTCTGATATTCCTTCTTCAGTCGGACATCCATCACATACTGACGGTCGCCCATATCTCGTCCCATCATCTCGGTATTCTTGCCGTCACGGTCGAAAACCTTCACTTTGTTCACCGTATAGGCAGGGAGATTCTTTAATGCAGCCTTGGGGTCGCCAGCAAAGAAATCTTTTCCGTCAACAAGCAGACTCTCTATCTTGCGCCCGTTAATCTTTATCTCACCATCGTTGTTCATCTCTGCACCGGGGAACTTGGCAATCAGTGCGTCGAGCATGGATCCCTCGGCAAGTCGGAATGCATCAGCATTATAGACGACAGTGTCCCCCTTGAGCACCATCTTGATCTTCGTGCCGGTAACTGTCACCTCGTCGAGCATGTTTATCTCTGAAGTCATTCGTAGCGTGCGCAGGTTGATCTCACCCTGACGGTTCGACTTTACTTCAAAATCGGTAAACAGTGTCTCGTAACCCAATGACGTAATCTTAAGGATGAACTTCCCCTTGCCGGTGAACGGTATGGAGGCATACCCCCATCCCCAGATTACTTGGGTAGTATCACGTTTCTGTACCATCGTCCTGACAATGGTACTGTCGGAGGTCATCAACGTAGCCGTAAAGTCGGTTAACGGACTGTTGTCTTCTTTGTCGATCACCATGAAGGATACTTTTCGCTGCATACCTTGGGCAGAGAGCAGGGTAGGGAGCAGAAAAGAGAAGATGAGCAATATGATGATTTTGCGATAATTCATGACTCGTAAAGCCTATATTTTAGTCGCAAAGGTAATACAGAATGAGGATAGCAACAAGATTATGCCATCTTTTTAATAGATAATTAACAAAGACTAAAACAATTTATCGTTGTGCGTATTATTTGTTGGTATATGTATCTAGATACATGGAGATCACAGTGTCGGAAGAAAACTGATCTTCAGTGGCTTCAGTTCTTTGCCGTTCACCTTGGGGATGATATATACGCAGCGGCGGTAGGAGTAGGGCTTCAGGATCTTGTAGCGGGCAAACACCTTGGTGCTCTCTCCCGGCTTGAGTACGAGACGCTTTGGAAACTGCAACACACGGTTGTTCGGTCGGCGGATAAACTCCACCGTCATCGTTTTCTTCGTGTCGTTGGCCACCAACAG
>JAFZPF010000098.1 GCA_017550455.1 Prevotella sp.
AAAATACCTCCGACAAGGTTCTGATGTTGATGCGAAAGCCCTCATTCCAATTTTTTGAGGAGTTTAAGCGGGTGTTCGACCGTATCAATGCAAAGGAACAGTTACGTCAGCAGATCATACCTTACTTCATCAGTTCCCATCCCGGTTGTGAGGAAGCAGATATGGCTGAGTTGGCGGTAATTACCAAACGCTTGGATTTCCATCTGGAACAGGTTCAGGACTTCACTCCCACTCCGATGACTGTGGCTACCGAGACATGGTACACCGGTTATGATCCATATACCCTACAACCAGTCTTCTCGGCAAAGACACAAAAGGAGAAATTAGCACAACGTATGTTCTTCTTCTGGTATAAACCTGAAGAACGTCGGAATATTGAAAGAGAACTGAAACGTATTGGTAAACCAGAACTGATCAATAAGTTATATGAAAATCATAGAAAGCCTGACTATAGGCAAGAAAAGTCAAGAGACATGCGAAGACGGAATCGTCGTTAATGAGAACTTCATCGCTGTAATCGATGGAAGTACAAGTAAGTCATCGGTACAATTTTCTTCAGAGAAAAACAACGGTAGGCTTGCTATGGAACTTATCCACGATATGATCCAGAATATGCCATCGCAAATTACTTGCGAAGGATTCTGTCGTGTCATCACCGAAGGATTACAGGAATTCTATGATTATAAAGGAGCTGATATCCGTCGGTTAGAAGAGCATCCTTCCGAACGTATTACAGCCAGTTGTATTGTATATAGTATCTTTCATCAAGAGATTTGGATGATCGGTGACTGTCAGTGTCTGGTAGATGGTGTCTTTTATGATAATCCCAAACCCTCTGAACAGTCCAATGCGCTGAAGCGTAGTGTCATCATCAAGAAAGCCTTGGCAAACGGAAAGACTGTTGAGGATTTCCAGATAAAGGATGAAGGTAGAGCCTTGATATTGCCGGATATCATTGCCGGTTGTCTATTACAGAACCGCAAATATTCTGTTTTTGACGGTTTTCCTGTGTTGATGGAAAATGTTCGTATAATCCCTTGTAAAGAGAATAAAGAGATTGTATTGGCATCTGATGGTTATCCCTTCCTGAAACCCACATTACAAGAGAGTGAAAAGACACTGCAGGAATTGTTAGAGGTTGATCCGTTATGTGTGGATAAGTATTTAGCCACCAAAGGAGTGATGAAAGGCAACAACAGTTTTGATGATCGAGCATATATTCGTTTTCAACCGAAAAAAGAGAAGAAAAGCCGTTGGGGAATCCTAAATATGTTTCGTTGACTATGAAAAAGAGATACAGAGAATGTGAGATTAATCTCAGCTTCCCTGTATCCCAGTAATTTAATTCTTTAGCAGGACATTACCTGCGTAACCAGAACTATTTGAAATAGCGTTTGTAGAGTCCCATGAAACCAGCGCAGTGACGAGCCTCGTCCTTTGCCATCTCATGAACAGTGTCGTGGGTAGCATCCATACCTGCAGCCTTAGCATTGCGGGCAATACGGAATTTATCCTCACAAGCACCGCGCTCAGCAGCAATACGAGCTTCGAGGTTGTACTTTGTGTCTTTCAGCACATCACCCAACAGCTCAGCAAACTTGCTGGCATGCTCTGCCTCCTCGAAAGCATAACGCTTGAAAGCTTCAGCAATCTCGGGATAACCCTCACGATCAGCCTGACGACTCATGGCAAGATACATTCCTACCTCACCGCATTCACCATCGAAATGATTTTTCAGGTCTTTGATCATCTCTTCATCAGCACCCTCGTCACGGGCAGCTCCTAAAGTGTGTACTGTAGCAAAAGACTCGCTATCATCCTCTACCAACTCCTTGAACTTGCTGGCAGGAACTTTACAAATTGGACACTTCTCTGGTGGCTCTGGTCCTTCGTGGATATAACCACATACGGTACAAACAAATTTCTTATTCATAATGTTTTTGTTTAATAATAATGATTCTTAATTATCAGATGCTGCAAATATAAGAAAAAAGTTTTTGAAAACAAATATTATTTTGTTTTTTTGATATATTTACCAAAATTTTTCTTGGCTTTCTTGATCATTTTCTTATTGATATGCTGACGGAGGGCAGGAACCTTATCAGCCATCTCTTGCGCTAACAACGAAGCAACCATCGTAGCTCCTTGAATATTATAATGGGTATTGTCTCTTCTTCCATCAGGGATAGAGGGTGTCTCACCCGGTTTGAACCACATGTGTAACTTACGGGATTTGACAACACCTAAGCCTTCTTCCAGATCATGCGTAATCTTGTTTGCATCAATAAATGGGACATTCATCTCCTTCGCGATGTACTTAGGTACTTCTCGATAGGCACCGTGAGTATCAATCAGAGTATCACTGTTAACCTCTTCGTCAGAGTATTTCACATTACGTAACGACTCATCCTCAACAGAAGAATCAACCTGACGATGGAAGTTCCTTCTTACCACACAGTTACACAGAATGGGATTACCACCTTTTTCACGTGTCTCACGAATGAATCTTCGCAGATTATCATCAAAGGTAGAACCGGGATCGGTATGCCTATCAACGGCAGGTTTCTCATCGTTATGGCCGAACTGGATAATGACATAATCACCTGGTTGAATCTTGTCTAAGATTACCTGCCAACGGCCCTCATTAATAAAACTCTTACTGCTACGTCCATTCACAGCATGGTTGTCGACAACATAAGGATCGTTGAAGAAAGGCTGGAGCATCATCCCCCACCCTCTTTCCTGTTTGCCGCCAGTAGTGTCTTTGTTAGCCATTGTACTGTCACCGATCATAAAGACCGTTACCTTATGGTCCTGTTGAAAAGCGCATAGAACCATAAATGTAATGACAGCTATCAGGGAAGAAATAACTTTTCTCATGAATGAAGAATTTTAGTAATCATTTCTGTGGGAGTGAGGAGCTCCTGATCTCCACTAATCATATTCTTCAGTGTTATCTTTCCTTGTTGAATCTCGTTATCTCCAGCCAAGGCGACAAACGGTATTTGCATGGCATTCGCATAGCTCATCTGTTTTTTCATCTTTGACTTATCGGGATAAACCTCCGTGCGGATACCTGCTTTTCTCATCTCGTTAGCTATCGGCAGACAATATGCCGTTTCACGGTCACCGAAATTGATGAAGAGCAGTTGGGTTCCATGAACAGCTTCCTGTGGATAGAGATTAAGGGTATTCAGCACATCAAAGATACGGTCGGCACCAAAGGAGATGCCCACACCACTGAGTCCCGGCATACCGAAGATACCTGTAAGGTTGTCATACCGTCCACCGCCGGTAATACTACCGATCTGAACATCCAAAGCTTTCACTTCAAAGATAGCTCCGGTGTAGTAGTTCAATCCACGAGCCAAAGTAAGATCGAGCTGCATCTCATTATTGAGATCAGCGGTCTTCAATGTATTCAGGATAAAACGAGTTTCCTCAACACCTTTCATACCGATCTCAGAAGATGCCAATACCGTAGCAATAGTATCCAACTTCTCATCATTGGTACCACTCAAAGAGATGATAGGTTGTAGTTTGTCGATGGCCTCTTGGCTGATACCATCGGCTGCCAGTTCTGCATTGACAGCGTCCAATCCTATTTTATCCAACTTATCGATGGCAACAGTGATATCTACGATCTTCTCAGCCTCGCCGATAACCTCAGCAATACCCGTAAGAATCTTTCGATTATTGATCTTTATCTGAACACGTACACCGAAACGGGTAAATACCGTATCAATAATCTGCATCAGTTCTACCTCGTTAAGCAAGGAATCAGAACCAACAACATCCGCATCACACTGATAAAACTCACGGTATCTTCCTTTCTGCGGACGGTCAGCACGCCACACGGGTTGTATCTGATAACGTTTGAAAGGCAACTGCAGTTCGTCACGATGCATCACCACATAACGGGCAAAAGGAACGGTAAGATCATAGCGAAGACCTTTTTCGCAAAGACGGGCAGCCAGATGGAGGGCATTACGTTCCTGCAACTCCTCATCGGAAACCTTATTAAGGAAATCACCACTGTTCAGCACCTTGAACAATAGCTTGTCTCCCTCTTCGCCATATTTTCCCATCAGGGTCTGAAGACTCTCCATGGCAGGCATCTCTATCTGTTGGAATCCATACAGCGCATATACCTCTTTGATGGTGTTAAAGATATAGTTACGCTTTGCCATCTCTAATGGAGAGAAATCACGCGTACCCTTAGGAATACTTGGTTTATTTGCCATATACTTATTTTCTTATTATCGTTTGTTCACGGTCTGGTCCCACACTAATGATACGGATAGGTGTTTCCAGTTGTTTCTCCAGGAAACCGATATAGTCAAGGAATGCCTTCGGCAACTGTTCTTCTTTAGTGAAACCACTCATATCCGTCTTCCATCCTGGCAACTCCTCGTAGATCGGTTCTACACCTTCTTCCACATTGAACGGGAATTCATTGGTGATCTCACCATTTATTCGATAAGCAACGCACGCTTTGATCGTGTCGAAAGCATCCAGCACATCACTCTTCATGAGAATCAGTTGTGTAACGCCATTGATCATGATGGCATAACGGAGAGCTACCAGATCAACCCAACCGCAACGACGCTCACGACCGGTCACGGCACCATACTCATGTCCTAAGTCACGGATCTTTGCACCAGTCTCATCAAAGAGTTCTGTTGGGAATGGACCAGCACCTACACGAGTACAATAGGCTTTCATGATACCAAAGACATCCCCAATCTTATTAGGAGCTATACCTAAACCGGTACAAGCACCAGCACAAACTGTATTGGATGAGGTTACGAAAGGATAACTGCCGAAGTCGATATCGAGCATTGTACCCTGGGCACCTTCACAGAGAATACTCTTACCGTCACGCAACAGATGATTGATCTCATGTTCTGAATCAACAATCTTAAACTGTTTCAGGTATTCGATACCTTCCATCCATGTCTTCTCCACTTCCGAGATGTCATAATCTGTATAGTTGAGCGAATGAAGGATAGCCTCATGACGAGCCTTACATGCTGTATATTTCTCTTCGAAACGGTCGAAAATATCTCCGACACGCAGTCCGGTACGTGAAATCTTATCCGTATAAGTCGGTCCGATACCTTTACCAGTGGTTCCAACCTTTCCCTTTCCCTTGGCAGCCTCATAAGCAGCATCCAACAGACGGTGAGTGGGAAGAATCAGATGTGCCTTACGAGATATATGCAGGTTAGCATGAAGATTATGACCACTCCTCTCCAAGTCTTTTGCTTCGGCCATGAACAGATCAGGGGCCAGCACCACGCCATTACCTATAATATTTACTTTTCCACCCTGGAAGATTCCTGAGGGAATACTGCGAAGAACATATTTCTCACCTTTAAACTCGAGCGTGTGGCCGGCATTAGGGCCACCCTGGAATCTGGCAACGACATCATAGAGAGGG
This sequence comes from Prevotella sp., assembly GCA_017550455.1. GTDB lineage: Bacteria > Bacteroidota > Bacteroidia > Bacteroidales > Bacteroidaceae > Prevotella. The sequence continues at coordinate 5,444 of JAFZPF010000098.1, forward strand.
GTTAACACATCAACAACCTTTCCTTTTCCTTCATCGCCCCATTGTAATCCTAAGAGGACATCAACTTTACCTTGTGACATTTTTATATTATTTTATAGTACTATTCTTTTTATTTTGCTTACGGGTAATCTTTGCCTGACAGGTACTGCATATACCATAGATATATAATGAAAATCCATCTTTTCTGAATCGACGCAGATGGGTCTCATTCACTTCCTTGACAATATTAGGAACGGAGATTTCGGTTACCTTACCACAGACAGTACATACTTGATGACAATGATTCTCTGTCCCGTATGAGGCTTCATATTTGACTCCATCTTCCAGACGGTGACATACCACAAGACGGAGTTTTAGAAGCAGTTTCAAGGTATTGTAGATTGTAGCACGACTTACATGAAACTTTGCTTTTTCCAACCGTTCACTGAGCTCCTGGATGGAGAAACTACGGTCAAAGCGATATACAGTGTCAAGCACAGCAAAACGTTCCGGCGTCTTACGGTGATTACTCTGCTCCAAATAGTTTGTTAATATCGTCCTGACGGATGAGTTTACAGTCTCTTTCATTATAATCGTAAATCCACCCTGCAAAGTTACTATTTTTTATAAATTAAAAGATATCTTTCTTTATAAAAAATCTAAATTATTCACATGCATGGCATTGTTGGCTATTGTTTCATAAACATCACCTAACTGAGAAAAGCGCTGCAGACAAGTATATGCAGCACGTTTGACAGCCGCGTTATCTTCCTTCAATGCAACAATGATCTGGTCTAACAACTCATGAATACCCCTTTCATCGGGCTCATTTCCTTTCATAAACAAACGGGAAAGTATATGATAACCGCAAATCTGTTTCATCTCATCCTCAGTAGCTATCCATTCGAAAGCGATGACTGATGCATATTCGAGATACTGATACAGATAGAATGCCGATAATTCGGCTAACTCTTGTGTAGTAGTTTGTTCCATCCATATATCAACAATCTCTGGCAACATCTTTTCCGGGGGCATCAACATCAGTGCCATGATCTTACATTCACGGATGTCTTCTTTCCATAAGGCAATAGCGAGATCAAAATCCTTTGGATAATTGCAAGCCATCTGTTTCAGATCAGGCAGACTAATACCCCAGTTAAGATGATACTGAACGCCTTTCTCACGCATAGAACGGGCTGTCTCTCCATTCATACGAAGAAAGAACTGTTGTTTGATTGTCTTTACGGTATTGTTAACATCCATTTGAATCCTGATTATATTAATGTGCCATAATCCCTGCTGTATCGTAACATCTGCTGATCGTATTTCTCAGTGTAATCCACCTTGATATCACGGATTACTCCTGCTTCGTCATAGACTGGGGATAGAACAGGATTGATAAATCCCTTGTATGGAGCAAGATGGAGTCGCTCATATCTATCCAAGATCTCCTGGTGGAGAATGGGATCGATACGTACAGCATAGTCTTCCACCAACCGTTGTGCTGCCAAGAAATCTCCCTCACTCTTAATACGTTGAATCTCTGCTAAGAGTCGTGCAAATAACTGTCGCAAAGCGTGATAATTATTGATGCGGATATAGTGACCATCCTTTCCTTCGTAAATTACTATGACATGGTCGCCCTTTCCTTGCTCATAACACCAACGGGCGATGAGTGCACGGTTACGCATGTGAGCTTCTTCCAGTTGGGCACCAGGTTTGATGCGTACCAGTTGAGTGATCAAGCCATTTAAAATATAGGTATAATATTCAGACTGATACGCTTGGTTGTTTGGCAATAATCCCAATTCCACCAATTTCTCGTCTGCTATATAATACAGTGCAAAAAGATCAGCCCGTGCTTCTTCTATTGTACTGCCATAATTCTTCAAGGCATCAGGGTCAGTCTCCGGCAACAACTGTCCACTGCCATGTCCAAGACATTCGTGTAAGTCAGTATGTAGATCATCACAAATATCACCATATTCCTCAATCAATGCAAGGACTTCTTTATCATCAATAAATGCCTCTCTAAAGCCATTGCCGTGAGATGCTTTATTATAGGCATCAATAAGATTGCCGATCGTAATACTTTTAGATCCATATACCGCACGTATCCAATCCGCATTAGGTAGGTTGATACCAATGGCTGTTGATGGGTACTCGTCACCTCCCAGCATGGCAGCATTGATAACATTGGCTGTAACTCCTTTTACATGGGGTTTACGAAAACGGGGATTTACCGGAGAGTGATCTTCAAACCACTGAGCATGATCACTGATCGTACGTGTTCTCTTAGTTGCTTCCTCATCACGATATTCCACAATACCTTCCCAGGAACCTTTCAATCCTAAAGGATCACTATAGACTTCTATAAACCCGTTAACAAAATCAATAGTTGACCGATGTTCTTTTACCCA
>JAFZPF010000012.1 GCA_017550455.1 Prevotella sp.
GGATGCCGTGGTATCATACCTGGAATGGAAACTTCGTCAGTCAGACGAGTAATGCGGAGTGGAAAAAGTGCATGAACGACAGTCGTGTCATCACGTTGGATGATCTTTCGGCAGGGTGGGGCACCAGTGCTGCCATCCGCACCCCGCTGTCAGTATCCCATGACAGTCATATTCTCTATGACCTTCAGGGTCGTCGCCTGAAGCACATCCCTTCAAAAGGCATGTATATCCGTGATGGGAAGGTGTTCAGGGGCGAATAGTTTTATAATGTTTAAATTGATCAAAGAGATGAGAGTAGCAGTATATTGTTCGGCAAATAGTCATATTGATGAGGAGTATATCCAGCAGACAGCAGTGTTAGGGCGCTGGCTGGCAACAAACGGTCATACTCTGGTATTTGGGGGTACCGACTTAGGATTGATGGAGACCATCGCAAAGGCTGTAAAAGAGGAAGGAGGGAGATGTGTCGGTGTGGTTCCTTCGAAAGTGGAGGAAAACGGACATGTCAGCAAATGGTTGGATGAGCGGATCGATTGTGATAACCTGAGTGACCGTAAGGATCTGATGCTGCAGTATTCTGATGTGGCTATCGCCCTGCCCGGTGGCATCGGAACACTCGATGAGGTATTCTCGATGGCAGCTTCCGCAACGATCGGTTATCACCACAAGAAGGTGATCCTCTATAATATCAGCGGCTTCTGGAATCCGCTGGTGGCACTCTTGGAACATCTTCAAGTGCAGGGATTCATGCGAGGTACCTATAAACAATTCATCCAAGTCGCAAGCAACCTGGATGAACTGTCTTCTCTTCTTTAAGAATATCAGTAATAAACTCCCACGGAAACACCTACCTGGTATTTTTCCAGTTTGTTGTTTGTCTTGAGGTAATCACCGTAGACACGGACGAACCAGTTGTTTGTCTGTCCCTTAATCGTAATGGGATGCTGGTATTCTGCCTGCAGATGTCCCATGAGTTTTACCTTTGCCTGGTAGTAATCCATGTCAGGGATCAGCACGTTGGTGGCGTAGGCAGTGGTCTCGTCAGCCAACGAGAGGGTAGCGTTGCTTGCCTTTCTGGCTCCGCCCTTGCCGATATTTCCTTCTATCCACAGGTGCGAACCGATGAGTTTACCTGCTTCGATGTTTATCTCATAGAGCTTATACCTCAACTCGGAGGTGTTTAAGAGTCGTTTGTTCATCACCGACAGTCTGTTGTAGTTGAATCCCCAATAAGTATGGATGCCTTGACTGTTTTTCCTGGAGTGGCGGAAATGGATACGGAAATCCTTCGTCTTTAACTGGTAGCGCTTCTTATAGGTAAACGTAGTGTTCCATACCTGAGAGGTATAACCGGTCACCTCATCAATGGTGGTGATGCGCTCCTGACGGTATTCATCACCATAACCACGGGTGTAGTTATAGGTGAGGTCGGAGGTGAAAACATTCTTCTCTGTGCTCTCAGACTCATGGATAGCCACGCCCCATCTGCTGTAAACGAAAACGCCAGCCTGGTATTTGTTTGTGCCATAGACATTCTCTTTACCACGGTCGAATGAATAAGTCACGACAGTGTTGTCAAGCCCCTTCTCTGTCTTTTGCCAATAGAGACTCGCTTCACCGCCGAACTCATGGTTGACATATTCACGCATATAACCGTTATAGCCGCCGATGTTTCCTGAGGCATTCTCCAATCCGGTCATCACGTAGTACATGAGGTTGGGATCAGTCTGGACAGTAGTCATTCCGGGAATCTTCTCCTTTCTGCGGTCGTAGTGAGCAGCCAGTCCCAAACCACTTTTCATACCTTTGGGATCCGGAGCGAAGGAATAGACGATAGAGGGGGTGATACGGTAATCTGCGAGATTAACTCTTGAGCGTGGGTCACGCAGACGGGATAAATCACCCACTTGATAGTCGAGGGCGACTCCATAGTTGAAGTGTCCCAACTGTACGGATGACAGTTTTGCCTGCAGTGTGATATTCTGATGGTCGTATTTGCCGAAGACACTGCTGCCTGAGATATAAGGATTGCTGTTATAGGTACGCAGCACATCACTCCAGGCTCTGTTTTGCGTCCTTCCCATGTTAAAGTCAAAACTTCCGTAGCCATAGAGATATTTACCTATCTGCTGATAGCGTTCCGTGAAGAATCGTAATTGATTCACCATATCTCCCTCCTGCACACGATGATAGTCACCGTCCTGATGAGTGTAGTCAAAATAAGCAATACCTCTGTTGGCTGTACTGTCAAACTTCTCGATGTCGAGTGACATACCGGCGGCATTCTGTGTCATTCGCCACGGTTGTGTCTCATCCATCAACTTATATCGCTCACGTGTTACGATGTTCTTTTCTTGCGCCATCACGTTGAAGAAAGAACTGACTAATAGTATTGAAAGAAATAATTTTTTCATTGGATAATGGTTCTTTATGTTCAACGTAATTATTTAAATTCTCTGGGCGCAATGTCCGATGAAATGGCGAAATCTGTCAGACTGTTGTTTGTATCTGAGAGGATATGCCTGCCATCCTCGGTGGTGGAGAGTACCTTGCGGTACATCACCTCACCATTGTACCCGCTGGCTGCATTGATATAAGCATAACCGGCATCTATATAGTCGTATAGACGTTTCAGATTAACATCCACACCTGTCTGTGCAGAGTTCTTCTTCAGCACATCCACACCGTCCACGATATACTTAGTGGGTAGCTTCATCCATTTATTGCCACTGGTCTTACCATAACTATAAGCCAACTCCCATGTACTAACATCTTCATCTGTCTCAAAGATAACGATACCGCCAGGACCACCTTGTGAGAGGTTCATATTAGAGATAGCTGCAAAAGCAGTATAGATCAGTTCGAGAGCCGGAACATCGGGATTATTCGTGGTCTTACCTTGTTTATCCTTTGCCTCAAAGTCTGATTCAAGTAAGTTATACTCAAAAGCGTTCATAGCTGTCTGCGTATGGTCGATGGCACTGTTCGTGATGATGATCGACTGGCCCGGAGCCATCCTATACGGTTTGTCTGTTGGAATTCGGAATATCTGTTTCATGAAGATGGTGTCGCGCACCAACCCTAATGTATAGGCAGGGGTGCTGTTTGTCTCTATCAATCCTAAATACAATCCGGCGATGTCCACCTCTTCATCGGAGTTATTATATAGCTCGATATATCTGCCTGCCAGGTAGTTTTTATTCTTGCTGTCTTTACTTCCAGCAGAATAAATCTTACTGATTAATATCGACTGGTCAACAGAGATATTCATGTTGATGGCCAACGGGGTGGTGATATCTTCCTTCAGCAGTTGTGAACTCACGCTTCCGGCAACGGTATATTTGTGATTCTGCACCATTTCACCGGTGATTTGTGAGTATTCATCGGGTGTCATCTTCCATGCGACAGACACGTCGTAAACATCAGGAACGACGTTTTCAAATGTGGCAACACCGTTAGCATCGGTCGTTGCCTGCAGAGTCTGGGCATTCGATGTGATGGTAACGGTCTTGTTCGCCACATCTGCCGTGGTAAAACCCTCAGGCATGGTTACCTGATATTTTACGGAGATGGGTTCTGTAGCTCCGTCGAAATCGACACATGAAACTAACGACAGGATTGCCAAGCAAACCGTCAGCGACCATCCTATCTTTCTCATTGTATGTTTTTTATTACGTATCATAATACTCTTCTTTTGCGATTATACTACCTTTATTATAAGTTGAAGAACAGTTCTACGCCAAACGAGAAGGTTCCGGTATTTCTCTGAGAGAGTGTCTTACTGGTGCTGCTCGACAGGAACGGCTCATAGAACATCACATTATTGGCATAGAATGACATACCGGCTGACTTGCTGAATTCCTTGGTGAGTCGTGCGGAGATATTCCAGGTGACAGGGTTCTTGGTAGGAACATTATCACGCGGGTTGATCTCTTGGGCGGCAACGGAAACACTCTGTATGCCTTCGGGTGCTGTTTCATAATACTTGCCGTCAACTCCGATATATCCGTTCAACATATTGCTTGTCAACGTGTTGTATTTTAAATCGGTGGTGATCCACCCGATAGGACTCTTTGGGGCGATATAACTGAGGTTGGAGTTGTGCCAGATCACCTGTCCGGTGAGTGATGCAACCATTCTCAGTGCCGGGATATTGGTAACCGCACGCAGGGTATTGACGAATCTACGGTAACGGCTGTAGTCTAACTCTGAAGGATATACCACCTTAAATGGCGCTGTGCCATACTGACTGTATGAGGTGGGATTGTTAACCGGGTTGGTAGAGTTGAGATTCTTGGAGTAGTTCTTGCTCTCTTGCCAAGCTCCGGAGAAATACAAGGAGGTATTGATGGGCTTGATCTTTCCAAGGTCGAAGTCAAACTCCAGTCCTTTGTTGATGCTCACATCGGTATTGCCCACCATCCCTTTGGTGGTCCACATGGTGGTAGAAAGTGCCGGGTTGTTATAGTCGATGGTCGTAGCCTGCCCCGGGGTGATGATCAGCCCCTGTGCTTCTGTGAAGCGGTTCACCTGATAGGTGACATAATCGGTCAGTGCTCCGAAGCCATTAGGTGTCTTGTCGCGGTATGCGATCACGGTCAGTTTCCTGTTTCCCGGCAGTTTGATGTCTGCACCCACCTCAATCTTCGTGTTTGTGGCATTCTTCAGATTCTTGGAATACTCCACGTTGTAAACATACGTGTAGTAGTTGAGGATCTGTGCTGCGGCATCGTTTTGCGGCATGTAGTTGGCCGCTACCACGTCAGAGTAGTGCTTGTCGGGATACAGATAAGTAAGACCCGGAGTCTTGGAGTTCATACCGATACCTCCACGCAGGTTCAGCCAGTTGGTTACCTCGAGGGTGACATTCAGTCGGGGTGAGAAGGCAAAGGTACGTATGTCATCAAACGGCTGCATAGCTGTGAAACGCGCTCCCAACTGAACACGTAAGTTCCTCTTCTTGAAATAGTTCCAGGTGAAGTTATCCTCTGCGAAGGCAGCAAACTGATGCAGTCCGGGAACATCTGAGAAGGCACGTGGGCGACCGCCACTGTTGGGGCGCAGCGGATGGCGCTCATCCTCATTGTAATATCCCTTACCGCTGTTGTTGTCGTATTTATAGTCAGCACCCACTTTGAAACGCTGGTTGGTCTTCCCATGTTTGAAATAGAAGGAGTTGTTGATCTTCGCATAGATATTCATCATCCTGCTCTCCGTGATACCGGTGGCCTTATACGAGCTGTTCTCCCACGGGATATTGTAATAGCCCGTCTCCATGGCGGTGATGATAGGGATCAGTCCGCTGCTTGTGCCTACAAACGAGGTGTTCCTGTTGTCTGTATTGTTGAAGGTGACACCTAAGGTGTAGGCGATGGTTCTCGCCAAGGGCAGATCGAGGGATAGCTTACCGTTGTGCGTCAGGGATATCGACTGGTTCTTGTTCTTCGTCTCTGTGCCGTCTTGCATGGCATCAGGATCCTTTCCCGACCAGTCTTTTCCCAAGGAGTAACGCACCTTCGTGTCGGTATGCCATTTCTTGGTGATGTCCACGCCATAACCCACAGAGAAGTTATAACGGTCGTAAGAACGGGTCTTCTGTCGGGGATCACCCCATGCCTGTGCGTAGTCGACGTTGACATTCAGTACACCCCACTGGTTCATGCGTAATCCCTTGCCCAACGAGTAGTTCATCAGTCCGGGGTTTACCTTTCCTTTTACCTGCCAGGGA
>JAFZPF010000099.1 GCA_017550455.1 Prevotella sp.
CAATGTTCATTGTCGTGAGCCTCAGGAACAAACGAGAACACCGTGTCGGCGTCAAGTAACGCTTGCACGGTCTCCTTGTCAACCCTTACTTTGCCCAAAGGAGTGGAATAATAGTCAGCCTCATCGTTCACCGATGCCCCGTTAACCCAGGTATGGTGACTGGGTCCCAGTAAAAAGATACGCTTATAGGGCTTCTGTGGATTAAGGGTAGTATAAGCTGTAGCCGCTACATTTCCTGAGTAGTAATACCCGGCATGGGGCACGATAAGTGCTGCCACATGGTCAAGGACAGCATCCTGGGCATGCAGCGACAGCAGACTGTCAACCTCACGACGGAGTCTGTCCGGGTTACCATCATAGAATCGTCCTGCCTGTGTTGCCGGACGTATTACCGGCTCATATTGTGGACTGTCATAATGCTGACTATCATTCGTATTCGTCATCATGATTGCTGTTATTAAGGTTATTATCGCTATTAAACTGATCATTATGATAAGAGTCTTCCTCATATTTTACAATCTGATGAATGCTTACCATCACTGCGAACTGCTACAGAATCATCCTATTGTTTGTTCTCGTCGTCTTGATTCATGTCGAGCACCTCATTGATCATGGTGCGGAACTTAATAGGACGTGCCAGAAACTTATAGTCGTTCACCACCTCACCGGTAGTGATAGAGATCGTGCCATAGTTGAAGAGACGTCCCAGCATCGACTGGTTGACGATCACGCCCTCGCACTTGCTAAGCCGCAACTCTGTGGTCTGACGCTCGAGGATACCTTTCTTTACAATCAGTCGGCGGTTGGTAATGTAATACTCTGTGTTTTTCATCACCAGTGTGATGTAGATATAACCGACGATGAGTATCACAGCGGTTATTATTGTTGGTATCCACCACTCTAGATGGTTATAAAGACAGATTCCTACTGCAATGGCCCAGATAACGAAGAGTGTGAAGATACCTCCCATGAAGGCAAACCAATGCAAATGTCCTTTGTAAACGATTCTCTCGTTAGTAGAGAGATGATTTTCAATAAAACCCATAGAAAAAAGTTAAGAGTGAAGAATCTATTAAATGGAATGAATGAAGTTTTACGCATTAAATGCCATCAAAAAAGATAGTGGAGAAGATGACTGTTGTCATACATTCTCCACTATTTATTCTTTCACGGATTTATACCGGAATATCCTTGTTGACGTTCTTACTGCCCCAAACAGCATAGAAGAACATGTAAGCCATGGCGAGGAGATACACGAAGTAACTCGGCATATAGCCCATGATATCTGCGAAGAAGTTCTGTACAACGGGCAGAACACCGCCACCCACAACCATCATCATGAAGATACCGGAAGCCTGAGCGGTATATTTGCCGAGACCCTCTGTAGAGAGGTTGAAGATACTGGTCCACATTACAGATGTACAGAGTCCGCACAAAACGAGCAGCAGAGCACTGACAGGAACAGTAGCATAGGTTACCTGGAACTTCATAATATCGAACAACGGCATGGTAACGGTTGTTGTCTTCGGAAGCAGCATCGCAATGATGATCAAGATCATACCCACTGATGTAGTGACCGTCATTAACTGACGTGCTGAAACCTTTGCAGCTATGAAACTGGAGCAGAGACGGCCGACAAGCATCAAGAGCCAATACATGGCAGCAACAGCACCACCAATGGTTGCTGCATTCTCAAGCAGACCGGCACCACGCTCTGAAGGATCAGAAAGGAAGAAGTTCAATCCACCAGGGATACCTACCTCAACACCTACATATACAAAGATGGCGATAACACCCAGTTTGAGATGACGGAATGACCATGGAGAGTGCTCGAACTTTGTTTCAGCAGTAACACGTGCAGCCTCTGGATCCTTGATAGGTATGAAAGAGAGGATGACGAATGCTGCTGCAAAGACTGCCATAGCGATGAACAATACCAGGTTGACATCCGCCATCTGAGTGTCCTTAGTAACTGTACCGATGAGAGCACCAACGAGCATTGGAGTCATTGTTCCTGATAAAGAGTTCAATGTTCCACCGATCATGTTCAGCTGGTTTCCACGGTTTCCACCACCACCGAGCAGGTTAAGCATCGGGTTAACGACAGTATTCAGGATACATACAGAGAAACCGGAGATGAAAGCACCGAGCAGATAGATGCAGAATCCGGGTATTCCACTGGAGAAACCTGAGAGATACTGAATGAACACACCGATGAATCCAACAGCGATACCTGTAAGAGCAGTCTTCTTATAACCCAACTTGGTAAGCATCTTACCAGCAGGAATACCCATGAAGAGATAAGCGAAGAAGTTCATGAAGTTACCCATGATACCGAGCACGTTAGAACCGCCAATCTCAGGCTGGCTCTTCCAAATCACACCAATAGGAGCACCCAAATTGGTAACGAACGAGATCATCGCATAAAGAAAGAACATCGTTACAATAGCGATGATACTACTGTTTTGTTTGTTTGTCTGACTCATAAATATTATTTTAGATTACTTTTATAGACTTTCCTTTGATGGGGACATACACTTCCCTACAGCCAATCCCCCAATAGCCTTAGTCCTTTAACTTTAAACTATAAACTATAAACTATGAACTATGAACTAAATCAATCCTCCGTCTCTTCCTCTTTGCGGCGACGGATGGCGCGCTTACGCTTTGGCTTCTCTTCAACAGCGTCTGTCTTGACACCTGCCAACTCAGGATCAATCATGATTCGTCCACAATATTCGCAAACGATAATCTTCTTGTGCATCTTGATATCCAACTGTCGCTGAGGTGGAATCTTGTTGAAACAACCACCGCAGGCATCACGCTGAACATACACAACACCCAGACCGTTATGAGCATTACGACGGATTCGTTTGAAGCTGGTGAGCAGACGTGGCTCAATCTTCATCTCCAACTCCTTAGAACGCTCACGGAGGTTCTCCTCCTCTACACGTGTCTCGTCCATAATCTCGTCAAGTTCATTCTTCTTCTCGACAAGTGCCTGCTGGCGATCAGCTATCAACGCCTCGGTATCAGCAAGGTCAAGGGTACGTTCTTCCACGCGGGCATTAGCCTCACGAATCTTCTTGTTGCAGAGCTCAATCTCCAGTCCCTGGAACTCAATCTCCTTACTAAGAGTGTCATACTCACGGTTGTTCCTAACCTCATCGAGCTGTTTCTTATAACGTTCCACACTGGCTTCTGCCTCTTGGATGTCAGCCTTACGCTGCAAGACTGCCTGACGGAACTCTTCTATCTCTGCCTCGATCTTCTCCTTACGGGTGTTCAGACCGGCGATTTCATCTTCCAAATCTTGCACTTCAAGTGGCAACTCGCCTCTCAGCGCCCTTTTCTCATCAATAGCCGACAGTGTCAACTGTAACTGATAGAGTGTTTTCAATTTCTCTTCTACTGTCAAATCTGTAGGATCTTTCTTTGCCATAATATGTATTGATATTTAAAAATTATTATAATCAGAAATAATATATCGGATTGGTGTTGATACTCGTAATGTAAGTCTTCAGCTCCGGACACGACGTATTAAGTATCTCTGCGAAGAGTTCTGCTGTGTATTGCTCACTCTGATAATGTCCAATCACAGCAATCTGTATTTCCTGCTCGTGGGCAAAATATTCATGATAATGCATCTCACCGGTAATGAAAGCATCTGCTCCCATGGCGATAGCCTCTAGAAGCAGGAAAGAACCGGCACCTCCACAGATAGCCACCTTACGGATTGGGCGCTGCAACAGTTCGTTACCCATCACACACATAACACCGAAGACAGCCTTCAGTCGATCGATGAACGCCACTGCAGTCAGAGGTTCTGTAAAGACACCTACTACCCCACTACCACCTTGGATATCACCTACCTGTTTTTCACAGAACAACTGGCATTGCTCTAATCCCAGTTTCTCTGCAATCTTATAGTTCACACCTCCGACAGCATTGTCGATATTCGTATGCATGGAGAGGATGGTAATATCATGACGTATCGCCTTAC
>JAFZPF010000100.1 GCA_017550455.1 Prevotella sp.
AAAGGGTATAGGTATCATCCTTATCAACAGTAAATGAATAGATTAACGACCCTTCTCTGGGTAAGGAGACAGCATTCATTGAGTAGCCGAGCATCTGTATAGGATGAGCTCCCTGTGTAGCTTGGTTAAAAGTATGTGCATCTCTGACAATGATGGGCTGCTGCTTATCAGGGGATAAGGATGCACGCACATCCCTGTATACTGGTAAATCACGGGGAGCAGCACTCATCAGATAGCGCCATTTACCTTCTTTTATCTCGTTATATCGTGCTGTCAGTTGGAGGATCTCCTGATATGCCTTGTGGCTCTCAGTCGTGTCTCCCAGGATCTTCCTGTTCATGGCTGCTGTGGCGAGCACGGGATAGAGAATGGCTGTGAAATAAGCATCTTGTAAATCTTTCCGTACGTGTGGATAATTATCTTCTACACATCTTTTTATCTTCTCGAAGTCACTGAGACGTTGGCTTGCTTCCTGCCTGTCCCAATCGACAGTGATGACAGGTGATAATCCCCTTTCATACTTTTTCTTATCCAGTTCTACTTGTGTGTGTCCTGTAAATTCCGGGCGACGTTCACCGCAAAGACGATAAAAATCGTGCATGGCAGGAAATATACGATTTCCTATGTCGTGGCCAAACTGCCGGCATAACCATCCTTTGTAATGATGGGTGACGGTGGCAGCACTTACACTGTTGATGTTCCATGCTATATCCATGAACAGCTCTAAGTCATAGCCTGCCACTTTTGGGTCATGGACATTAGCTATCCATATTTTGCGTGCATGATGACGATATGCCTCGCTCATTTCATTGAATATCAGTCCTGGTTGTGTCGTCGTCAACCAGAGATAATCATGTGGTCGCCCCCAATAACTCAGGTGGTAATAGATTCCGGCACCACCACTCCGTTGCTGTTCTGCATCGTCAGATAATCTGGTGATGTAACCATAATTGTCGTCGCACCACATCAACGTAACGTAATCCGGAACCTTCAAACCGTTTTCATAGAGTTCCAACACTTCTTTATAAGGAACGAACATCTGTGTCAGTTTCTTAGGATTGCCTACATACTCTTCAAGTAAAGTCTGTTGATCATTGATGACTTGCTGCAATCCCTCGAACTTTTCTTGCATGGTCGAATAACCTTCCATCGAACTGTCGTGAATACCCCGCATGCCGATAGTAAAGATATTATCTCGCCTATCTTTTACCTCTTTCAGTCGCTCAATCCAGTAGTTCTGAACAGATTGACGGTTGATCTTATAATTGAAAGGGCCACGATCGGCTTTCTTCCATTCTCCAACATTGTTTCGCATCATAGGTTCACAGTGAGAGGTTCCCAAGACGATGCTGAATGAGTCAGCCATTTCCTTTACACCCTCTACATCGAAGAAAGCAATGGTTCCCTCGTGCATGGCCGGCCAGATTGTATTACCGCGAAGTCGTAGAAGGAGTTGGAAGATACGTTTATAGGTTTGCACACCGATACGTCCTTCAGCTCCCGGTTCTAATGTCTTACTGCTCCAGGGGCGTATGGACCAGTCTTCATCATTAATAAAGATACCCCGGTATTCCACACTTGGCTGTTGTCGTGTATGATAATCTGTGGGAAGTGATAATGACGTTTTCCTTTCAGGAACGATATCACCCCACCATACCCATGGAGAAACACCTGCTAATCTTGATAACTCGAGAATGCCATATGCGGTTCCTCTTCCTCCATGCCCTATCACAAAGATTTTTCCTTTTCTGATATAGATCTCGAAGCCGTCTTGGGATTGGTTCTCCTGATTCTTTTTTTGGATAATGCGGATGATACCTTTCGCGGATGGCTGAGGCTCCATGCCTGTTACAAGACGCATATCTTCTTTGAACATTTCCAAGGCGATTTTTACTACAGGATCGACTTTTCCGGAAACAGAATAGATAATGGGTGAGTTTCCGTCAAACCATACAAGATCGTTTTGAGCAATAATGTTCTGTAAACAAACAATAACAAAGACAGCAATACTAATTATTCGTTTCATTTTAACGTTGATTTCTATTCTTCGAATAATCTGAGGGGGCTACTCCATATTCTTTTTTGAACACCTCGCGGAAATGACCAAGATCGTTGAAACCGGTCATCGATGCTGCCTCCGACACATTGTAATCACCACTGGCGAGCAACTGGGCACAGCGTTGCAAACGCAGCTTGCGGATATACTCTTTTGCCGTCATTCCGGTAAGTGCTTTCACTTTCCGGTAGAAGGTAGAATGGCTCATGGCCATCTTATCCGTCATGAATGCCATGTCAAGATTCTCTGTGTCGATATTCTCTTGTATCACCCGATTCATCTTGTCTATAAACTCCCGGTCGAGACGATTTAGTTGAGGCTTCTCATCAGTTGGATAAAGTGCGGGGCTGTTCGCTGTTGTGGTATTCTGACTCCTCTGCAGGATCAACTCTGCAAGATGGCGCCTGCCGGACAAGAGGTTGTTGATACGACTCTGCAACAGACGGGAACTGAAAGGCTTGGTGAGATAAGAGTCAGCTCCACTCTCATAGCCCTCTTGCTTATCCTCGACAGAATCTTTAGCTGTGAGTAAAATAATGGGAATATGACTGGTGTTGATATCTTCTTTCAGTCGGCGGGTGAGATCGATGCCATTCATCTTTGGCATCATGATATCACTGACAATGATGTCTGGGATATTCTCAAGGGCAATCTCCAAACCTTCCACACCATCAGCTGCTTGCAGGATTTGGAAATCATCGCCCATGGAGTTGGCGATATATTGTCGTATATCGCTATTGTCTTCCACAACGAGTAATACGGGTCGTTGGTCATCTTCATAATCTGCCATGGCGGAATTATCACTTTCTTTCTCTGTCTCCTCGTCACGATCTTCTTTATGTAAGGCATTAGGATAGGTGTTATCTGTCAAAATGGCAAACGAGAATTTCGTGCCCTTACCTAATTGACTATCTACTGTCAGTGTACCTTGATGCAAGTCGGCAAGTGATTTCACCAGTGCTAATCCTATTCCAGTACCCGATGCCTGATGCTCCCCTTTCGCTTGATAATACCGGTCGAAGATATGATCCAATGCATCTGGTGCGATGCCATATCCAGAGTCTTCCACGGATATGATTGCTTGGTCATGGTCATCAGTATCAAGTGACAGATTGATAAATCCCTTCTCCGTATATTTTACGGCATTCGACATCAGATTACTGATAATGGACGAGATAACCTCCGAATCGAAATAAACAGGTGGTACCTTGTTACTTACAGCGATATTCACCGCCACTTGCGGGTTACGGTTGAGTTGTTTATAGTACTGTCCTATCTCTGTGACAAGCGTTCCCAAGTCACCCTTTGCTACTGTGAGTTGACGATTCTGTGTCTCCGTCTTTCGGAATTCCAGTATCTGGTTGATCAGGTCGCGTAGCCTGCCGGCGCTTTTGTTAATCAGCTCCAGTTTCTTGTGATAGGTTTCCGATAATTGGTTGTCGTTGACAAGATCTTCCAATGGACCCAGGATGAGTGTGAGTGGTGTGCGTAGCTCATGGGTGATGTTTGTGAAGAAACGTAACCGTTCTTCGTTCAGTTCTTCTTTCTGGAGGTTGTCACGCCGCTCCAACTCAAGGGAATTCTCGAGTTGCAGTTTTCGTTTGTACGTAGACATCAATATCCATACGATAGTACCTAACAACAGGGCATAGAGAAGATATGCCCACCACGATAGCCAGAAGGGTGGCTTGATACGGATCTTAATCTGGGTGATAGAAGCCTCTTCCCAATCTTGACTCTTCAGCTTTGCCCGAAGAATGAATGTGTAGTTGCCGGGACGCAGACCGCGGAACACCACATCATCATCGTTATCAATATAATACCACTCATCATTCAGTCCTTTCATGAGATAAGAATATTCCACTCGCCCGGACTGCGAGAAGTCTTTTACCGTGAAAGTGATATGCAGCGTGTTTTGTTTATACGAGGTATATACGTATCCTTTGCTGTCAGGAACCAAATGCTGAATCTCTGTATCTTCTCCTGCGGGGTTATAGGCTTCAAGACTGACGATCTG
>JAFZPF010000101.1 GCA_017550455.1 Prevotella sp.
CTACCAGGACGGCACACTCAACATTGAGGCTCCTGTCACGGCAAACACCGTCATCAGATACCAGCTGGTGGATGCACAGGGTAAGGAAGTGGCCATGACCGGTATCGAGGAATCTGAAGACAATGGGGTGAAGCGTTTCAAGGCGGTATTACCCAACTGTCAGCGCTGGACAGCTGAGACACCATATCTGTATAAGTTGCTCGCATCGGTATATGCTGTGAAGACCACGAAGAAAGGGCGTAAGACCATCACTGAGGTGGCCGCTGAGCCCACAGAAGTGATCTGTCAGAAGATTGGTTTCCGTAAGGTGGAGATCAAGAACTCCCAGTTGTTGGTCAATGGACAACCGATACTCATCAAGGGTGTTGACCGTCATGAGATGGATCCCGACGGTGGCTATGTGGTTAGCCGTGAACGGATGATTCAGGATATCAAGATCATGAAGCAGTTTAATGTCAACGCCGTACGTACCTGTCATTATGCCGACGATCCCGTCTGGTATGATCTGTGCGACGAATACGGTATCTACCTCTGTGCAGAAGCCAACCAGGAGAGTCATGGTTTCGGTTATCACGATGATGCGATCTCGAAGACGCCACTGTTCCTCGACCAGATCATGCAGCGTAACCAGCATAATGTGAGGGTTAACTTCAATCATCCAAGTGTGATTATCTGGAGTATGGGCAACGAGACTGTCGATGGTCCGAACTTCACCGTTGCCTACAAGTGGATCAAGAGCGTGGATGCCGACAGGCCCATCCATTGGGAGAGAGGTCAGGGCAACGAGAATACCGACTTGATGTGTCCAATGTATGCTTCTCATGAGTGGTGTGAGCGTTATTGCAATGACCCCACCAAGACAAAGCCGCTGATACAATGTGAGTACAACCATGCTATGGGTAACTCCGGCGGCGGTTTCAAGGAATACTGGGAGTTGATCAGGAAATACCCGAAATACCAGGGTGGATTCATCTGGGACTTCGTTGATCAGGCCTTACACGGTAAGGATACTCAGGGCCGGAAGATCTACACCTATGCGGGTGATTATAACGACTATGATGACAAGGGGGATCAGAACTTCAACAACAACGGTCTGATCAGTCCTGACCGTGTGCCCAATCCGCATATGTATGAGGTGGGATATTTCCACCAGAATATCTGGGCGGAGGATGTCGATATGCAGCAAGGGAAAATCTCCGTGAGAAACGAGAATTTCTTCAAGGACCTGAAGAATGTGAAGATGATCTGGACCCTGCTGGCTGACGGCGAACAGGTGCAGACAGGTACATACAACGACCTGAATATTGCGCCCCAGCAGCAGGAGACTTTCACCCTGCCCGTACAGTTGAACAACGAGGATTATCTCAACAAGGAACTGCTGCTGAACATCGACTTCCGATTGAAGAAGGCTGAGCCCCTGATGGAGGCTAACCAGCTTGTGGCCTACCGTCAGTTCGTGCTGAAGAAATACCAGCGTGACTATGATAGCGAATACGATGCCACCGCCACCTTCAAGGTGAAGAAAGACAAGAAACGGGGTATCGTGAGCATCACCAACAAACATGTGGCGATCGACTTCAGTCTGCAGACCGGACTGATGACACGTTATGTGGTGGACGGCGTCTCGATGCTTGCCGAAGGAGGCACCATCAAGCCTAACTTCTGGCGGGCCGTCACCGACAATGACATGGGTTCGAAGATCAACACGAAATACAACGTGTGGAAGAACCCAGTCATGAACCTGGTCAATATCACGGCCGGCAAGACGAAGAACAAGCTCAACGAGAATCAGGTTACCGTAGAGACGACCCTACAGTTGCCGGAGGTGAAGGCTGAATTAATCATGAACTATATCATCAAGACAGGCGGTGACATCGTGATGCATCAGACATTCGTGCCCACTGAGGGAGCGGAAGTCCCCAACATGTTCCGCTTCGGACTGGATATCCAACTGCCTTACGACATGGATAAGAGTAAATTCTACGGACGCGGACCGATAGAGAACTACATCGACCGTAAGGAGTCACAGCGCATCGGCATCTATGAGCAGACAGCCGACGAGCAGTTCTACCCCTATATCCGTCCACAGGAGACCGGCACGAAGAGTGATATGCGCTGGTGGAAACAGACAGATGCCAACGGCAACGGCTGGTGTATCACCAGTCATCATCCCCTCTACGCATCGGCCCTCCATTACGACATAGAGGCACTCGACGATGGTGACACGAAGCATCAGCGTCACTCCGAACAAGTAGCTAAGAGCAAGTTCACCCATCTGTTTATCGATGCCGAGCACGCCGGTGTGGGTGGTATCGACAGCTGGAGTGGCTATGCTGAGGCTCTTCCACAATACCGCGTGAACTACAATAAGAAACGCTTTGGTTTGCACATTCAACCCATAAAACGATAAGAAAATGAAAAAATCATTCATTCCACTTTGTGTGGCGCTCCTCATGACGGTATTGCCGGCAATGGCAGATGAGGGGCTACACCCGTTTGTTTTAGACGCTAAGAAACTGGGCTCTCCCATCCAGACGACCATGTATGGTATCTTCTTTGAGGATATCAACTTCGGAGCTGACGGCGGACTGTAT
Source organism: Prevotella sp. (assembly GCA_017550455.1). Taxonomy (GTDB): domain Bacteria; phylum Bacteroidota; class Bacteroidia; order Bacteroidales; family Bacteroidaceae; genus Prevotella. The sequence goes on from JAFZPF010000101.1 coordinate 2,595, forward strand.
GCTGAGATGGTGGAAAACAGATCCTTCGAGTTTCCACAATCCTTCATGGCATGGGATATCTTCGGTAATGTAACGCTGAACACCGACCGCCCCGCCTTCGAGCGTAATCCCCACTATGTGACACTCTTCGACTCCGGTCATCGTGAGAAACGTACCGGCATCGACAACCGTGGATTCTTCGGTATGGGATTTAAGAAAGGCATGGCATACCATTTCTCTGTATATGGACGACTGCATGCTGCGGCCGGCAAACGTACGGAGATAAGGATGGAGCTCGTCGATAATAATGATGAGGTGATCCAGAAACAGACCATTGTCATCGACAGTAAGGACTGGAAGAAATATGAGGTGGACATCACCAGCAACAAGACCGTTGCCAAGGGATGCCTGCGTATCTTCCACCAGAAAGGCGACGGCGTGGATCTCGATCATATCTCCCTCTTCCCGGAAGACAACTGGAATGGATTGCGTCGTGACCTAGTGAACGATCTGAAAGACCTCCATCCCGGTGTGTTCCGCTTCCCCGGCGGTTGTATCGTGGAAGGCACGGATATCAACACACGTTACCAATGGAAGAACTCCGTGGGACCGGCAGAGAACCGTCCGCTCAATGAGAACAGATGGAGCTACACCTTCCCACATCGTATGTTCCCCAACTATTTCCAGACGTATGGCATGGGCTTCTATGAGTTGTTCCTCCTCTCAGAGTATATCGGAGCTGCACCCCTGCCGATCCTGAACGTCGGACTGGCATGCCAATATCAGAACGATGACCATTCGGATGCGCACATTCCTCTCGACAAGCTCGATCCGTATATCCAGGATGCCCTCGACCTGATAGAGTTTGCCAATGGTAACACATCTACGAAATGGGGTAAGCTGCGCGCCGACATGGGCCATCCCACTCCTTTCAACTTGCAGTATCTCGGTATCGGCAACGAGCAGTGGGGCCCCTTGTATCCTGAACGTCTGGAGAAATTCCTCACCGTGCTTCGCGCACGTCACCCGGAGATAAAGATCGTGGGCTCCTCCGGTCCTTCTCCCGACGGCGAGAATTTCACCTATGGCTGGGCACAGATGCGCCGCCTGAAGGTTGACCTCGTGGATGAACATTACTACTGCAACCAAGACTGGTTCATGAACAATGTCACTCGTTATGACAAATACGACCGCAGAGGCCCGAAGGTGTTTGCCGGTGAGTATGCCTGCCATATTAAAGAGCATGCTGCCGACTTCCCCGAGGCAAAGAATGTCTTCGACGCAGCCCTCTGCGAAGCGGCCCTCATGACAGGTTTCGAGCGTAATGCCGATGTGGTACACATGGCTACCTATGCGCCCCTCTTTGCCCATGAGGAAGGTTGGCAGTGGCGTCCCGACCTGATATGGATGGACAACCTCACCACGGTGCGTACACCCAACTATTATGTACAGCAGATGTATGCCTGCAACAGAGGTACACACGTGCTGAAACTGACGGAATACAAACAACCCATCACGGGTAAGGACGGTCTCTGTGCTTCAGCTGTCTATGATCAGAACCACAACCAGTATATCATCAAGATCGTCAACACGTCAGAAGCTGAGAAACCCGTGGAGATCACGCTGACAGGTACCAAGAATCTCTTTAAAGACGGTACAGTCACAACCCTCCATGCCGCCAGTGCCGATGCTGCCAATACCATCAAGGATAAAGATGTGGTGGTGCCCAAGACTGCTCAGGTGAAAGCCAGCGGCAACAAGGTGTCCCTCACCGTGCCCGCACGCACCTTCGCCGTGTATCGCTTTTCAGTGAAGAGGGACGAGTGAAGAGTGAAGAGTGAAGAATTATGCGTGAGCAAAATCGCTGAAACCCATCGGGGACAGGTCTGCAAAGCGGCCCTGTCCCCGACTTTTTTCAACACAGAGACACAGAAAAAATGTTTATGACGAACAACTCATAAACACATTAACACATAACTCATAAACAAATCTGATTTCCGTGTTCCGCACTGGGTTCGAACCAGTGACCTCCGCCCTGTCAAGGCGGCGCTCTAAACCAACTGAGCTAGCGGAACAGCGTTTGCGCAATAAATGATTGTGCAAAGATAATCGAAAAGATACAAACTGCCAAATTATTTAAATATTTTCTTTCTTTTAAGGAGTTCGAAACATCATTAGACAAGATTTCAGCCTTTTTCCCTTTTTTGTCCAAACACCCCCGGTCTGTCCATACATAAATGACGAATAAAGCAGAGAATTCTTTCATGCCACCCTTTTCCGTCCTATCTTTGCATCAGAAATAACAACGACGGGCTCGCCTGTCAACAAAAGATAAAGTATTAACAATTAAAAAATAAAGATTATGAAAAGAATTAGATTAATGATCGTCATGATGGTTATGATGACAGCAGTTAGCGCACAGGCGCAGAAGTTTAGTTACAACGGTAAACACGAGGTGGCAGTTTCTTACGGATGGGTATCCAACTCCAATATACTCGATGTGTTTGAGGATGCTATCACAGGCATGAGCGGGGCAAGCTACGACAATGAGTCATTCACGGGTCCGATTGCCATTGAATACTTCTACCGCACAAGTCCGGTTGTCGCCGTGGGTGGAATCTTTGCATATGGAAATCTTAAGGAGGATCTCTACTTCGACAAAGATCATAAGATTAAAGATGGTATCACCAAGAACAACTACCTTACCGTGATGCCGAGTGTGAAGTTCGACTGGTTACGCTCCAAGAACTTCGGAATGTACTCTAAGTTGGCTGCCGGTGTGACACTTCGCAATGAGAAGATCGACTTTGTTAATGGCAAGGGAGATAATTACAACGAGACAGCTTGGCACTTCAACTGGCAGGCATCCCTCATCGGTGCTGAGGTAGGTGGTGAGAATATCCGTGCCTTCGCAGAGGTCGGTATGGGTGAACAAGGAGTACTCCTCGTCGGTGTACGAACAAGATTTTAAATAGTTGACGAGTTGACAAGTTAACGAGTAAACAAATAGACGAGTTGACGAGTAAACAAGTAAACGAGTTGACGAGTTAATAGTTAATGAATAAATGAGTTTTTTGTAAACAGCATTTGAGTAAATTGTTTTTAAATTGATTAGTTAAACGGTTTAGTTGTGGGGGGACTGCTGCGAAGCGGTCTCCCTGTTTTTTATGGACGGGGACAGGCACAAAAAAGAGCCTGTCCCCGAGTGGCAGGCTCACTGTTTAAACATCGTTAGGAGATTTCGAAACCTCGAGATTACGATACTTCGAGATTACGATACTTTCGCTTCGCGAAATTTTCCATTATCAATTGCCTTAAGCGATTCTCAATTATCTATTGCCTTTGGCGATTATGCTCATACTTGGCATAGCTAAAACAACTTTTACTCTGCACTCGCTTACTCGCAATTGCCTTCGGCGATTTTGCTAACGCTCGGCATAGCTTATGCAAGCATAGCTCTGCCCTCGCTTACTCGCAAAATTCTTCACTCTTCACTCTACACTCTTCACTTAATAATCACTCCGCATTCTCGAATCCGAAGTACTGTCCTTTCTTGGAGGTGGGGATGCCATAGCGCATCCATGCCGGTTCGGGAGCCCCTTTGAGATAGTGGTCGAAGAACTGTTGGAGGCGGATGGAGAGGTCCTTGCTGTTACGCCGCTCCTTCAGGTTATGTTCCTCATTGTTGTATTCCAGGAGCCATGCAGGTTTACCCAGTCTTCTGAGTCCCATGAACATCTCGATGCCCTGATACCAGGGTACAGCCCCGTCGGCATCGTTGTGCATGATGAGCACCGGTGTCTGCACGTTAGGCAGTTTGAAGAGCGGTGAGTTCTCCATATACAGTTCGATGCCATTCCACAGATCCCTGCCGATACGACTCTGGCTCTGCTCATACTGGAACTGTCGGCTCATGCCCGTCTGCCAGCGGATACCACCATAGGCGCTCGTCATGTTTGCCACGGGAGCTCCGGCACCTGCTGCCTTGAACATATTCGTGCGGGTGATGAGGTATGCCACCTGATAACCGCCCCAGCTCTGTCCTTGGATCGCCATATTCTCTTTGTCCACCCATCTGTTCTTTGCCAATGCCTCAGCACCACTGACGATACAGTTATAGGCCGATTCCCCCGGTGTGCCGGCATGATAAACGATATCCGGCACGAAGACGATATAACCGCGGGAGCAATAGAAAGCGATATTCACCGTAGAACGGCTGGGTGCCGGTGAATAATAGGTATAGAGGTTCTCTGAGCGTTTCTCGTAGAAATAAATCATCACTGGGTATTTCTTGTTCTCATCGAAGTTCTCCGGTTTATACAACAGTCCGTCCAGCGGCGTCCCGTCGTAAGCATACCAATGGAAGAGTTCTGCCGTTCCCCAGAGGTAATCTTTCTGTTGTGGGTTGATACTACTCAGTTTCTGTTCGTTTTTCCCGAGGGAAGAAGAAAGATACAGATCCATCGGATGCTGGAAGTTACCTTTCTTATAGATATATACCTCCGCATCCTTGGCTTTCATCGGGATGGCATACGTATAACCCTCCAGTGCCAGGAGTTGCGGGGCCGCAGGTTTGTTGACGTTCACCGAGGCATAACCGTTTTTCTTCGTCACGTTATCGAAGACACTTAAGATCAGTGACTCCGTCGATCGGATGAAAGGCTCTTCCTCCGCATCTTTCAGCGGAACATACCGGTAGGTGAGCTGCTTTTCCCTACCTTGTCCTTTCGTCAGACAGACCGTAGTACCCGTGGAGGGATTGACTTTCCAGATGTCATAACGGTCGTATATCAGCACCTCCTGATCATGCTGCGTCCACCCGGCGATGCCATAAGCCTCCGGCATCATCGGATGATCGTCTGTCTCATCCCACGTACAGGTGGGGATAGCGGCGGAGAGCACCTTCCGTGTGCCGCCATTGACATCATAAACCATCCAGCGACGCTCAGGCGCATCATACCATACAACATATTTCCCGGCAGGGGAGACCGCACATCGATCAACCTTCCCGGTGACTATCTCTTTTCGCTGACCATTGCTCAGGTCCACCAGAGAGACCGTCTGCTCACCCTGCATATCCCACTGTGTGGCGACGATGGTCTTCGTTCGGTCTACCGAGAGGGCATACGAGGCATTCCCTTTTTCGGCCAGCGTCACCCGGTCGTAGGGCGAAAGCGTCAGGGGGATGAGCTGTTGCTGACGCTCATCATAGACAGAGAGCATCGTACGGGCGAGGTCACGCTGGAGGTTCACCTTCATCATCGGTGGTATCTCCGGTGCATTGTAATTCCAGATATCCAGTCCGGCGGTCTCGAAAGATACCAATGTCGTATCCTTCGGTGGTTGGTAGGGTTGTATTCCCACGAAGATCCGTTTGCCGTTCTCACTGAACGATGGACGACTGTTCTCGGTGATGCCCCATCCCGACAGCTTCTTCTGTTGGTCGATACTGACGAGTTTTCTACTTTCCAGTTTACCGTTGATCATCTCCATGATCATCAGTTCTCCATGCTTACTACCGCTGATCAGCGTGTCGGCAGCCTGCACGTACAATGCCTTGTCGGCCGACTCATCAAACTGTGGCAGCGAATAATAGACCATCGTATCACGGACGAATCTCAGTGTTCGGTCGTCCACACCATAGCGAGCCACGAGCATCTTGTTTTTCTTCTCTTTGATGGTGACAGCCAGTGCTTTACCATATTTGTCAAACTGGTATTTGTCGATATGCCTGAGCGTGTCGGTGATGCCTGTATCGAAGAAATAAACCATCACCGGACGGCCGATGTCTTTGTTCGTGCGCTCCTTCTTAGGGATGATCGCGGTGTCGGCCGACAGGAAGGCCATGGCATCGACCGCATGTTTCCCCAACTGATAACTTTGCACTGAGGCGATCTTCTTGATAGAGAATGTCTTGGCGTCGATGATGGCAAGGGTATCCTTCGGCATATCCTCAGCTTTCTTCTTCTTGATCTTTGCCTGACGGGTGTCTTTGAAGAACGGTTTGATCAGGCACACCACCTGCTGTTCGTTATCCAGGATCGTAGCCCGATAACCACGGGGGATGGTCACCTCCTTCTTCTGTCTGACGTTCCGGATCACGAGAAAGCCGTCACCTTCCTGAGGGTTCACCTCATAAGTCAGGATATTCCCGCGTGGGGACACGGCTGTGGGGCCCACCGTCTGCCATCCGTCATACACGGAATGATCCAGTGGCTTCTTCTGGGCTGACAACGATAAGGTACACGTTAAAAGAATACTGATAGCAATGTAATGTTTCATTTATTGTTATTATTAAGATTCTAAACTACAAGGAGTTAAAGGGAAGTTAAAAGGGAGTTAAAGGGAAGTTAAAAGGACATTACCTTATTAACTATGAACCGCAGGGTATTACCCTTAGAACCACAGGGCGCTGCCCAGGGCTGATTTCTTTTGCCTCTTCGAGGCGTTAATCGGTATGAGTCCTAAACTCTAAACTATTAACTCTAAACTATAAACTATTTCCCCCTCTCCATATATTCCTTGGCCTCGGCATAACCGCAACGCGAGGAAGCGAGCAACAGCCGCTTACCCATCTCGATGTCACCCATCGCATAACACGACATCGACCAGTCGTAGAGCACCCTGCCTAAGTCAGCATTCTCGCACTTTCCCAGCTCCACCTTCTGGAGATCCGTCTTCAGGTTCGTCATCCACGACTCAGCAGCACACTGAAACCACTCCCGTGCCTGCTCATAGTCCTTCAACGACCAGTAGCCGTAACCGATATTCTCACAGTCACGGGCATACAGTTCCTTGTCTTTCTGCTGATGGATGGCCGACGAGCGCTTGAAGTAATCGATGCTCTCCTCATAACGGTCCATCAGCGAGTAAGCCACGGCCATATTCCCGAGGATCAGCGCCTTACAACGCTCATCCTTGTCACGGTCGGCCGTGCGCTCCCACTCCTTTCCGTAGTTGACACACCGCTCATTCTGCCCGGTCTTCAGACAACTGAGTGTCAGCATGTAATATCCATAACGGGGTAACGGCGCATATTGTTTGTACTCATCCATCAGGGAGATAGCCGACTGGAAGCGCTTCTCGTCAAAGGCTGCACAGGCACGCTTGGCCAGGATCGTGATCTCCTGTTGCGTACGTTTCTTCGTGGTCTGACCACTTAATGGCATCACGCCGATCAGGAGCAGCGTGAGCCATGACAGATATCTTTTTTTGTTCATCCTCATTACTTTTGTATTATAATTTAAGTTTCGCAAGCGTTTCAACTCAACTTTCGCAAGTTGAGTTAATATTTTTACAAAAGTAATGTTTTTTTCGAAAAAGTATGAAGAAAAAGAAAGGATTTTCACTTTTTCTTCGTATCTTTAGCCTCGCTTTATAAAAGGATATGAAGAGAATACGACTGTTGTTCATCTGCCTGGGGAATATCTGCCGGAGTCCGGCTGCTGAAGGGGTGATGAAACACTATGTGGAGCAGCAGGGACTCTCCCACCTCTTTTATATCAACAGTGCAGGCATCGGCGGCTGGCATATCGGTCAGCTGCCCGATAAACGTATGCGCGTACAGGGTGCTGCCCGCGGATATCTCTTCGACCACCGGGCACAACAGGTACGGAGGGAGGACTTCCTCCGTTACGACTATATCATCGGCATGGATGAAGAGAATATCTATGATCTCCGGCAACTGGCACCCGACAAAAAACAGGCAGAAAAGATTATCTGCCTGGCCGACTACCTGAAGAAATACGCAGGGGAACCCACCATCCCCGATCCTTATTACGGTGGCACAAAAGACTTCATCTGGGCCCTCGACCTCATAGAGGATGCCTGCCAAGGACTGCTGGAGGCACTACAGGAAGGGAGCCTGGCCTAACTCACATTTTTACCTCCACCCTGGCCGGAAAGACATAACGGATATCATCACGCTCACGCATGCTCTGTTGGATATTCGCACGGGTACGCTTGAGTTTTCCCTTGAACAATTTACGACCTTGATAATAAACACCCACCTTCTTGTCGAGGTTCACCAGTTCATCATTCAACCAAAGGGTGAGATGCGTATAGCCACACTCGGAGATATCTATACGGTTGTCTTTTACCTCCAGCCGCACGGTCTTGTAGCGTGCTAATTCCTCTTGGGGAGCCGTCAGCCAATAGAAATGCTGATGCAGCACTTCCTCCTGCCCCCATACGATCTTCTTCGGATAGGGGTTGCGCTGATACTGCGCCATCCAACTCACCGCCAACGTATCTACCCTGTCCATCCAATGCGGCTTCCCTTCTACGATATGCGTTTCGTGGATATACCCCTCCGGATCAGCCTTCTGCAAAGAGTCCATCTGAAGCCCCCGCTCACGGTCAAGCTTGTTACGGTCGTATGCCGCATCTAAGGCGCCGCACCAGATCATATAGGGGGTATTACGCAGGTTGATCAGTCTCACATCACCCGGATGACCGGCCATCATCGAGGCAGCAGCCCAGGTGTCTGCCATACGGGGAGCCATACGCCATACACCATCACCGCCGGCGGAATAACCCATCAGATATACCTTATCGGGATTCACACCATCAAAAACGACAGCAGCCTGTATCAGCTTTGACAACAACTCATCCATGCCCGGCTGGCACCACATATTCCACGCATCCACGGGAGCACGCGGAGCCACATACAATCCCTCAGCAGGCCTATACAGATACTTCTGATTGTTCCACTGTTGGTTGTTCACCTCCGACGGCACACCGCCACCACCATGCATCGAGATATACATACTTCTGTCGCCTGCGGGAGCATGACCATACAGCTGTTTCCACAACTTCAACTCCAGCGTGTCATGGTGGATGGCCATCCCCTCATAATCCCTACGCAGAAGAACCTGCTTGTCTTTCTTCCACTGGTCAACCACGGCAGTCATCATTTTCTCCGACTCCACCCTGCTGAGAGGAGCCATACTTTCAGAACGGGCATTGTCTCTCTGAGCACTTATCTGCAGACATGACAGCAGCAACAACATACACCCTGTGATCATTCGTTTCATATCAAAAAATATTATTTTCACCTGCAAAGATAATAAAAATGCACGCTGAAGGTTACCATTTATTGATGAAAAGTTACGGTATCTCTTCATAGCAACCTACAAATTCTTATGTTTCTTATAAATAGGTAACGATATGTGCCATCTCATATATTATAACTATCAACTATTAATTAGGTAATGATATTGCAGTTGGCAATAGACGCTGAAAGCGTCAACGCTCAGTAGCCGCAGGTCAACGACCTGCGGAGAATGTAGTAACAATAAACATGTGGGGGCGGGGCAGGGGGCGGGGGAACCCTCGCTATTGCAACAATATTTGGTTTAGAGTTTGGGGGTTAGGGTTTAGAGCTTGCCCCCCTCTCCCATCCTCTCCCCCTTGGTAGGGGGCGAGGCGTCCGATGCATTCCGCCAGTAAAAAGTAACAATATCAAGCTATCGTTGCGATGCCAATCGAACACCCCACCCCCAGCCGTGGGGGCGGGGCAGGGGGCGGGGGAAACACAAACAAAAGACCGTGAGACCAAAAGACCAAAAGACCGAAAGACCGAAAGACCAAAAGACCAAAAAGACCGAGAGACCGAGAGACGTGTTGCTTCGCAACAAATTGAAAATTTATTATTCTTCACTCTTCACTCTTCACTTTCTAACGCCTTGTATAAACTAATAACTCGTCTACTTGTCTACTCGTCTACTTGTTTACTAATCTAAATTTTAAGTTAAACAAATGTTAAATTAACTATTATCCTTTTGGTTGGGTTGATAATGGTTAACTTTGTGTTTGATTATCTTTTCTACCTTTATCAGGATTTATTCACCAACCGAAAATTATTTACATCATGAAAAATATGGATGATTTCAAAATACGGTCTTACGGGAGGATGGAACTGGCGATTTTGTACAGTCCCTACATCAGTCCGTTGGCTGCTTACAAGAAACTATCCAGATGGATTGACAGGTATCCTGGTTTAAGGAAAAGACTTGAGCATACAGGGTTGACTAAGCGTACCAGACAATACACACCTAATCAGGTAAAAATGATTGTTGATGCTTTGGGAGAACCTTAGTTTTAATTGATAATTGAAAATTGATAATTGATAATTATTCTAACGATTGACTTCGTCTTCCTCCTCCTCGCATAATTCTTCTCAACACAGAGTTACAGAGTTTTTATTTAGGTAATAATATAGGACATTACCCTCTCGATGCATCCGCATTTCCGAATACGGATGCCTTCTCCCCCTCGTTCATCCGCATTTCCGAATGCGGATGCCTTGAGTTGGGGATTTGTAATCATGAGCGGTAGAAAGATCTCTTAGTGTTCACTTGTTTCTGTTTACATGTTTGCACTTTTACGGGATTCTGTTTCTTACAGCCTGCATA